>JAHFEK010000005.1 GCA_023248495.1 Nitrospinales bacterium
GGATTCCGGCCAGCGGGCCAACGCCTCCATCCCGATGATTTTGCCGGTGCGCAAATCGATCTTGGGCTGGTAGTGGGCGATCATTTCCTTGTTCTTTATCGCCTTGCGCAGTTGTATCTCCATCTCCATCCGGTTGATGGCTTTCCGGTTCAGCGATTCCGTGAAATAGTGAAAGTTGTTCCTTCCCATTTCCTTCACGTGATACATCGCCAAATCGGCGTTCTTCAGGAGGCTTGCGGCGGTTTCGCCGTTTTCGGGATATATCGCTATGCCGATGCTGACGGTGATATACAGCTCGTTCCCGTCCAATGAAAACGGCTCCGCCATCCGCTTCTGGATGCGCGAGGCGACGATGCCGATCTCCTCTTCCTTTTCCACCGCTTCCAGGATGATGGTGAACTCATCGCCGCCGATGCGTGATACCGTGTCCACGTCGCGCGCGCAGTGTACCAGACGCCGGGAAATTTCCTTGAGCAGGATGTCGCCGATATGGTGTCCCAGGCTGTCATTGATATTCTTGAAATTGTCCACGTCGATAAACATGACGGCGAATTTCGCCCGCTTGCGCTCGGCCCGGTTCACCACCTGCTCCAGCCGATCCATGAACAAGTGCCGGTTGGGAAGTTTGGTCAGCGCGTCGTGATACGCCCGGTGCAGCAATTCCTCTTCATTATGTTTAACCTTTGTCAGATCGTGAACCATGGAGGCGTAGTAAACCTCTCCGCTGTTATCGGGGTCCCCCAGTTCGGTTATGGCCATTTGCTGGGGATAAATGTTGCCGTCTTTGCGCTTATTCCACACTTCGCCCTTCCACGCGCCATAGAACGTCAGGTTGTCCCACATCTCACGGTAAAATTCGCGGCTGTGCTTTCCGGATTGCAACATACGCGGCGTTTTGCCAAGTGTTTCATCAAAGGAATAACCGGATATTTGGAGAAACGCGTTGTTGGCATAAACGATGACGCCGTTTTTCTTGGTTATCAAAATGCCTTCCGCCGCATTCTCCACCAGCTTTAGCGCCAGACCGGGCAGGTTTCGCACATCCAGCGCCGTTTCCCTCTCGGGCAGGCTCCTCACAGTCGATGACATTTGCCTCATAATCCGTTTTTCCCTTTTTTATTGTGCCGGTTATTTGACTCTTTTTATTGCAATGGTTGTGCCTTATTGAAACTGGATTTTTAAAATCGCTATATTTACAACGCGTTAGCAATTGCGCCGATGACAAACATTTGACGCCACCCCCCTGAATCGGGGGAATAACGATGGGATCACCTACCAAACAAGAGGGGCGTCTACAGAACTCGGCAGCCCGGCCCACTCCCCTGCTCCCTCTCGGTGGGTACGTGCTTTCAGATGCCTCCCTTCTCCCGGATCGACCCTCTCCCTATCATGCTGAATCCCATCCGGCACCCTCCCCGTCATCCCCGTGCAGACGGGAATTCAGAAATACTATTAAAGCTTCCCCCATCGGCCCTCCGGCCGGCCCTTTTTATGATTGACCAGTGACGCGCTACACGCTACAACTAATCCATGATAGCCGGGTATGCGCTGGAAGTGAATTTAGAGGACTACCATTGAAAGGAAAAACGCCATGAAAGCTTTGAAAATGAAGAATCCGCCCCATCCGGGATTTTCGGTGCGCATGGATTGTTTGGGGCCTCACGGATTGAGCGTGACCGAAGGGGCCAATATCCTCGGTGTGTCGCGCTCCGCGTTGAGCAATCTGGTGAACGGGAACGCCGACCTGTCGTGGGATATGGCCATCCGCTTGGCCAAGGCGTTTGGCGGCACACCGGAGGGTTGGATGCGGTTACAGTTTCAGTTCGACGCGTCGCGGGTGGAGGAACGCTCCAAACGGATCAAAGTGAAAACCTTTTATCAAAGCGCCACCCATGCGTGAAGTTCGCACTGCCGCGCGACTTCAACAACATCCCCGGTTTGTGGATAAACCCGCAACGCCATTACGATATTGAACGCGCGAAGGAAAAAAAGCGCCAAAGGCTACAAATTGCTTAACCGAGTTGATGATGCTGCTTTTCCCGCTTCCCCATGAACCGTACAAGCCAAGCATCAGCGGACTACCAGCGTTAGCAAGTATGGAAGTGAGATTGTTAACGATCTCGCCCAGATCGAGAGCATCTTCCTCTAATCCCTTTATTGGAAGCTCCGGGTAAAGCCGAATTAACGGTTTCATTAACGTCATGCCCTTGAGTTTCATATTTTGCCCCCTCCTTACGCAAGCGAAATGTTTATTAAATTATAGGATTATCTAAACAGTGCATGGTCTTGCTTTACGGCTTTTGAAAACCGCATGGCTATTTGAAAAGCGTTTCCAACAGTTTCTTTTTATCCATTTTTCGGCTGGCCGCCACTTCGGCAAGAATGGCGCTTAACATTCCGGGCTTCAAAGGGTCGTGTAGCGGGATGGTAATGTGATGCTCTCCATCCATGCGTTTGGAGGTCATGCGCACATGGCTTCCCGCCTGCCGGATTGTTTCGTACCCGCAATGTTTCGCCAGTAACCGCGCAAGTTCTTTGCCGCTTACATCGCGCGGCTGTTTCACGCGGGGATGACCTCTTCCTTAAACCATCCGCAAGCAAATGACGGATGGCTTCCCGCTTTCACCGAAATGGCACGATACCGCCTCTTTAACATTGAGCTTCAATTCGTCCACCGTTTCGGCTTGCGTGAAAATGGCATGGCCCACCGCCTTGGCGATATAGCCTCCTTCCGGCTCCTCTTCCACCATGAAAATGATCTCTTTGGTCATGCGGTCTCCTTCAGTCACATTCTACACCCTTTTATTTGCCGCACAGAAGTCCGCCTTACTTCCCTTGATCCCCCTTAAGTCGCGGCACTTCGGGGTCTTGCTTTGCGGCATTCTGCGTGAGGAGGATTGGAAAGAGCTTGTTGCGGCAAGGCCTCTGAACAGATCGGCCCGCTCCCCCGCTCCCCCTCGGTGGATACATATTTTAATGTGTACGTTGATGCGCTGCGTCAAGAGAGCCGTCATGCCTTCGGCATGATGTACACAATAAATTGTGCGCCCACCAAGAGCTTCAGCGGACAATCCCCCCTATTCATTTGCCCCGTGGCGAAGTATGGGGTAATCTTTGCCTCAACCTGGAGCCACACATATATGAAGAAATTCGCCTGGCCGCTACTGGCGGCATTACTGATATTCACCTCATCCGCAATCGCGCGGGCAGAGGAAGAAACGCCGTTCCCCTTTGAGATGGCGCCGGAAGGCAATATCCTCGACGAGCCGGAGAAGGCCGTCGCCCCGCCCAAGCTGGAAAGCCTCCTCAGCCTCGAAATGCGGGTGGCGCTCATCCGCGCCGCCTCGTCCGCCGAACTCGCCGGCGAGGGAAATCTGCTGATAACCTCCGCCGAGAGCGGCGCGCGGCTGAACACCGGCGACCTGCGCGCCGTCACCGTCCGGCGCAGCCCCCACGGCATCCGCATCAACAGCTTCGTCTTCCCCATCAACTCCATACGGGTGGAATCGCCGGACGGCATCATCGCCATCAACGGCAAGCGGTATCGCGGCTACATCGTTTTGTGGGACAACGGCAAGGGCACCTTCGACGTGGTGAATCACGTGATGCTGGAGGATTACCTCCGCAGCGTGGTGGCGGCCGAGATGCCGAAGGCATGGCCGGTGGAAGCCCTGAAGGCCCAGGCCGTGGCCGCCCGCACGTACGCGCTTTTCCGGCGGCAGGAGATGAACGAGAACTACTTTGACGTGGAAACCACCGTAATGGATCAGGTTTACGGCGGCGTCGTCAACGAAGACTCCCATACCGACGAAGCCGTCCACGGCACGGCGGGAATGATCCTGCTGTACAACAACCAGATCGCCCGCACCTTCTTCCACGCCAATTGCGGTGACCGCACCGAGGACGGCGTCGAGGTCTTCCATAAAATCAACACGCCGTACCTTAAATCGGTGCCGTGTGCTTACGGAAAAAAATCGCCCTACTACACGTGGGAGTTTAACGTGCGGATCAACGAGGTTGAGAAGGCCCTTACGCGCGCCGGCCTGCACAAGGGCAAGATCGGATCAATTGCAGCGCAGGCTCACACAAAAACCGGCAGGGTTAAAACGCTCGCCCTGCGTAACGGACGCGACGTGGCAATGGTGAACGCCGTCGACTTCCGCCTGGCGATAGGCCCGGCCCGCCTGAAAAGCACCCGCTTCACCATATATAAACAGGGCACTTTGCTGCTGTTCAAAGGAATCGGGTACGGTCACGGCGTCGGACTCTGTCAGTGGGGCGCCAAGGGAATGGCGGACGAGAAGCGATCCTTCCGCGACATTTTGGGCAAGTACTACCCGGGGGCCACCGTCGCCGCCAACGTCCTCGCCTCCGTGCCGGAGTAAGCCATCAGCACACGGCTGGCCGATTACGATTTCCAGCTGCCGCCGGAACTCATCGCCCGATACCCCGCCGATGCGCGTGATCAATCGCGCCTCATGCGCCTGAACCGTGCCACCGGCGAAATATCGCATCATACCTTCGCCGATTTGCCGGGACTGCTCAATCGCGGCGACACCATGGTGCTGAACGAAACCCGCGTGATCCCCGCCCGCATTTTCGGCGCCACGCCCGCCGGGGTGAAAATTGAGCTGCTGGTCGTACGCTTCGACGCGGGCGAGGTCTTCGCCGTGGTGCGCGGCCTCAAAAAACTGAAGGCCGGAATGCGCATCGATTTTGGCAGGGGGCTGAGCGCGGCATTTTCCCGCCGTGAAGGTGATATTGGTGTTTTTGAATTCGCAATGCCGGAAGACGCGCTCAAAAAATGGCTTCACGATCACGGCAACATTCCGCTGCCGCCGTACATGGGCCGGGAGGAAGAGCCGCTCGACCGCGAACGGTATCAAACCGTTTTCGCGGCAAAAGACGGCTCATGCGCCGCCCCCACCGCCGGGCTTCACTTCACGCCGGCGCTGTTGGGGGATTTGGGGAAAAAGGGCGTCTTGCGGCAACACGTTTGTTTGCATGTGGGCCCCGGCACGTTCAAGCCGATCACCGAGGAAGACATCACCCGCCACGCCGTCGATCCCGAATACGCCGACGTGCCCCCCGCCCTCTTTAATACGCTGCTGGAGACAAAACAGCACGGCGGGCGCGTGGTCGCGGTAGGCACCACCGTCACCCGTTCACTTGAGACGGCGGCGCGGCACGGCGGCGCGTACAGCGGCCCGACCGCACTCTACATTTCCCCCGGCTTCGAGTTCCGCGCGGTAGATGCGCTCATCACGAACTTCCATCTGCCCAAATCGTCGTTGCTGGTGCTGGCCGCCGCTTTCGCGGGACGCGAACGGCTATTGGCCGCGTACGCCGCGGCGGTGAAGGAACGCTACCGTTTTTACTCCTACGGCGACGCCATGCTGATAATCTGAGAACCTCCGGAACAAATTTTTTTATTGCATTTATTCTTATTTGTCGTAGCATTCATCATTAAGATGATATCAACGATATCAAGCCTGACATTTCCCGATGCGGGCGTCATTTTTTCTTTCCTCCACACCAACCATTTAAGGGGAAACCATCGATATGTTTGCCGAGCCTGACGGCCCTAAAACCGCTCTCGTTCAACCGTTCAACGACAATGGCGCCTTGGATGCGTGCCGCGATTGTTCCGGCGCAAAGTGCTGCGGCAATATAAAGCATGGCGGCACCATAGAGCCGCCTTTCCTGACATCGCTTGACGTGGCGCAGATTGGGCAATTCACCGGGTTGCACCCGGATGTTTACTCGGAAATTATAGTTAACCCCCACACCGGAAACGAAGTGCGCTTTTTGAAAACCACCTCGCGCGAAGGATGCCATTTCCTGAATGAAGGGCGGTGCAGCATACATGCCCACCGGCCAACCGACTGCCGCCTTTTCCCGCTGGATCTGAAAATGGTGGAAGGGGAATTGACGTGGGTTATCTATAGCTACAACCACTGTGAACTGACGGAGCGCGATATGGCTATCCTCGCCAAACAGAAGGAAATGGCGCTTGCGGCATTGGGAGGCGAAACCGAGGACTATGCCACCGTTCCCGTGCCGGGCATGAAGAATATCCCCTTCAAAGTTGTTGGGCAGGCGCTGAAAAAGCCGGTCATCGTATAGCTTTTAGGTTGGCGGTGGGATTGCGCCCGTCTCATTCCCACCCACAATAAAGAAGTTCCCCGCCGGGGAGCGTTTTTATTATGGCGGAGAGGGCAAACTTTAAGGAGGCCCTTTTGCGCCTACGCATCACGCTACGGCGCATCGGGCGGCCAGCTTCCTAACCCGCGCATCCGGCGCGGGTTGCGCTCCGCACTGCTCGCGCCGGAATCTGGCTTCGAATCCCCGCTTTTCCATCCCATAATAAAAAAGCTCCCCGCTGGGGAGCGTTTTTATTATGGCGGAGAGGGGGGGATTCGAACCCCCGGTACGGTTTCCCGTACACACGCTTTCCAGGCGTGCACCTTCAACCGCTCGGTCACCTCTCCGTCGCCACAGGCCGACGGCGGGATCCGATTGGTGCCGCGCGGCCTTTATAGAACTCGTTCTTTTTTCCGGTCAAGCGCCCAAGGCGCGCGCGGCCATTTTTCCCAAGGGCCACTTACCCGGCTGGATAGCTTAGTCCTCCACCCCCACACTGCCAAAACCAACACGAAACACCGCGCCCCGTCCAGTGGGGATTGCCACGGCAGATTGAATTACCAATGCCGCCGTTCCGTGCGCGCTGACCGGTTTTTTTTGGCGGAGAGGGGGAGATTTGAACTCCCGGTACAGTTTCCCGTACAACGGTTTTCGAGACCGTCGCCTTCAGCCGCTCGGCCACCTCTCCACTAAAAAAATGGTGCGCCCGAGAGGATTTGAACCTCTGACTTTCAGAACCGCAATCTGACGTTCTATCCGGGCTGAACTACGGGCGCATAATGACCGGCTGCATTTCCGGAAGCGGTAATGATACATAAAACCGCCCTAAAGGGCAAATAATTCCGCATATAAAAAGGTTCCCGTTCGTATTAACATATGAAAATGAAATGTTTACCGGCAAAACCCGTATTCAAAATCCACCCCGGCAGGTGCGCGAACACTGCGCGAAAGGCATTAATTACCGTTGCGGTTTCACTGTTGCTCCTTGCCTGCGGCCAATCAGGCGGTTCATCGGGAAATGGTACCGGGACGGGGACGGGAACTAACGCGGGAACGGGAACAGGAGGGGGATCATGTTATGCCGCGCCCTCGCACCAAGCGTCCAGCGATGGAACCACCGTTCTTTCAGGAACCGTTTATTACGAAGATCGCACCTATGATGCCACCGGCTTCACGGGCGTCGCCTGCCTGCCCGTGCGCAACGCCACCGTCGATCTGATGCGCAACTCCGTTGTGGCGCTTACGACCACCACCGACGCGGCCGGCGCGTATAGTTTCGCCATTCCCGCGGCGGGAACCTATTACGTCCGGACGCTCGCCCAAAGCGGCACGGTCTATAACGCCGTGGTGAAAGACAATCGGGACAACTCCACCTACGCCGTCAAATCGATCAGTCTCGATATTGCGGCCAAAGACGCGTGGACTGTCACTCTCTCCGCCGGAATGACCGGAGCCGGTCCGGCCTTTAATATTTACGACAACATCCTCAAGGCTCAGTCGGTTCTTCAAAAATATGCCCCCAGCGCAACTCTGCCGGCCTTGACCGCTTACTGGTACGACGGCAAGACGACGGGTACCTATTATTCCAATGGAGCCGCGGGGCATACGCTGGATATTCTCGGATCCCCCACCGATTCGGATGCCTATGACGACAGCGTAATCCTGCATGAGACGGGGCATTACGCCGCCGCGGTTTTCTCAAAAGACTCGTCTGGCGGCGGCGCGCACAGCCTGACGGGACATTACGACCTTCGCCTTACATGGTCCGAGGGATGGGCCAATTTCTTTTCAAGCCTGGTGAAAGCGGAGAAAGCGGAACCGAAGCCGTACGTGTACGTGGACACCAACGGCGGCACCGGCACCGGCAGCGCCACCCTCAACTTCACCTTTGAAATCGATACCCCCTCCTATGCCTCCCGCGCCACCGGCGCGGATAACGAGGTGGCGGTGGCGAACGTGCTTTGGACCATCTACACCGCCGGGGCCACGCCAAGGTTGGGGCTTGGTTTTGCCGATATCTGGACCAATGTTACGGTTGGGCTTAAGACCGATACCTACGTAACCTTTGAAGGGTTTTACGATCATTGGGTCGCCACCGCGGGCCATCCCGCCGGGCAGCTCGATCCGTTGCTGACGGCCCGAAGCATCAAATATGCGGCCGATGCCTATGAGACGGACAGCAGCGCCGCCACCGCGCGCGCCATCGTTGCGGGCACATCGGAAACTCATACGTTTTTCGGCGCGGGCGATACCGACTGGTTTAAAATCGCGGTAACCGGCGGCACGGCATACACGTTCGCCACCGGCGCGTTGGGAGACGGCTGCGATACGCTGATGACGCTTTATAATGCCGACGGAACAACGCAACTTGCCCAAAATGATGACGAGATCAGCGGCAAAGGGTCATCGAAAATCTCATGGACCGCGGACGCCACGAAAACGGTCTATCTGAAATTGGAACCGTACCGGCCGCTTATCAGCACCGACCTTGCGTATAGCACCTCGACATCATGGCCGCCGCAAATAGTGAAATACGGTTCCTACACGCTCACCGTTCAATGATCAGTTGAATCGGCCGCCGAAACCGCCCCCAGGATAGCTGAAGCCGCCGCCTGCCGCGCCGGCGCCCATCCGGCTGGCGATGAGCATCAACAACATCGGCACCGCCACCAAAACCAGCCGCATCAGAAAAATAAGGGCAAGACCGGCGGCGAGACAGAGGGTGGAGGTTCCCAGCACCAGAACCTGAAACAGCAGGCCATATTGCGGCGCGGCCAGCAATGTGACGTGCATATAAAATCCCAATGCGGCCAGCATGGCCAGCGCGATGCCCGCCATGCGCATAAATCCCAGAATGACGCCCATGATGTTCTCCTTGCCTTTCCGGTTATTTTGCCCTCCTTGGGCATCTTCAGGGCCGGTAGCGCTCCCTTGAACGAGACTATCCTCCGGTTCATTCTACACCGCGCCGTCATCAAGAAAGGGATACCGGGAAAACCGGAGGCAGACCGGGGTTGACCTTTCCCCCGCTTTACGTTACTTTTGCGTTTGGCTCAAAAAGGAGACATCAATGACCTATCCGTTATCGTTGCAAGGAAAGAACGCCCTCATCTTCGGCGTGGCCAACGAACGCAGCATCGCCTGGGGCATCGCGGAGGAGCTGCACCGCGCGGGAGCCAACCTCGCCTTCACCTACGCCGGCGAGATACTGGAAAAACGGGTTCGGCCGTTGGCGGAATCCGTCGGCTCGAAATTCGTCGAGCCATGCGACGTCACCAGCGATGAACAGATCGAAAAGGTTATGGCCGACTACAAGGAAAAATTCGGCCGCCTCGATATCCTCATTCACGCCATCGCCTTCGCCGACCGCGAAGATTTAAAAGGTCACTTCTACACGACCAGCCGCAAGGGACTCGCCATGGCGATGGACATCTCGGTCTACTCGCTGGTGGCGCTCACACGGGCGGCCCTGCCGCTAATGGAGGGAAGCGAAGGAAGCATTCTGACGCTCACCTACCACGGCGCGGATAAAGTGGTGAAAAAGTACAATGTCATGGGAGTGGCGAAGGCGGCGCTGGAATGCTCCGTCCGGTACCTCGCCGACGACCTCGGCCCCAAGGGAATACGGGTGAACGCCATCTCCGCCGGGCCGATCAAAACACTGGCGGCCAGCGGTATCGGCGATTTCCGCGCCATGCTGAAACATCACGCGCGAACCGCCCCGTTGCGCCGCAACGTGACGCAGGAAGAGGTGGGGAAAGCCGCGCTATACCTCTGCTCGCCGCTGGCATCGGGTGTCACCGGTGAAATTATGTACGTGGACTGCGGCTACAACATCATGAGTGTCACCCCCGTTGAAGAAGAAGCAAAAACGGAGCAATAACATCAAAACGCTTATAAGCATCATCGATGCCGGGGAAGTAAAAGAGCTGCCGCGTATGCCGGATTTTCTCGATCTGAAAGACCCCCATAACGGATCGCTGGGTATGCCCGCGCTGGTCACCATAGAAGCGGTGCGCGCGGCGGCGGGAGACGCCGTCACCCTTTCCACCGCTATCGGCGATGCGGAATATGAACCTGAATTTTACGCCAACCGCGCGGTGGACGCGGCGCTGGCCGGGGCCGATATCGTGAAGGTCGGCCTTAAAAATGTCTCGGCGGAACAGGCGCCGTGGTTCCTTGCGGCCATCCGCCGCTCGCTGGACGCGCGCGCGCCCTACACCCGCATCGTCGCTGGCTTCTACGCCGACTTGATGGACGAAGCCTCGCTCAAGAAATTTCCCGCCGCCGCGCAAAACGCCGGCGTGTGGGGTTGCCTTATCGATACCTACGATAAAAGCGGCAATCGGCTGGGACACTATTGCGGACCGGAAACGCTGGCCGGATTCACCGCCGACTGCCGCGCGCGGGGCCTGAAAAGCGCGTTGGCCGGCGGCCTGGTGGAAGGCGACCTGGTCTGGCTGGACGAAGCGGATCCGGACATCGTCGGCTTCCGCTCCGCCGTGGCCCGGGGGGCGCGGGGCGCATCCGGTATCGACCCGAAAAAAGTTACCGACATCTTTTTCGCCGTCGATCAGCTTAACCGCTGATTACTGATACATCTAACCAAATATTCAACCCTACTGAGCAAGGTTTTTTTTTCCGACTAGGGAAGGTGCAGCGATTTCCTCGTTAAAATAAGAATCCCGTCAAACCGATTTGCAGAGATTTAGAGCCAGCTACTCAAGAAGATTTTTTTCGCGGGTTGATTCGTAGAGGGAGGGAATATTTTTAGAGTGGATACGGAACTGGCTCCGCTTTTTGGCCTTCGGTTTTGTGGAGATATTTTCCAACTTGATGCCCGGATCATAGTAAACGCTGCCATTTGCGATGGCCTTAAGTAGGCGAAGAAAGTCGGTGCCCTTGCATAGCCGGACAACATTTCCATAGCTGTATTTCAGTTCCGGTTTGTTCTCTTTCATTGAGGGAATATAAACGGCTTGAGCATGCTTCTTATTCCAGTGGGTTATTAATCCGCTGAAATCCCATAATGCCGCTACCTTGTCTTTAGAGGTTAGCAGCGCAATTCCACCAGAGGCATCTTTGATTTTTCCTTTCTCCGCATCATATCCCGACAGGGTAAGCATGAGGCCGGTACTTTTCTGCCGCTCTCCAAATTTATGGATACCGCCAAAGTTCAACCGGTCAGGTTTGCCGTTTTTATCCGGGTACCCATATTTCCTGATGAACTCGACAACCCCTATTTCTTTATAAACGCCACCTCTTGGTTCTGGCGTCATGAGGGTAATCACACCTGATTTGAATTTATCAAAGGCGAAAACAGCATGTTGCTTAACTTCCCATCCAAGGTAATCCGGATCAGAATAGCCATTTGCTGTAATACCCAGTTCGGCCTCAAGGGTATAACCCCCACAGTTGGTTGTGTTGCAGGAGCCAAGCTTTCCACTTTTAGGCAGTTTTTGGATTTAATCCAACCTTCCATTATGGTCGAAAAATTGTCTCACGATGGTACCTTATCGCAACTTTATCCGGTGAAAACTTCTTCGGCAAATTTACCATTATTCCCTCTATTTCTATTAATCCAATTCGATGGAGGGGTTGCGGTAATGCGGTTTTTAATTGGCTTGAAACCAAAATTTTAAAGGAATTATCGATAGCAATGTAACCTCGATCAAATGCACGGTCATGTAGTGCACAAAGAGAAATTCCATTTGTTGGGTCTGCCCTTCGATCGACCTTTTGACTCCAAGGGATAATATGACTTGCTATCAATAGCTCTCTGATTGGAAGCTGACAGAGAGCGCACTGTGAGCCATAAGAAGCGAGAACAGTTTCTCTAAAAAAACTTTGAACTAATCGAACCTTTACTGAACGAACTTCCTCCGTTCTTAATGACAAACTATCTAAATTTACGTCTGGTAGCGATTTCTGGTCTGATTCCTTTCCAGTTATTGCTAAAAAGGCTTTCTGGCTTTCAAATGCAAGCCTACTCCAATCGGAATTGAATTCATCCCATATTTTAAGGTCTTCTTTGCTCGCGTTGGCAAGTCCTTTAATGTTTCGTGCTTTTTGGACAGGATCCAAACTGGCAAAATTTACCAACTTCATTGCAATTGAGCTGGGTGTTCGGCCAAGTTTTAAAGCCAAAAATTTAATATCCGGATTTGCTTTGTGAAGACGACCAAAAGGCGTTCGACAGTAAAGATTGAATGCCACGATTAATTCATCGTGGCTCCATCTTATTCTTTCATTCGTCATTGGTTTTGAAAAACTCTCGAGATGATTTGATGACCAAAGTCCAACACTCCAAATAGCTATCGGAGAACTACTAATCCATCAGCTTCAACTTTTTTTGCCCATGAGTTATTCCTCATAAAAACGGTTCCATAAACCCTAAGTACCCCTGAAATATGGACGTTAATTAATATGGCGGTACAAGAAATCCCAACATCCCCAGCAAGGTTTTCGTCCATTAGCAAAAAGGTTGTTTCCTCAGCACAGTCATAGTAAATATCACTTGCATCTTCAATAGTTTTAAAATCTTTAATAAACCGTCTAAAAATCAATTTGCCCTTCCAAATATTTTTTATTGCGCTTTTTAGATTATCGAGAACGGCTGGCAGGGAAAACCGGCCAACAGCACATCATGGTCAGGAATAAGCTGAATAGGCACTTTTGTTATATCGCCCACAATGGGATGATCATCATTAAAGTTTGCCCGGTAAGTTTCATTTGCCCGCTCATCCCATTCGCTGGTAAAGAGGCAATCCCCGCCTTGGGACTCGAAACCCAACCGAAAACCACCTATCCCGGCAAAAAGGTCTATAAAGGTGAAATCTCCTTGCGGCTTAAAAGCGGATAAATTAAGCGGCAAAAGAAGCTGTTGAAGCAACCGCCGGGCATAAGGCGGGGGAATACATTCCCCAATTTCCCACCGCTGGATGGTTCTTGCATCCACCCCAAAATAATTAGCGACCTCTTTCTGTGAATAGATGGCATTCACTTCCAAGAGAAGATTACCAAAAGAAACTCTCTTATTCATCTTCATCGCCCCCACAATCCAGGAATATATACGGACAATATGGCAGAAATAGCTCCCTTATTCAACGACCAAGATGACTGACTTTCAATGGCCCTTTCAAAGATGGACTTATTCCTTTCAGCCATTTACATATTGCTTACCTACCGATTACTTCGCCCAGCGGTTGGAGCGGAGGAGGCTGAAGGTGATCTGGTTCTCGGCCAATAATTCCTTTTCCAGTCCGTCGAAATAGCCTTGTGGGGCTGCCCCCTCAAAGTAGCCGGTTTCCAGCCGGTCGCTCAGTGAATGCGTCAAGTAGCCTTTGTCGGTGATAATGCCGACAACCTCCCCCTCGCTGCAGAAGGCGCGTTGCCGCGTTTTGCGGAAGAGCGAATCTCCCATCGCCGAAAAAGAATCGTCGAAACCGAGCAGATCGATGATGGTCGGCAACATGTCGAGCTGGCTGCCGACGGTATCCACCGCCTTCGGCTCCTTGAAGATGCCCGGCGCGTAAATAACCAGCGGCGTGTGAAACTTTTCACGGTATCCCCCGCTCCCGTTGCCGTAGTGCACCTGCGCGTGATCGGCGGTAAAAATGAAAATGGTTTTGGCGAACCACGGCTCTTTCTCCGCCGCCTTCATAAATTCGCCGATACTCCAATCGGAGTAATACAGGGTGTTTAAAAAGCCGTCTTCGCTTGAGGTGTCGGCGGGTTTTATTTCCCACTGTTTGCCCAGCGGCGGATAAGGGGTGTGCGTGGTGCCGGTGAAGAGATACGCGATGAACGGCCTTTTCGCCTTGTCGATCCGCGCTTTTAAAAACAGCAGTGTTTCGTAATCCCAGCCGAATACGCTGGCGCTATAGTCGGGGTAGTTCAAGAGCCTGGGGTAATCCTCCATGCCGTAGTAATCGGCGAATCCGGTGGCGCCCGCTATGGCATTGACCATGAACGAACGGCGGCGGGATGCTTGCAGGAAAATGGTCTCATAACCGTGGCGGCCGGCGATGGCGCCGAGCTTGGAAATGTTGGAGACCTCCAGCCCAAAGCCGAGCGCCGGGATGCCGTTCACCGGGGCGACGCCGGTGATGGTTGCCTGTATGCCAGTGATGCTGCGTTGGCCGGCAGCGTAAAAATTGGCGAACTTCAACCCGCGCGCCGCAAGCCGATCGAAGTTGGGCGTGACCCCATAGCCGTTATGGCCGAAGGAATCGACATATTTCACCCCCCAGCTTTCCATCAGGATAAAGACGATGTTGTAACCGGTGGACGTGGCGGCGTAGTTTTTTTGCATCGGGTAATCGCCCTCGGGCATGTTGAGCGCCGCAGCCGCCACTTTCAGCGGCATGAGCCGCAGATTGGCGGAATCGGCGTGGAGGGCGGAATGGTAAGCGGTGAACGCGCCATTGAGCATGAGGTTTCCCATGGCCGTATTGCCGCGCGAAAAGGCATCGATGGTGCCAAACGGTTTATCGGTTACGCTGCCGCGGATGCCGAGGAACAGGAAAATGACCAACAACAAAAAATTGAGCGCCGCGCTTTTGGGTAGCGTTTCGGGCTGACGGATTATTTTTTTCCAGAGCGCCCCCAGCGCCGCCGCGAAAAAGATAAATAAAACCAACTGCGGCAGGTAGACGCCGAATGCCATGTCGAACAGGTAGTGGACGTCGTTGCCCAGCATCAGCAGTTCGGTGGCCGTGTGGCGATGCACCTCGCCGAAGAAAGCGGTATCCCCCGCCAGCAACAGCGCCCCGGCCAGCAGAATGGCATACGCCGTCCATCCCCACGCCGTTGTCCAACGTCCGCCACGAAAAAACGCGCCCGGCAGATTCATCATCACGAACGGAAGGGAAAGAAAAGTGAGGGAGATGGAAAGATCAAACCGGACGCCAGCGGCAAAGCCGAAAAGTGTTTGCGCCGCTGACAGCTCGGCAAAATAGGGGCGGTGGACCAGAAACAGCCCAAGCCGTGAAAGCGAAAATACCGCTAGCGCGGCTCCAATGAAAAGACCCGTTTTTTGCATCCGGCTCATGTCAGGCACAGACCTTTATGCCGCCAGCGCGGGTGACGGTGAACGAGCGCACCGTGGCGAAGCGGGCCGAGTAGTCCTCGCCATCTACCTGCAACGGAACCGCATCGATAAAGGCAAGGGTGAGCGGCGGTTCATGTGTCGCCGCCAAAGGGGCGAGGGCGGGAATGAAGCGGCTGGCCGCCATTCGCAGGAATGCCCCGTTGCCGGGCAGCTTCATCAGCTCTATTGCGCCATCATCCGGCTTTCCCCCGGCGCCAAAGCGCGAGCCCCCTCCATACCACGCGAGGTTGCCGATAATCACCGAAAGCGGCGTACCGTCCGCCATCGGCGCGCGTTTGGCGTGGAATAATAAAGCCCACAGGCCGACCAGGCCGAACAGCATTTTCTTTGCGAAGGCAAAACCGAAAAATCCGGTTTGTTCCAAATATTTGAGGGCCGATTGATAGAGCGAGAGCACCCAGCCGTCAAAGCCGAAGCTGACGTAATTGGTAAACAACAGCTCGCCATTGAGCGCCCACACATCCACCATCCCGAATGATGGCGCGACGGCGATTTTTTGCAAGTGGGTAATCACGCTTTTCTGGCGCGGCCCCAATTGCCGCGCAAAATCGTTGCCGGTGCCAAGCGGGAAAACCGCCAGCGCCGTCTCCGGCGCGTGGCGCACAATCAGGTCGGCCATCTGATGCACCGTGCCGTCGCCCCCGCAGACCAGCGCGATATCGCACCCCTTGAGCGCCTCTATAACGGCGGGGATGGCGGCGGGGGAAGCGGGTGTGGCGCATATCGCCGTTACGCGGTTTTTCAGCAACGGATCGCGCGCGCGCGCGTCCGTCAGCATCCGCTGTATACGCGACCCTTTGCCGTGGCCCGATTTGGGATTGATAAAAATGCCTATCCGATTTTCCACGCTTTAAACTTTAACGCGAATTTGAAAGTTTCGGCAGCAATTTGTTACCTGCGGTGCCGGGGGGAAAATGATGGATTTGGGCCCGGATGGCGTGTAGAGTACCGGGGAATATGATGCCGAATCCCAGCGATATTTACACCAAACCGCGCCTTGAGATGGTGGAACAACAGTTGGTGCGCCGCGGCATCCGCGATGAACGGGTGCTTGCCGCGATGCGGCGGATACCGCGCCATGCCTTCGTTGACGAAGCGCTCTGTTTTAAGGCGTACGAAGATTACCCCCTGCCCATAGGCGAGAAGCAAACGATCAGCCAGCCGTTCATGGTCGCGGTTATGACCGAAATGCTGGAACTCAAAGGGAACGAAAAAATATTGGAGATCGGTACCGGGTGCGGCTATCAGACCGCCGTTTTGAGTTTGGTGGCGGCGCAGGTATACTCGATTGAACGGATTGGGCCGCTGCTGTTCAAAGCGCGGAAAACGCTTGAAGCACTCGGTATCCACAACGTTGCACTCACCGTCGGCGACGGCACCTTGGGGTGGAAGGACTTTGCCCCGTACGATGCAATTTTGGTCGCGGCGGGGGGGCCGGAGGTTCCGAAACCGTTGTTGGAACAGCTTGCTATCGGGGGACGGATAATCATCCCCATCGGCGGCGAAACGGGGCAGGTGCTTAAAAGGGTTATGCGGACGCCGTACGGTTTCGAGGAAACGGCCAGCACCCCCTGCACCTTCGTGAAACTGGTTGGACAATACGGCTGGCAGGAAAATGGGAACATAGGATGAGCAACGAAAAAATAACCTACAAGGATGCCGGGGTCGACATAGACGCGGGCACGGAATCGCTGCGGCTTATCAAACGGCATGTTGAATCGACGGTGAATAAAAATGTCCTCTGGGGGCTGGGCGCTTTCGGCGGAATGTTCGATCTCACCGACATTGTGAAAGAGTACAAAAGGCCGGTGCTGGTGCAAAGCATCGATGGCGTCGGCACCAAGCTGATGGTGGCAAGCATGGCGGCGGACCATAGCACCATCGGCATGGACATCGTGAACCACGGCTGCAACGACGTGCTCTGCCAGGGGGCAAAGCCGCTGACGTTTCTCGACTACGTGGCGATGAACCGGTTGCTTCCCGCGCAGATGGAAGAGATATTGCGCGGCATGGCCGCCGCCTGCCGCGATGCGGGGGTGGTGATTTTAGGAGGCGAAACCGCCGAACTCCCCGGCATGTATCAGGCGAAAGAATACGACGTGGCCGGTATCGTCACCGGCGTGGTGGAGCGCGACGAGATAGTGAACGGCTCCACGCTGGCCGCCGGGCAGGTGCTGATCGGCCTCGCCAGCAACGGGTTACACACCAACGGCTACACGCTGGCGCGAAAGGTCTTTTTCGACATGGCAAAACTGGGCATACACGACACGCCAAAAGGGTTTGACCGGAGCGTTAAAGAGCTGCTCCTCGCGCCACACGTGAACTACGCCAACGCTGTTTTGGCCTTTTTGAAAAAAACAAAAGTTCACGCCATCGCGCACATCACCGGCGGCGGTTTTATAGACAACATCATCCGCGTGGTGCCGGAAGGCAATCGGCTGACCGTGAAACGCGGCACTTGGCCGGTGTTGCCGGTATTCGATTTCATTCAAAAAACCGCGGGCGTGGCGCAGGAAGAAATGGAGCGCGCCTTCAACATGGGTATCGGCCTGGTGCTGGCGGTGGACAAAGCCGACGAAAAGACGGCGCTGGATTTCTTCAATGCCAACGGTCACGCGGCATATTGTATCGGCCATGTTTCCAACGGCCCGCGCGGCGTAAGCGTTCAGTAAGGCGCCGCTATCGGCAAAAAATGGTGCCGGGAGCCGGAATCGAACCGGCACAGGCGTTTCCACCCGAGGGATTTTAAGTCCCTTGCGTCTACCAATTTCGCCATCCCGGCAATGGAGAACATCCAGAATTGTACACGGCGGGGAAGCTTTAGGTAAATAAAAAGGGGGCGCCATTTTTGGCGCTTGCGGGCCAACAAGCAAGTTGAAACCTGTTGTACCCCGGCTATTTTGCCAAAATATGTTTTGCGATTTTCGAGTCCTGCAACTTAATGTGATTCAACAGCCAGTCCTTCAGGAACCACATAAGGCCCGCCTCGACCCCCGGCTCGCCATCACGAAAGCGCTTCTGGAAATCGAGAGCTTCCGCCAACAAATCCTGGTGCAGCTTCCGGTGTGCTTCCAGTCCCGGATAGCCATGCCGTTCCTGTATGATCTCCTCCTGGGCGAAGTGGGTACCGGTATATTCAAGAACCCCCCGCAATACTTTTTCGGTTTCCGCCGCGGTGCCAACTTCCATGGCGATATATAAATCGTTAATCAGCGCCACCAGCCGCATATGCTGCTGGTCAACTTCCGGAATGCCTATTTCATAATCGTCTTTCCAGGTTATATAGGCCGTATCATCTATCGCCATTTAACGCCCCTCGTTTTTAAGGTCTTCACCTGTGATGAGATGGGTGAGATCATTCACATGGTCATACAGGGTTTCCGCCTGCGCGTTAAGCTCTTCCGCGGCGGCAGCCGACTCCTCGGCGGTAGCGGCGTTTTGCTGCGTTACCCGGTCCATCTGGGAAACCGCCTGATTGACCTGTTGCACGCCATTCGCCTGCTCGGTACTTGCCGCGGCGATTTGGGTAACCCCGCTCCCCACTTTTTTCGTCGATGTGGATATTTTTTCGAAATTATCGGCGAGTTTTTTTACGATCCCTTCGCCATTGCCTGCCTGCCGCACGGCATTTTCGATAAGGGCGGCGGTATCCTTGGCGGCCGTGGCGGAACGCTGCGCCAGATTGCGCACCTCCTCGGCAACCACGGCAAAGCCTTTGCCGTGTTCGCCGGCGCGGGCCGCTTCCACGGCGGCGTTGAGCGCCAGCAGATTGGTCTGGAACGCAATTTCCTCGATGACCTTGATGATCTTGGATATTTCGCCCGATGACTGTTTGATGGATGCCATGGATGATTCCATCTCCTTCATGGCGGTCGCCCCTTCGCTGACGGTTTGTTCGGAATCCTTCATGGCGCTTGCCGCCTCCGACGCGCTCTTACTGTTGGAGGCGCTTGTTTCGGCGATATGCTGCAAGGAAGCGGCGGTCTCTTCCAGCGATGACGCCTGCTGGGTAGCGCCGCTGGCAAGCGCCTGGCTGGCGTTGGATATCTCGGCGGACGCGCTGGCAATCTGCCCCGATCCCTCAATCAGGCCATGAATGACCACATTGATGGGCCCGATAACCCTGCGCCGCACAAAGAACAGCACGAACAGGAATACCGCCACCGCGAATATAAGGAGGCCGATGTTCAGGAGCATGGTGTTGCGGGCTTTTGTGCCAATCTCAATGGCCGCCTCGGCCGCCAATTCGCCGATGGTGTTGGAAATCGCAAGACCGGAGTCAATCGCCTTGGTGGCGCGCGTTATCCATTCCGGACCGGTCACCGGATACGGCTTGGCCTCGGCGTTGGCGGCGTACACCTGATCGCGCAGTTGCTGGTAGGAGCCTAAAAATTCCTTTTCAAAAACGTCGATCGAGGCCGCAAGCTTGGGCGGCGTGGAGGAAAGCGTTTTAAGCGCGATTACTTGCGCCGCCGAGTTATCCACGATGGAACGCCACGCCTTCAGCGTTTCCATCTGCGCGGGAGGTATCTGCTCGCCGGCGGCGATGCGGGAGCCAAGGGCCGCCCGCTCGCGGCCCGCATATTCGCACAACGTGGCGGCGGTGGCCCGCACCACGGAGTTGTAATACAGCACCTGCTCGCGCTGATCGCGCGGCGCGAAAACGGTGTTGCGCAGCGCAAATTCGGCATCTATGTTTTTAGTGGCGGCCTTCACCCAGTCGGGTACCGCCATCCCCTTTGATTTTACGCGCTGGCGGGAATCCCGCACTTCCTTCATGGTTGTCTGCCAGGCGGAAAGCTTTGCCGACAAATCGGCATCCTTACCCAAACTTAAAAGGGCTTCGATCTCCCTATTGGCCTCCTCGGCATCGGCGTCCCCCTTGCTCCCCAAATCGGCGTACTTGGCCAACAACGCGTCGGCGGGTTTATCGCTTCCCAGAATGGTCGCGCCCACGCCGCGCTCTATCGCCTGCCAGCCGGCGGCGGCGTTCAAGTGACCCGCGGCATCCTGCATTTTGTCATAGCGTTCCGCCATAGCGTGCTCACCGCGCGCTTGATCTATGAGGAATAGGGCAAGAATGAGCGAAACGAAAAGCATGAGCGCGAGCATCGCGGTCATCTTGGCCTGAAGGCTTTTCATAAACCCGGTCTCCTAAGTCAAAGGGTATAGCTATCGACTGTAACCTGGCGTGTTGTTGTGGCTGACCGCCGCAAATGAAGTTTTCGGCCTGTCCCCACCCCTACTCTCACCCGCTAGCATAATAACGCTTTTTTGATATGGATGCCAATACCCGGGGAAGGCCAAATTTAATATACGGGGATGGATAAGGTATAATTGGCCGATATGGATATAAAATGTGAACCATTGGCTTCCAATGGCGGCTTTTCGCTGGTCGAGCTGTTAATCGTGATGGTGATTCTTGGCCTTTTGGCCGGGCTGGTGGGTCCCCGTCTGTTCAAACACGCCGACACCGCCAAGCAGAAAGACGCCGCGGTGCAGATTGGCATGTTTGAGGAGGCGCTTGATCTCTACCGTTTGGAACACCATAAATATCCCACAACCGAAGAGGGGCTGGCCGCCATAAAACCGTACCTGAAAAAAGATCTGCCCGCCGATCCGTGGGGAAATCCCTTTCATTATAAATCCCCCGGGGATAATGGCCGCGAGTATGACATTGTGAGCAACGGCGCCGACAACGCGCCGGGCGGCGAAGGGATCAACGAGGATATCGTCAGCTGGAAATCGCTGGGCAAATCCGGCGAATAACCGCCCCCATGTCATCCCCGCTAAGACGGGATACAGACATATTATCGAAGCTTCCCCCATCGGCTCGTTGGGCCGACCTGTTGGCGCTTCGCGCCAATGAACAGACTAAAGTCCGTACCTACCTAAAGAAACTCTTTTCCCGTCAGGCGGACCTACAATCCCCGTTCAAGCGCGCGGTACTGGATGGCCTCGGCCACATGCTCGGTGCGGATGTCGTCGCAACCGGCAAGGTCGGCGATGGTGCGCGCCACCTTCAAAATCCGCGAGTGGGCGCGGGCCGATAGCCCCAGCCGCTCCATTGCCATCTTAAGCAGGTTTTCCGCTTCCGTTCCCACTTTGCAATGCGTTTTAATCTGCTTGGATCCCATCTGCGCGTTGCGGTAGATGCGGCTCTTGGCGAAGCGCTTTTTCTGGCGGCTCTGCGCCATATCGACCCGCGCGCGGATGACCGCGGAGGATTCGCCGTCAACGGCATCCCCCTTCAACTCCTGATATTTCACCGCCGGCACGTCCACCTGAATGTCGATGCGGTCCAGCAGCGGCCCGGATATTTTTTGGCGGTAGCGGCGCATCTCCATCGCGGTGCAGCGGCACTCTTTCACCGGATCGGTGGAGAAGCCGCAGGGGCATGGGTTCATGGCGCAGACCATCATAAAGTCCGCCGGAAACGCGACCGACGAAGACGCGCGTGAAATCACCACCCGCCCGTCTTCCAAGGGCTGGCGCAACACCTCCAACGCGCTG
This sequence comes from Nitrospinales bacterium, assembly GCA_023248495.1. Classification (GTDB taxonomy): domain Bacteria; phylum Nitrospinota_A; class UBA7883; order JACRGQ01; family JACRGQ01; genus JACRGQ01. The sequence goes on from JAHFEK010000005.1 coordinate 21,770, forward strand.
CGGCGGAATTCCGGCAGCTCATCGAGAAATAGCACGCCGTGATGCGCCAACGATACCTCGCCGGGCATTACCGGGTTGTTGCCGCCGCCGACAAGGCCGGCATCCGACACGGTGTGGTGCGGCGCGCGGAACGGGCGGCGCGAGAGCACCGAAACATTTCGCCCCAACAAACCCGCCACGCTATGAATGCGTGAGCAGTCGATGGCCTCTTCCAGCGACCAGCCGGGCATCACGGTGGAAAGCCGCCGGGCGATCATCGATTTACCGGAACCGGGGGGGCCGATCATCAGCATGTTGTGGCCCCCCGCCGCGGCCACTTCCACGGCGCGGCGCACATGATGCTGCCCCTTCACCTCGGAAAAATCCACTTCATCTTCCAAAATGACTTCCGGCCCGAAAAGCATTGGCGTGGCCTTTTCGATAACGGTCTCGCCGAGCAGCCACCCCACCGCCTGCGCCAGCGTTTCCACCGGGTAGACATTCACCCCGTCCACCACCGCCGCCTCACCGGCATTTTTAGCGGGACAAAGCAATCCGGCCGCATGGCGGGCTTTCACCGTGACCGCGACGGAAAGCATCCCGCGCACCGGCTTCACCCGCCCGTCAAGGGCCAACTCGCCGATGATAAAAAGGTTTTCCAGCCGCTCGGCGGGAATGATCCCTTGCGCGGCAAGAATAGCCAGCGCTATCGGCAGGTCAAACGCGCTTCCTTCTTTGCGGACGTCGGCGGGAGCGAGATTCACGGTGATTCTTTTCACCGGCATATCGAAACCGGAGTTTTTGAGCGCGGCGAGAATGCGGTTTTGGCTCTCCTTCACCGCCGCGTCCGGCAATCCCACGGTGACGTAGAAAAACATGCCGGGAGTCAGATCGACTTCAACTTCCACGGGAAACGCCTCGATGCCGAGGTGCGCGGCGCTGAACAGCTTTGCGATCATTACCGGGAATTAGACAGCACGGGGAGCTGCGGGTCAATGCTTATCCGGGAGTGGGGCGTCCCTCCCCGCATGTGATACCATAGGGCAAATATGTGTGGGAAGGGCGCAAATGAAGTGGTTTGAGGAAAAAGGCCTGGGATTCAAGATCCTCGCCTCGCTTACTTTCATTTTGCTTGTTACATCCGTCGCCAATACCTTCTGGACCCACCGCCAGCTCAAGCATACCGTCCTCAAAGGGGCGGAACAGCGCGCGCTGAACCTAAGCGAATCCGTCCTCCTCACGCTCAACAACATGATGGCGCAGGGAACGATCGGCGAACGGCGGAAATACCTTGATTCCTTCGCCACGTTCAAAGGCGTGCGCGAAGTGCGGGTGATCCGCGGCGCCGGGGTGGATGAGCAATACGGCGAGGGACCGGCCGAAGAGAAGCCGCGTGACGAGGTGGATAAACGGGTGCTCGCCACCGGCAAAATGGAATCGCTGTTTGTGACGGAAGGCGGCGCGAGCGGACTGCGGGTGGTGATACCGTTCCTCATGTCGAAAGAATGGAGCGAAAAGACCGGCATCAACTGTTTCGACTGCCATCAGGGTAGCGAAGGCACCGCCAACGGAGCATTGAGCCTGATCATTCCCATGGAGGACGCGGAAGCGGAAATCATCAGGAACGACGGAGTGATGGCCGGATTTTACGCGGTTGAATTCGCCGTCATATTCCTGTTCTTCCTCTGGATGATACGCTACCGCGTCAACGCCGTATTGATGCGCATATCAGGTAAATTGCGGGATACCACCGATACGGTAACCGGCGCTTCGCACCTGATGGCGGACGCCAGCAGCGGCCTTTCCAAAGGGGCGGCACGGCAGGCCAATTCCCTCGAGCAGACCGCCGCCTCGCTGGAAGAAATATCATCCATGGTGCGCCATACGGCGGAAAATGCGAAAGAGGCCAATACGGTCATGCACGGCGCCACTGAAGTGGTCGACGAGGGAAGCGCCTCCATGAAACGCCTTGTTGAAGCAATGCGTCATATCGAAGGGGCCTCCACGGAGATAGCCAAAATCATGCAGGTGATCGAGGAGATCGCCATGCAAACGAACCTCATATCGCTCAACGCTTCGATCGAAGCGGCCCGCGCAGGCGAGCATGGCAAAGGATTCGGCGTAGTGGCCGAAGAGGTACGCGGCCTCGCGAGGCGCAGCGGCACGGCCGCGAAAGAAACCACCCGATTGATCCAGAACGCCGTCGTACGCGCCCGCGAAGGGGCCGAAATCACCGCCACCACCGTACAAACCTTTGAAAAAATAGCCGCGCTTACAGCCCGCGCCGCCCAATTGGTGGAACAGATAAGCAACGCCGCCAGCGAACAGGCGGTCGGCATCGACCAGATCAACAAGGCGGTGACCGAGATGGATGCGGTGACGCAACAAAGCGCCAAAAAAGCGGAAGAAACGGCCAATCTTGGTTTATCGCTCGACGGTCAAACAAGGGAACTGGCGGCAATCATTCACGAACTGAACGTCATCGTAAAAGGCGTTCACGCCGAAAGCGGGGAATGACCGCCCCCCGGGGGTTGCCCGGGGAGCCGTGAATCGAAGAACGTTATTCGGCGGGAGAGAGGGCGGCAAGGCCGGGCAGGGTTTTCCCTTCCAGCAACTCGAGGAAAGCGCCGCCGCCGGTGCTGATAAAGCTGAATTTGTCGCTCTGGCCCGCCTTGTGGATCGCCACGTCCGTATCTCCGCCGCCGGCAATGGTCATCGCATAACAATCCGCCACGGCATGCACCATCGCCATCGTGCCACGCGAGAAAATGTCCATCTCAAACACCCCCATCGGCCCGTTCCAAATGATGGTCTTGGCGTCGTGCAACACCTCCTTGAACAGCATCACGCTGGCAGGGCCGATGTCCGGCGCATACCAATCGTCCGGTATCTCCTTGGCGGGAACGATCTTGGTGTTGGCCCTGGGATCAATGCGGTCGGCCACCACAAAATCGACAGGGAGGTAGAACTTCACCCCTTTTTCCCGCGCCTTCGCCTTTATCTTCACCACGGCGTCAATCATGTTTTCTTCCACCTTGCACTTGCCCACGTTGTAACCCAGCGCCTTGTAGAAGGTGAATGCCAGCCCGCCGCCGACGATGATCTTGTCGACGTGGTCGATCAGGTTGATAAAGACCTTGATTTTGGTGCTGGCCTTCGCGCCGCCAACGATGGCGACCACCGGGCGGGCCGGGTCGGCCACCGAACGGTTGAAGTATTCGATCTCCTTTTTCATCAGGTAGCCCGCCGCCGATTTGGCCACCAGCTTGGTGATCCCCTCGGTGCTGGCGTGGGCGCGGTGGGCGGTGCCGAACGCATCGTTGATGTAGAGGTCGGCCAACGCCGCCAGCTTTTTGCAAAAACCGGGTTCGTTTTCCTCCTCTTCCTTGTGGAAGCGGAGATTTTCCAGCAGCAGCACATCGCCATTTTTCATGGCGGCCACCATCGCTTCCACTTCAGGCCCCACGCAGTCCGGGGCAAACAGCACATCGCGGTTCAAAAGGCGCGCCAGCCGCGCCTGCACCGGCTTGAGGCTGTATTTCGGGTTGCGCTCGCCGTCCGGCCGCCCCAGATGCGAGGCGAGGATCACCTTCGCCCCCCGGTCGATCAAATCGTTGATGGTTTGAAGCGTTCCGCGAATGCGGGTGTCGTCGGTGATTTTCTGAAAGTCGTCCAGCGGCACGTTGAAATCGACCCGGACAAAGCAGCGCTTGCCGCCAACGTCCAGCTTGTCCATCGTCAATTTGTTCAACATCGGATTACAGCCCCTTTTTCTCGAGGAAATGTACAAGGTCGATCACGCGGTTGCTGTAGCCCCATTCGTTGTCGTACCAGGAAAGCACTTTCAGCAGTTTCTTGTCCAGCACCTTGGTGGACATGGCGTCGACGATGCTGGAGTTCGCGTTCCCCTTGAAATCGCTGGAGACGAGCGGCAGATCGCAGTATTCCAAAATGCCTTTCAGCTTGCCGTTGGCGGCTTCTTTCAGGGCGGCGTTGACTTCTTCGCTGGTGGTCTCTTTTTCAAGAATGCAGACAAGATCGACCAGCGAAACGTTCGGGGTGGGCACGCGGATGGAAAGTCCGTCCAGTTTCCCTTTTAGTTGCGGCAGCACCAGGCCGACGGCCTTGGCGGCGCCGGTGGTGGTGGGAATCATGGAGAGGGCTGCGGCGCGGGCGCGGCGCAAATCGCTGTGCGGCAGGTCAAGCACCCGTTGGTCGTTGGTGTAGCTGTGGATGGTGGTCATCTGGCCGCTGACGAAACCGAATTTTTCGATGAGCACTTTCACTACCGGCGCGAGGCAGTTGGTGGTGCAGGAGGCGTTTGAAATGATGTTGTGCTTGGCCGCGTCGTATTTGTCCTCGTTGACGCCCAGTACGATGGTGATGTCTTCGTCGGTCGCCGGGGCGCTGATGATCACTTTTTTCGCGCCGGCGGCAAGGTGCTTTTGCGCGCCATCGCGCTTGGTGAAGATGCCGGTCGATTCGATGGCGATGGTCACGCCGAGCGCCTTCCACGGCAGCGCGGACGGGTCTTTTTCCTTCAGCACTTTTATCGCGCGGCCCGCCACCTTGATGGTGTCGCCGTCGACGACGACATCCTCTTTCAGGTTGCCCAGCACGGAGTCGTATTTCAGGAGGTGCCCCAACGTCTTGGGATCGGTGATGTCATTAACGGCCACGAACTCTATGTTCTTATCATGCAACGCCGCCCGCAGAATATTGCGTCCGATGCGTCCAAAACCGTTGATTGCGACCTTGATAGCCATTGAATGCTTCTCCTCAAAAAGCGGTTGCGAATAGTACGTTGACATTACACTTATACGCCCGCCCCGGCACCCAGTCAACAAAGGAAAGATGCCGTTTCACAGTGGTCCGGCACGGTTAAAGAAATAAGAATTCGCCGGGCGAACTCGAAGTAAGATGGACGCATTAATGGGTATAGCGATCCGTCTTTTTCCCACCGCTGAAATCCTCTTTGGGCTGATGGCCGGGATACTTGCCTATCGCTTTTGCGGACTTTCCGCCTTCGCGATGCTCGTGCTCACCGCGGCATCGCTTCTCCTCATCCGTGTATCAAGAATGCCGTTACGCGGCAGGATCCTTTTGCCGCTGTTCGCCGCCGCTGGATTTTGGGGGATGTGGCACGCCGCCGCGGCATTCGACGAGTCCGCGCATATAGCAAATAGTGTACCGGTAAACGGGGAATTAACCGGCCGGGTAACGGGAGGTTTCGAGTATTACCCCTCAGGATCTCATTTTATCCTTGATGCCGAAACGCTGGATGGCCTCCCCGTGCACGGAGGCGTGCAGGTGTCATTGCGAAACGTTGAGGGGAATGCGCCGCTGCCGGGGGATGTTATCCGCATAGCCGGGGCGCGGCTGAAGCCGGTTACCGGCATGCGCAATATTGGCGGATACGATTACGCGGCGCACATGAGGGACGCCGGCGTGGGCGCGCGGCTTTCAGCGAAGGGAGATGCGGTAACCGTCGTTGAACGGGGCGCCGGTTGGCGGCCCGGCAACATTGGCGAGCGCTTGCGGCGCGGGATGAATGTCTTCATCGCCCAATATTATTCGGCGGATCGCGCCCCGGCCGTGGCCGCCATGAGCATCGGCATTACCGGCGCCCTTTCACGGCAGGAGAAGCGTAACTACGCCATGGCCGGCATCGCCCACCTGTTCGCCGTTTCGGGGCTGCATGTCGGCTTTATCAGCGGCATTGCGTTCTTCATTTTCAACTTCCTGTTTTTCAATTTTTGCTGGCTGGTCAACCGGGCGTGGGCGGAAGAAGGGTTTCACCGGCGCGGGGCCGCGCTGGCAGCGCTTATCGCGGTGGGCCTGTTCGTCTTCACCGCCGGGGCAAAGGTATCCGCCGTGCGCGCCGGTATCATGGCAGCCGCCTATTTCACCGCTATCGCCGTCCGGCGGGACAACCAGATGCTCAACGCCCTCGCCATCGCCGCTCTTCTGACGCTGTTGTATGATCCGGCGGCGCTTTTCAGCATATCGTTTATCCTTTCATACGGGGCGGTGCTGACCATAATCATCGTGACAATGCGCAAAAAAGGGGAAGGGCCCGATCCACTGGAAAAACTCGCGCCGGAAAAAACCTGGCTGCGCAAACGGGCGGACGAACTTTGGTTGACGGTGCAAATCAGCGCGGCCATCACGGTGGCGCTGGCGCCGGTGATGATGGCGGTATTCAACGAGCTGTATGGGGCGGGGATGGTCGCGAACATCGCCGCCATTCCGCTGGGGGCCGTGGCGGTGCCGTCGGTGTTCGCCGCCGCGCTCACCGGTTATTTTTTTCCCGCGCTCGCGCCCGCCGCCGCGTGGATTTCATCGTTGCCGTATGCCACGCTGGATGGCATGGCCGCATTTTTCGCAGCGCATCCCCTGCTCTCGTTCTCCGGCCCCGCCCCCGCGCCATGGCTCATCGCCCTTTTTTACGTGGCGCTCGCCCTTTTGGCATTTTACCGGGGACGCCTGGCGTATTTGCTTTCGGCCGCCTGTATCGTGGCGGTCATCCTGTTTTATTGGCCCGTGGAAAGAACCCATGGCGAGTTCCGCTTTATCGACGTGGATCAGGGAGATGCAACCCTCATTTTATTTAGGGGCGGAGCGAACGTACTGGTGGACGGCGGCCCGGCCTTTGGGAATTTCGACGCGGGCGAGTTGGCGGTAATCCCCGAACTGCGGCGGCTCGGCATCCGAAAGCTGGATGCGGTGATTGCCACCCACGGCGATATGGATCATGTGGGGGGCCTTTTCGCCCTGCTGCGCCGCTTCCCGGTGACGGCCTATTACGACAACGGCGGAGACGAGAAGATGCTGCCGGCATTGCGGGCCGTGGCGGTGGAACATGCAACGCGCGTGGTACGGCTCATGGCGGGGGATCGCATTGCCTTCGGCGACGAAATCATCGACGTGCTGTCGCCCACGCCGGAGTTTTTCGCGGCGGTGCCGGAAAGCAATAACAATAACCGCTCACTGGTGCTAATGGTGACGGCCGAAGGAACAAGGTTGCTGCTTCCCGGTGACGCCGAGAAACCGGTGGAAGAGGAACTTTTGGCGCGCCATTCGCCGGTGAACGCAAACCTTTTGCATGTGGCGCATCACGGCAGCCGCAGCTCCACCACGCCGGACTTTTTATTAGCGGTGGGGCCGAGGCTGGCGGTGATCAGCGCGGGGGCGATGAACCACTACCATTTTCCGGCCCGCGCCACGCTCGAAACGCTGGCGAGTGGAAATACCACGGTGCTCCGCACCGATCTCGTGGGGGAAATCGTGCTCCGTTCCGCTCGGGGAGGATTTCTCCTGACAACATGGGCCGATCCGGTGGAACGCTTTTTCCCGGCCGAGTGAGCAGATGTTCCGCCATGACAGGGCGGTCACCTAGGATTTTCACCATAGTTCTTCCCTTTGGGCAAACCGGTGCTATAATCCTTCACCGGTGGGGCGAATAGCTCAGTTGGTAGAGCGCCAGCTTTACACGCTGGATGCCACAGGTTCGAGCCCTGTTTCGCCCACCATTTTTTGCGGTGATTTGAGATGAAGACGTAAGGGAGTAAACCGGGGATATGGTGAAACAGCCTAAACCTTCCCGACCTACCCACCGCCAAAAAACGTATTCAAAAAAGTTTAATCTTTTGCGGCCCGGCACAGGCATCCGCTTCATTCCACCGGAACACTGGGGGCGATCCAGAAAGAGCATGGGCGGACCATTGCGGCTGGCGATGCTCATGCTGCTGTTGGGGATAACCGCCGAGCTTTATCTCAATCTCCCGGCGCCCCCTCCGGTGCGGCGCGCGGCTCCCGTTCGCATCACACCTCCGCCGCGCATCATGCAGGAAGAAACGGTAATGGCGAATGCCGTGCCGGCCATCGTCGGGGTGACGCCGGCGCAACCGGCGCCCACGCCGGCAAATCCGGTTGCTCCGCCGGAAACAGCGGGAACCTCCGCAATTAAACAGGCGGCCTCCACTCGAACGGGGCCACGCATCCGGTTCGGCATTTTTCTTTCGCGTGAAAACGCCGAACGTCATGTGCAATCATTGGCGAATAAAGGGGTGGTCGCCGCCGCCGAGACGGCATTGCGCCCTCTATCCTCTTTCACGCTTAAGGCTGGCCCGGCAAACAACGCCGCCAACTGGAAAGATATAAAATCCGCCGGGGCAAAATTAAAGGTTGCGCCGATGGTGGAAGTTGACGGAAAATATGTAGTTGTAGGGCCCATTTGGTTGAAAGACCGCGCCTTGGTGGCGGAGAATAGTTTTAGGGCCGCCGGTGTCCGTACGGAGATAGTGGAAGAGCACAAGGATCGCGAAGTATTTAAGGTTCTTTCCGCTCAGTTTGAAACGGTGGAGGCGGCCAAGCGGGCGATTGGGGAAATGCAAGCCAACGGCATTGAGGGTGTAATCGATGAGTGAAACCGCCGAAGGGAAAAATCCGCAACTGGCGCTCAATCTGCCGGATAAGATGTTCTACAAGATAAGCGATGTCGCCTCCTTGGCCGGTATCGAAACCCATGTGCTCAGGTATTGGGAAACCGAGTTTCCCGAGTTGACCCCGCGCAAAAGCCAAAGCGGACGCCGCCTCTACAGCCGGCAGGACATCGAACTGGTGCTGGAAATTAAATCGTTGCTGTACGACGAGGGATTTTCCATCGCCGGAGCGAAAAAGCGGCTGCAAAAAAGAAAGAAGACCGCCAGCGAGCAGGATGCCATCATCGAGGCGGTGCGCCAAACTAAAAAAGGGCTGGCGGACATTCTAAGCATCCTCAACGCCGGTTGACACCCAGTTCTTCCCGCCCTTGCCTATTTTTGTCATGCTGAGCGGAACGAAGAATCCCTTTCCGGAAAGAGATCCTTCGCCGGTGGCTCAGGATGACCATCTGCCCCGCTTAATTGGGTGGATAAAGCCGCTACTTCTTGAAGCCCACGGCGAAGAGATTGCCGGCGGGGAGAGGAATCGGGATATGGCCGATACCTGTTGCCTTCAACAACGCGATCAGTTGCGCCTTGGCGGGCAGCGGCAGCAGCTTTATCCAGTAGTGCGCCGGGTAGGTGTTGACCACCGCGCGCACGTCGATCTCTTTGAATCCCGCCCCTTCCAGCAAACGGGCGACGCCGCGCGGCGAAAAAAGCTGGAGGTGCTCGATATCGAAAATGGGGGATTTCATGCCCAGCAGTTTCGCGGAAAACGCGCGGTGGTTGTGGCTGGCGATGGCAAAGGCGCCGCCCGGCTTTAACAAGCGGAATGCCGCGTCGCAGACGGCGGCGGGATCCGTCAGGTGTTCCACCGTTTGAAAACAGGTAACGAGCGAAAAACTTCCCGGTTGAAAGGCCGATTCATAAAAAATTCCTTTGTGGATGAGCGGGCGAATGTTCTCCTTCGCCGCTTGTATCGGCGCGTCCGATGGCTCCACCCCGGCCACCCCGGTAAAACCGTTTTCAAGGAGCCGTTCTAAAAACGCGCCATCGCCCGTGCCGATATCCAACGCGCCCGCCCGGTCCGGCAGCCGGCGCGCCGCGCGCAATACATGCGCGATGTACGTGTCCGCCGCATGCGCGGCCTCTTCGCCGCTGTCGAATGCGGCCGATTCGTAGGCGTCGGCAAGCGCGCCAGCCTCCGGGACGGGGGTGGCGTAGAGCAGGTCGCAGGCATCGCAGCGGACAAGCCGCAGATGCATCTGCTCGGGTGTTTTGCGCGAAGCGTAGGCGAAGGCATCAAGCTTGGCGGCGTCGTAATTCGCCTCGGCAAAAAGGTTTGCCGTGCAGTCGGCGCCGCATACGGGACAGTGCCTCTCGCGCATTTGCACAGATGCTACTCCCGGCCCCGGGCCTGCGTTTCAGAGGCTTGGCGCACCTCGCCGTTCATCACGATGTTCCGCCGGATGAAGCGGGGCCGCTGCTTTACCTCTTCGAATATTTTGGCGATGTATTCACCCAAAATACTGAGAGCGAGGAGGTTTATCGAACCAAAAAAAACCACCGTTAAAATCATGGTGGTGGCGCCCTTGGGGGCGATATCGGGAAAAATCAGTTTAAGCGCCACTTCCACAATAGCGAGCAGAACGGATACGCCGAAAAGCGCCCAGCCGAAAAAGCTTAGCATGTTCAACGGCGTGTTGCTGAAGGAGAGTATCCCTTTTTTGGCCCAATCGATATTCTTAAGCAGGCTGTTGGTGGAAATGCCGAACATCCTCTCCGGGCGGACGTATGGGATGCCGGTCTGGCGGAACCCGGCGTAGGCCCGTATGCCGCGCATGAAGGCGTCGCGTTCGGGAAAACGGACAAGCGCCTTGACCACCTTTTTATCCAGCAGCGAAAAATCCCCCGCGTCGTGCGGGATGTTCAGGTACGAGAACCAATCGAACACACGATAGAAGAGCTTGTAGGCGAACTGCATGTAAAGCGGCGCTTCGCGCTTCACCCGCACGCCGTACACCACCTCATACCCCTCTTTCCACTTTCCCATGAACTGCTCGATGATTTCGGGCGGATCCTGCAGATCGCCGTCCATCAGCACACAGCCGTTTTTCGTGGCGATTTCCATGCCGCTGCGGAAGGCCGCCTGCGAACCGAAATTGCGGGAATGGGTGATGCCGATGACGTGCCGGTCACGCGCGCTGATGGCGCGGATGACCTCTTCGCTGTTATCGGGGCTGTTATCGTTGACGAAGATAATTTCATAATCGACATTGAGGGATGTGAACACCTTCACCAGCCGTTCGTACATAATGGGGATCGCCTGGCCGTCCTTGTAACAGGCGACGATGGCGGAAATACTGTAAACGGTATCCACTCCCTGCTGCTTGGACGAGCGGCGGTACTTTTCAGGATCTTTAAGCCCCTTGTACCATGCCACGGTTTTCAGCAGGCCGTCGCGCAGGTTGGTGCTGGCGGCCCACCCGATCAGCCGTTTGGCCTTGGCCGGATCGGCGTACCATTCCTGAACGTCCCACGCGCGGTTTTGCATTTCAAATTTCGGCTTTTCGGCGATGCCAAAAAGGTCGTGCGCCTCCGCGGCCAAATCGGAGATTTTTGTCCTCACGCCGCCGCCGATGTTAAACGACTCGCCCCAATTTTCCTCCCGCAAATTAAGCGCCGCGCTGATGAACGCTTCGCAGGCATCGTCAACATATACAAAATCGCGCGATATCTCGGGGTTGACCAGCGGCGGATATTTTCCCGCCAGCCCTTGGGCGATCAATGACGGGATGAGCCGCGCGGCGTCTTCGTAAGGGCCGTAGATGGAATAGAGCCGCAAATTGGCGCAGGGGAAACGGAGTTTTTTGCCGTAGTAGTGCAACATTCCCGCCACCGCCATCTTGCTTACGGCATAGTGGCTGTTCGGCGCCAACTGCGCGTCTTCGGCCGGGCCGGAGGCGTTATCACCGTATTCTGACGAACTTCCCGCGTGTATGTAGCGCACCGCGCCGTGTTTCCGCAGCTCTTCCAGCAGCTTTACGGTGTAATTGACGTTGGTGCGGTAAATGAGGTCGAAATCGGTTTCGAATGAATAGGCGCCGTACGCCACGCAATCGAATACGGTGCGGGGGCGCACGGTCTCGACGAGTGTTTTTATATTGGTATCGACCAGCAGATCAGTGACGAGCACATTCTGCTCCGGCACCCCCTCCAACCGCCACGCCCACTGTTGTGTTTTGGTGCCGTGCACGTCGGCGCGAACCTCCAGCAGTATTCGAAAAAGATTCGCCCCCACGAAACCGCTGGCCCCCAGAACGAGTACCGGTCCCTGCAACCGTTCAATTTTGGCCTTCAGCTCCGGATTCATCATGCTTGCATTATGACGCCGAGAACGGCATCCGCGTCAATCCCGCATTCCTTGCGGTGGAATTGTTGCGAGCCGAGCCGGCCTGAAAGATACCCTTTCGCGTGGAAGTGGCCGAACCGGGGGGGAATGCCCCCCGCCAACGCCAATACGCGGCTCAATGCTTCTCCCAGCCCGCCGTGGGCAACATGTTCTTCCACCACGTGGAGCGCGCCGCTTTTTTTCACATCGGCCAGAAATGCGGCAGGCGGGGAATTGTGCTCAAGCGGCAGTTCCGTGACCGCCCAGAGCGCGGGGCGCATTTTTCCATCCATGGCGGCCAGCTTCCCGATAAAACCGCCGGCGATGGGACCGATAGCGGCGATCACCGGGCCGCTGCCCGAAACTATTTTCCTCCATCCGGCGTAGGGGGGCAAATCGAATCCCGCCGGTTTTTCGCAACGGCCAAGCCGGAGGTAGCCGGGCAACGGCGAATCGGCCATTTTGTCCACTATCGGGGCGACGTCCGGCCCGAACGCCGGGACGTAAGCCCGCATGTGCGGCAGGCAAAGCATCGCGCCGTAATCCTCCAGCGCGTGGTGTGTCGCCCCCATCGAGCCGTAGGCGTAGCCCCCGCCGTTACCGACGATTTTCACGTTGAGCCGGTGGGAGCAGACATCGTTCCGAATCTGTTCAAACGGGCGGGCATAGGCGAATGGCGCGATGCTGTAGATCCATGCGGGCAGCCCTTCGCTGGCCATCCCCGCCGCGACCGATACCATGTTCTGTTCCGCCACACCCGCGTTGATGAAAAGTTCCCCCATCGCATCGCGCAGCGGTTCCAGGGCCATGAAGCCGAGATCGCCGGTGAGAAAGGCGAACCGGCGGCGATGCGAGAGGGCAACCAGCGCCTGACAAACGGCGTTTCTCATGCGCGCTCCACCTCGTCCACCGCCAAACGGTACTGCTCTTTCGTCAGCGGAAGGTAGTGCCATTCCATTTTGTCCTCCATAAAGGAGACGCCGTGCCCCTTCACGGTCCGCATGATGATCACTTTCGGCAGGCCGCTTTGTTGCGTCACCGCACGGTGCAACTCACGCGGATCGTGCCCGTCAATGCTCAACACCTCGAAGCCGAAAGCGCGGAACTTATCGCCGAACGGCTCCATGTTCGCCACTTCGCCCGTACGGCCGAACCCCTGCAAATCGTTGCGGTCTATCAAGAGGGTGACGCGGTGCAGGTTGTGATGCGCGATGAAAAGAGCCGCCTCCCAGTTGGATCCTTCGTTCCACTCGCCGTCGGACATGAGGCAGTAAACCGGCGCGTTATTCTTTTGCAGATGGCGCGCCATGCCCACCCCCGCCGCGAGGCCGAGGCCATGCCCCAAGCTGCCGGTGGAAAAGCGGATGCCGGGGTGCCAGCCCCCGACGGGATGGCCGGGGAGATTCGTGTTGTCCTTATGGAATTGAACGAGGTCGTCATCGGAAAGCTGACCGTCCGCCCAGAGCGTGACATAAAGCGCGCCGGCCGAGTGCCCCTTGGAAAGAATGAAGAGGTCTTCCTTTTCCATCACCTGCATGTGGAGGAAAAGTATCGCGTCAAGCGACGAAAGGTTCCCGCCGATGTGGCCAATGCCGCTTTCAAGATGCATTTTTAAAAGGCGCAGCTTAGCTTTCTTCAACACTTCATTGAATGCGGAAAAATCAGGGGTCTTCACAGTGCCGTATTATACCCTCCGGGGCTGGCCGTGGCTACTTGTTGGAGCGATGCATGGCGGGCTTGGCCAGCCGGAAACCGCCGTGAAACGGGGCGGGAAAAGGCCAAAAGGGATCCTGCTTAAAATACCATCGTCACTAAAATCCCAAGCGTGTAAAAATCCTTGTCTTCCGCAATGATGGTGTATTGGTTGGGTAAATCGTTAGTATCATAATTCGTGGTTTTGTCGTATCGCATATAGAGCGAAACGTCATAAAGGCCAAAACGGCTTTGCGGCTCCACCACGATAAAATCGCGCACCATTTGCAAAGGCGACTCGTCAAGGTGCGGTGACTTGGGATCTTCGTAACGGCCGATTTGGTATTTGAGCCGCGTCTGGCCGCTGAAGCGATGCATGTGGCTGTAGACCAACGTGCGGCTGTTGGTTCCCGTGATCCCCCCCATGGAAACACCTTGGTACGCATACCCTTCGTAGGGATATTGACTATGCAGATAAAATCCGTAGCATATCCGCTGATATTCCAAGCGGAAAAAGTCATCCTCGAACGCCAACGTCATCCCCGACATGTTTGAAGGCTGGCCGAAGTAGAAAAAAGATTCCCTTTGCACCCCGCTGGGGGTATCTGTGAAAAACGTGGCCACGTCCCCCGCCGCCTCTTCATCATAAAGGGTAAACGACTTAACCGACGGGAAAAGCATATCGAGCGGAAGCCGGAGCGTCGCGTCAAATGAAAGAATTCCATCGTTGTTATATTTGCCCGACACATGTTCGCCGAATCCGCTTATCAATTGAAGATACTCGTTCGTTTGGTACTGGGGCCGGCCAGCGCCCCCATAATGGGTGATCTTTGTGCCGCCCAATTCCAGCCAGCTGGCCGGGGAATAGGTCATGCGCATGGCAAACACATTCGAATTCGACGGATCCTGCTGCTTGTTCCATAGCAGCCAGCCGTTCATTAATGTGATATCCCATTTCCCCAGAAAATCGAGCGGCTCTTCAGTGGCAAGCTTTATCAGCGGGTAGGGCTCGGCATTGGTGGAAAGAAGCAAACCGCCGTATTCACCGGATCCCAGGGCAACATTATCTTTTCCGGCCTCGATGGCCCATTTGCCCAAACGATATTTTGCGTAGGCGCGGAATATTTGGCTCTGCTTGAGTTGCTCCGTCTCAATTTGTTTGAACTGGTAGTAAAAGGCGAAGCTGTCGCTGTAGGCGGCGTAGCCGTCCTCAAAAAGAAAAAGATTCGCCCCTTTGTAGTAGACAAGCCCGGACGAACCCGGAATGACCGCTTTTTCCTCATTGCCGGCAAAAAATTTGCCCGTGATGCTGGAAAGCGGCTTGAGGTTCCACACCCCATCATTACTGACAACGCAACCGGAATCGGCGCTATCAAGCCCGGACTTTTCCAGGCGGTAGCAACTGGTGGGGGATACGCCCCAGCCAGAAGTCATCTTATCCGAGACAATGCCAAGAGAGTCGTAAAAGGCCGAATTTTCTGGGTTGATGTTCAAAATATCCGCCGCTCCGGCGGCGGCAGGGAACAAAAGCGTTGCCAGCGCCACATACAATGCACCCAACCGAGATATCATAGCTGTGAATTCCATGCGCCAAAAAGGCCGTCGTTTAACATTACTTTTCCGTTTGTTTCAAGATGAAACCGGGATATTCATCTTTCCTATTAACGGAGAACTTTACTCCCTTCACAATAGAGCAATCAATACCATATTGTTCTCGGCATAAACGGTTACCCTTCCTGGGAAAGTGAACCGATGGCGACGCCCCGGCGGCCTTCCCAAAAGAACCTGACCGCCTCTTTCCACGCCCAGATGCAGAGCCAGACCGCGCCTATGGTTTTTACATGCCATTGGTTGGCGAACTGCCTCCCCGGCCGCGGCGTTAAATCCGAAAAAATTATGGAAACAAGGAACCATCCTATCAACAGGAATGCCATCTGGGTTTTAAACCCCGCCTCGTCCCCTTCGCTCCGGGCGGAAAGGGCGGCATGGAGCATAAACGTGAATATGGGAACCAGCATAACGTAGGTGGGGCTTTCCGCCCGCTTATTGAAAAGAATCATAAACGTTAAAGCCAGCGGCACAATCAGCCGGACGAATTGCCCCCTATCCTGGCGGAAAACCATGAACGCCGCGGCCGCGATGAGCGCCGCGTTCAAAAGCAGGAAACCGAAAAACGCTTGATTGCTTAAAATGATTCCGTAGTGTTGCAGCGTGGGATGCAGGCCCAAATACATGGTATGCACCCGTTCCATGGAATGCAGTTCTATAAGCGTTTGGAAGCATTCAATCAGCAGGGATGACGACATGACCAATAGCGGCAACAGGGAAAGGCCCGCGAGGAAAAGAACGAATGACGCGATGAAAACCGCGTTGAACTCCAACATCAGCAGCAGCGCCATCGGAAGCGGTATGATTTTCAGCCCCACCCCCAAAGCCAAAATAAAACCGGAAACCGCATACCGGCCCCGGAAGTACATGGCCGTTCCCAACAGGATAAGGCCGGTGATAAGGCTGTTAATCTGCAAGTTGGTAAGACTGCCCATCATCTCGTTAGTCATCAGAA
The DNA here is from genome assembly GCA_023248495.1 of Nitrospinales bacterium. Classification (GTDB taxonomy): domain Bacteria; phylum Nitrospinota_A; class UBA7883; order JACRGQ01; family JACRGQ01; genus JACRGQ01. The sequence continues at coordinate 37,821 of JAHFEK010000005.1, forward strand.
GCAGGGCGAAAAAATACCACCACCCGCGGAAAAGTTTCCGTTTCCCGTCTATTTCACGCCATACGGCATGAATGCCGGCCATAAGCACGAGCATGTTCAGCACGCACCATACATAGGATCCTGCCTGTGGCCCCAAGGCGAGCGTGGAAAACGGATAAAAAAACAGCGCGAAGAGCGGCGGCCACAAAAACCAAGTGCCGAAAGGAGGCTCCGCCGTCTTCCAGTTTTCCGGATAGGGGTTGCTATGGTTTTGAATGATGGAGATAACGCCGCCGTTGTATCCCAGATAGTTGTTGTGTATCCCCATCGCCGGCGAGATGGCCAATAACATGAAAAAAAGAACGAAGAGAACCGCCACTTTCCCTTCGAATTCTAGTTTTCGCCAGTAGTTCATTTAAGTGTGGGTGACGATGATTTAATATGAGTTGAAATGGAAGTGGAAGTTGGCGATCCTTGCCGCTCCAAACGCTGGTTATTTAATGACATGGGGGAATCATACCTTAATAATCCCCGTGGTGCGCGGCAAATTATCGAGCGGGGCCGGCCACTGGAATTACCGTTCCTTCCGCCTGCATTTTGTCGCTGAAATGCATCACGATCCGCGCCCATGCCCACAGATACAGGAGAATTGCCCCCAGCGTTTTAAAATGCCAGACCTCCGCCGTCACGCGAAAGATAGGGGACGAAAAAGCGCTGTAACCCCACCAGATGAACATCCATCCGGCGACGATGAATAGGGCGTTGGCGCGGAATCCGTTCTCATCCCCATCTTCGCGGGAACGCAACGCGGCGTGCAACATGAAAACAAACACCGGCGCGAGGGTTATGAAACTCTGACTCTCCGCCCGCCGGTTGAACAGGACGGCGAAACCCAACAGTGTCGGCACAATGAGCCGCAGGTACTCGCCGCGATCCTTCTTTAGAAGATGGAACGATGCCAGCGCCAACGCCCCGGCATTGGCCAAGGCGAAAAAAACAAATTCGGCGGGATGAACATGGAAACCATAATGCAGCAGGGTCGGCTCCAAACCGAGAAAGGCGGCGCGCAACGGCTCGTTTGCTAAAATATCAAACCAGCTTGCCAACATCGAGCTGTAGGCGGCGCTTCCCATGATGGGTATAGGAAGGAGGAAAAGAAGGGCGGCAATAACGGCGAAGCCAAAGACAAAAACCAAACCAAGATCAAGGCCGAGGAGCAACGCCATCGCCAATGGAAATAACTTGAAATTTGCCCCCATCGCCAGCAGCAGGGCGGCCCCTGCCTTGCGCCCCCGCATGTAAAGACCCGCTCCCAACATCATCATGCCGGTAATAAGCCCATTATTATGCGCATTCATCACCGCGCCCGGCATTTCACTGGCCAGCAGAAATAGCGCGAAAAGGAACCACTTTCCCCGCAACAGCTTCTGTTCCCTGTCGACAAGACTGAATATAGACCAAACCCCCGCCATAAACATCGCGAAATTCAGCATCACCCAGGCATAAGCGCCGATATCCGGCCCTAGCCCGTGGTGGGTGGAAAAAGGGGAAAAAAAGTACGCAAAGGTTGGACTGCACAGGAATTGCGCCAAAGGGGGAGGTTCGGAATCTTGCCCATTAATTGAAGTGTAGGGATTCATCCCTATTATGACGGCGCGCGTGCCAACGTCATATACCTGATACACCTTGCGCCGATCGCCCACCAGAAAAAACGCGGCCACGGCGAAGAAAAGGACAAAGATCGCCGCCGCCTTCCGCTCAAAAGAAAGCCTTCGTATGTAGTTCATATGGTAACGACAATTATATATGACACTGTGGGGAGCTTTGACGGTTTGGGGAAAATAATGCCTTCTCTGACGCTGTCATTGTTATGGCCTGAGGTTGCGAGACGCTTATAGATCACCCGATACCCGCTTCTCACCAGAACCTTACAACCAAATAAAACAATGTTCTTGGCCGGGCGGCCAAGTGTGGACGGCCCTAATGACGGCTGTTATGGCACAGCTCTTGAATTAACTGATGGTGGAGTTAGAAATTTTGACAGGAGGACACATTGAATAAGGGAATCTACATCGCCACCAGCGGCAGCCTTGCCCAAGAGCGGGCAATGGACATTATCGCCAACAACATGGCGAACATGAACACGTCCGGCTACAAGGCTGATCGTATGCTTTTCCAAACCTACCTCTCGAAAGCCCATGCGCCTGACTCGGCCGCGCCGACTTCGAATGAAATCAAGACGGGCGCCACACAAAATAAAACGGAAGATACCGCGTATATGTTCAGCTCGCAAAGCTACACCAATTATGAACAGGGCGCGCTGCAAAAAACCGGAAACACATTCGATATCGCGCTTGACGGCGATGGATTTTTGGCCGTTCAGACGCCGCTGGGGGAGCGTTATACCCGGGGCGGCGCTTTTAAAATCGACGCGGGAGGCGACCTTGTCACGGCGGACGGCTTTAAAGTATCAAACCAAAACGGCAACGCCATCCATGTGGGAAACGACGAATTTTCCGTACGGGAAGACGGCCTTATCACCGTCTCCGGCGGCGGCACCGAGCAATTTAAAATTGTGAATTTCGCCGACCGCACCCAGCTCAAGAAATCGGGACAAGGGCTTTTCGTGGCGGAGGCGGGAATGGAAACGGCGGCGCCCACGGCTGCCGTGAGGCAAGGGTATCTGGAAGCTTCCAACATTAATCCGGTGGCGGAGATGACCCGGATGATCACCGCGCTGCGAACCTATGAAGCGTTTCAAAAAGCGGTTCACTCTAATGACGACATGACAACGCGGCTTATCGCCGACGTGGCCAGACCATAACGGAATTTATAAAGGAGAGATGTTATGATTCGTTCGCTTTACACCGCCGCGACCGGCATGGGCGCGATGCAGGAAAACATCAACGTAATCTCGAACAATCTGGCCAACGTGGGCACGATGGGCTTCAAACGGAGCCGCGCCGAATTCCAGGATCTTTTGTACCAGACAATGCGAATGCCCGGCACGGAAACCCCCACCGGCAGCCAAGTGCCGACGGGCATCCAGGTCGGCATGGGATCAAAGCTTTCCGCCGTATCGAAGCTATTCTCGCAAGGGGATTTTCAGCAGACTGGCAACGAACTGGACATGGCCATTCAGGGAAAAGGCTTTTTTCAGGTTCTTCAACCGGACGGCACCACAGCCTTCAGCCGCATGGGGGCTTTCCGGCTTGATAGCACCGGCCAGATGGTCACCGCCGATGGCGAGCCGCTGGAACCCCCGATCACCATCCCGCAGGACGCGCTGAATGTGAACATCTCGGCTACCGGCCAAGTTTCGGTAATGCAACCCGGCCAAACCGTGGCGAGCGTGGTGGGGCAAATAGAAGTGGCCAGCTTTATCAACCCGGCGGGTCTCATCTCCGTGGGCCGCGGGCTTTATAAAGAAACCGCCGCCTCCGGCACGCCGACGATAGCCAACCCCGGATCAAATGAACTGGGACAGGTGCAACAGGGTTTTATCGAATCATCCAACGTCAACGTGGTGGAGGAATTAACCAATATGATTCTTGCCCAACGCGCCTACGAGCTCAACTCGAAAGCGATTACCACCTCTGACGAAATGCTCCAAACCGCGAACAACACGAAACGGTAATAACCATGATTAAGAACTCGATACGGCGCCTGGCGTGCCTGACCCTGCTGACGGTGACGTTGGCGGCGGCATCCGCGGGAGCGGCTGAACAGCGGGCAATTTCTGCCGCTTCCGACGCAAAAACTGCCGCTTTTTTCCAAAAAGCTTTGAGCGATCACCTCGCTAAAACGCTTTCAGATACCGTATCGGAGTACCGCGTTTTAAACATTAGCGCTTCCGGCAATGAAAAAATACCCACCCAATTCGACGATTACCGGTTGACTGTATTACGCACTTCCAAAGGCGGGGAAACGATAATCGGCGAGGTTACCTTCTACAACAAAGGCACTGAAATCAAACAGATAGGCGTGTCGGCCCGAATTGAGATGCAGGCCGAAGTGGTGGTTGCCAACGAGCGTATTTCCAAGGGAACGGTCATCACCGAAGGCATGCTTCGGATGGAAAAAATAGTTATTCATGGCCCGGCAACCGATTTTTGCACGGACTTTGCAGAAGTAACAGGGCAAGTGGCAGAACGGAGCATCCAGCCGAACCGCCCGGTGCCGAAGGCAAACTTGGCGAAAGCGGTGGATGTAAAGGCTGGCGACCTCGTTTTGATGGTGGCGGAAAACGACGAGGTAAAGCTGACCACCCGCGGGGTCGCGAAAAAGGACGGCAGCATAGGCGAACTGATACCAGTGCTTAACCTCCGGTCGAACAAAAGGCTGTTTGGCAGGGTGGTGGACGCGGGCACGGTACAGGTAAATTTTTAACGGAACAAGGAGATGACAATGAAGAGGAATCTGAACACGGCGCTGCTGGCGGCCATTCTTCTCTTAGGGCTCGCCGCCTGCGCGGGAAAGCAGATACCCGCCATGGTCGTACCCGAGGCGGAACCGGTGAAGACGACTTCCACCGAAGGCTCGCTCTGGCCTGGCCAAAACGGCCCCAACATGCTCTTCGCCGATAACAAAGCGCTGCGCGTGGGCGACATTGTCACCGTATATCTCGTGGAAAGCGTAAAAGCGCTCAACTCCACCACCAACCACAACAGCAGCCAAACAAAGAATTCCCTCACCATGTCCCCCATCGACGTAAACCCGGCCCTGAACGTCAACGTGAGCGGCGGTGAAGACTTCCGCGGATCGGGAAGCAGCAGCCGCAATGACGCGCTGACCGCGACCCTTTCGGCGATGGTGACGGAAGTGCTCACCAACGGGAACATGAAAATCGAAGGGCGCCGCAAGATGAAGATCAACAACGAGGATCAATACATCCACATTACCGGCATCGTGCGGCAGGAAGACATCAATTTCGACAACTCGATCATGTCCACCAAAATCGCCAACTCGGAAATCCAGTATGACGGCGTGGGGGATCTCAACGATACCAACAACGGCGGCTGGGGCACGTGGCTGTTTCAGAAAATCTGGCCCTTTTAAAGGAAGGCTGACATGAACATCATAAAGCTTATCGGCACGGCGGCGGTGGCCGCCCTGTTGGCCTTTCCCGCGCCGGCCAGCGCCTCGCGGATTAAAGACATTTCCAACGTACAGGGGATGCGCCAGAACCAGCTCATCGGCTATGGCTTGATGGTCGGTTTGAAAAATAGCGGCGACCGCACCTCGAAAACCCCCTTTACCGCCCAAACACTGGTCGCCATGCTCAAGCGGCTGGGAACCACTATCGACATACGCCAACTGACCGGCCCGCAAATCGGTGTTTCACAGACCCGTTTTCTGCGCGACGTAAAGGTGGAAAACGTGGCCGCCGTCATGGTGACCGCCACGTTGGCCCCCTTCTCGAAACCGGGCACCAAACTGGATGTTTCCGTTTCCTCGCTGGGAGACGCGAAAAGTCTTGAAGGCGGCACACTGCTGATGACCCCGCTGAAAGCCCCCAACGGCGAAGTATATGCCGTGGCGCAAGGCGTGCTCGCCGTCACCCGTAAAATAGGCAAAAAAGGGCAAGCGGAAGCAGTGCCGACCACCGGCACCATCGCGGACGGAGGCATAGTCGAAAAAGAAGTGCCGAACGACTTCGCCCAAAAATCACAGTTTAATATCCTGCTGAGCAAACCGGATTTCACCACCGCTTCATCCGTGGTCGCGGCGGTCAATGCAAAGTATGGCAAAGATACCGCCCGCGGTCTTGATGCCGGCACCGTGGAAGTAATTGTTCCCGTGAAATTCGCGGCCAACCCCTTCGGCTTCATTAGCGAAATTGAGGTTTTAAACGTAACCAGCGACATGCCCGCCCGCGTCGTGCTGGATGAAAAAAGCGGCACGGTGGTAATCGGCAGCAACGTGGAAATACATGATGTGGCGATTTCGTTCGCGGATATCACCCTGCAGGTTCAGCGCGCAACCGACACTGCGGCGCAAACGGCGATGGCGCAGGGATTGCCGGCGCCCGCGCAGAAGGAAACGGCAAAATCAAAAATAAACATGCTGAAGAAAAACGCCAACATCAACGATCTTGTGGCGGCGCTGAACGCGTTAGGCGTATCGCCCCAAGACCTTGTGGCAATCTTCCGGTCGTTGCATGCATCGGGCTCCTTGAATGCCGAGTTGGAGGTTTTATGAGCGGGATTTCAACCACCTCCCGAACCGCCCAACGGCCCCAATTCGCGCCGGTGCCCGACGGACTGACGGCGGCGCAACAAAAGGACATGGACAAGCTGAAAGGCCTCTCGCAGGAATATGAAGGCTTTTTCATGAAACAGGTTGTGGACGCAATGAGAAAAACAGTGCCGAAAGGCGGTTATCTTAACGGCGGTAACGCCGAAGAGATATACAAGGGAATGATGGACGACAAGCTTTCCGGGCAAATGGCGAAAAACGGCGGCAGCGGCATCGCCGAAAATCTGTATAACACCTTCTCAAAGGCCTACCTTGCCTCGCTCAAAGCCGATAAGAAAGCGGGGGAAGTAAAATGAACGCCGCGGCCCGCCTCGTGGAACTGCTGGAACGGAACGCGCGAATCTACGAAGACCTGGCGCGCATCTGTGATAAAGAGCAACTGGCGGTTCAGGCGTGCGATCTGTCACGCTTGGACGAACTGATGAAGGAAAAGGAAAAGCTGGCGCTCAAACTAATCACCGCGGAAAAAACCCGAAGCGGGCTGATGGAAGAAATCGCGGTCTCCATGAAACGGGATGCCGCAACCATCACCTTGGCGGAAATAGCCGCTTCCCCGGAAGGCCGCGCGCTGAAGGCAAAATTGCTGGCCGCGGGCGGTCACCTGAACAGCGTTTTGAACGCCGCGCGGGAAAGAAGCGATTTCAGCCGACGGTTGATCGGCCGCGCGCTGGACACGATCGTCGAAACCATCCGCTGCGCCAACGCGCTGACGGGAGGCGAAACATCCACCTATTCGTCAAATGTAAAAACGATGGGAAACAAAATGCGATCGGGCGTGATGGTGACGAGGTCCTGCTGACATGAACATATATGGGGCGATGAATACGGCAAAATGGGCGCTGTTGTCGGCACAGACCGCCATCGAAGTGACCGGGCAAAATGTCGCCAACGTGAACAATCCCGACTTCAACAAACAGAATGCCATTCTGCAAGCCCAGTTTCCGGTCAATCAGGGGAATCACTTTATCGGCACCGGCGTGACCGTAGCCTCCGTGACGCGAAACTTCGATCAGTTTCTCTACAACCAGCAACTGACCTCGAACTTCAACCTGAATAACTACCAGGCCCGCGAGACCATCATGAACCGGATAGATACCGTCATGAACGAGACCTCCGGCAGCGGCATTAACAACGCCATGAGCAGCTTCTTCCAAAGCTATTACAACCTCGCCACCAACCCGTCTGGCGCCACCGAACGCAATGACGTGGTGGAAAAGGCGAAGTCGCTCTCGGCAAAAGTCTCATTCGTCGCCGGTCAGGTACAGCAAACGCGGCGTGACACGGATCTTAAAATCACCGGCGCGGTGCCAATCATCAACAACCTTACCTCGCAGATTGCCTCCCTCAACAAGACGATACATGAGACCGAATCGAACGGCGCGGTGGCCAACGACTACCGCGACCGGCGCGAAGGCCTTATAAAGCAGGTTGCCTCATTCATGGATATTGGCTATGCGGAAGCCAACAACGGCGAAGTGTCCGTCTACATGAAAACGGGCCGCCCCCTGGTAACGGGCGAAAACAACTTTACGCTCAGCACGAAACAAAATCCATCGGATCCCTCAACCAGTTCCGTTTTCTGGGCGGACTCGGCCGGGAATAAAGTGAACATCACCCGCGATATTTCCGCCGGGCAGATGGGAGCATGGACCACCCTGCGCGATCAAGACCTGATTAAAGTTCAAAACCAGCTTGATACCCTCACCGCGTCGATAATACGCGACGTGAACCGCATCCATTCCGGTTCGTTTGGCCTGGACGGAAGCACTGGCAACAATTTTTTCAACGGCCTTGTCCCCGGTGGGCGCGCCAGCGACCTTAACTCGGGGACCGGCACCCTGCAACCCGGCTCCGTGTTAAACCCGGACAACGTGAATCTCGATCACTACCGGATTACTTTCGGCGCGGGCGGCACCTACAGCGTAAGCAACACTGACAAGGGAACCGCCTCCGGCACATACAGTTTCACCGCCGGCGCGCCGCTTACTTTTTTTCAGGATCGGGGTATTTCCATCGCGATAACAGGCGCGCCCAACGTGGGTGACAATTTTGACATTAGCGCCGCTTTTAACTCCGCGTTTACGCTGGCGATCAATCCAACCGTTCAAAACGACCTGAACAAAGTCGCCGCCGGCAGCACCACCCGCTGGGGCGACGGTATTGCGGGCGAGGCAATCGGCTCGCTGCAATATGGCAAAACCATAGGCGGCGCATGGAATGCCGCGGGGGCCGCCTCCGGCACCTATACCTACACCGATTTTTTCGGCGCCACCGTGGGAGGCGTAGGCTCGACCACGCAGGCCGCGACCTCAGGAAGAAAGATGGCCGAAGCGGTGTCAAACCAATTGGATAATCTCCGTCAACAGTCCTCCGGTGTGGCACTGGACGAAGAAATGATAAACCTGGTGAAATATCAACAGGCGTACGGCGCGGCGGCCAAGACTATCACCACCATCGACGAAATGATTCAAACATTGTTGAATATCAAGTAATGAAAGGGCCGCTTTGCGGCGCGGAAGAATAAGAGGTGACATATGTTTAGAATTACGAACCAGATGATGTACAACAACTCCCTCGTCAATATGTATACTCAAAACGAAGGACTGTATAAATCGTCGGAACAGATGTCCTCCGGCAAGCGGGTAAACCGCCCCTCGGATGATCCGTTGGCCATAGGCGAAATAATGAATTTCCAGACCAGATTGGACCGCAACGACCGGTATGCCACTTTTACCCAAAAAGCCAAGGGCGTGTTGAGCACCAGCGAGTCGCTTATCGCTTCCACCACCGATGTGGCCAGCCGCGCCCGTGAACTGGCGATGGGAGCGGCCAGCGGCACGTCAACCCCCCAAACCCGCCTCACCACATCATTGGAAATCGATAACCTTATTCAGCACACCATACAGACCGGAAACGGCAAATTTGGATCGGACTTCCTTTTCAGCGGGCGTTCGACCAACGTCCCCCCGGTGACGCAAAACGGCAGCTATCAAGGAGACACCGTGGCGCTGGACGCCGCTCTCAGCGAAAGCGCCTCCATAGCCATGACGGTCAAGGCGTCGGATTTCCTCATGGCCGATTTGTCGCCGCGATTGACGGTCAACACGCCCCTTTCATCGGTAAAACTTGGACAGGGTATTGGCACGGGAACCTTTACCATTACCGACCGCGCCGGCGGCACGGGCACGGTAAACGTTACCCCCGGCATGACGGTTGGCAACCTGATCAGCGCTATCAACGGATCGGGGGCAAACGTCACGGCATCACTTCCGGCTTCGGGCACGTACTCCTTCCAGATAGTGGATAACAATACGACAACCGTCACCGGCCCGCTGCGTATCAACGATACCGCTGGCACGACCGCAGCCTCGCTGGGTATCGCGGGAAACCGCCCCGTGCGGGTCATGAAAAGCGACAGCCTCCGCCCCTCCGCAACGGCCGGCACCGCGCTGGCCGACCTGTATGGCGGCATCGGGCTTCCCCTTTCCGACATTTCCGTGATTAACGGATCCACCTCCGCGACGGTTTCATTCGCCGGCGCCTCGACGGTGGGGGACATCATCAATGCCATCAATGCTTCGGGCGCAAACGTCACATCGGCGTTGAACGCGAACGGCACCTCCCTGACACTGACCTCCAATAACCCGTCCACCGTCGCATACGCAAAAGACATCAACGCGGGAAAAACCGCGGATCAACTGGGCATTGGCGGCGGGCGCAACCTGATTTTGAACCTTCAACGCCTTTCAGCCGCGCTCAAAAACAACGATGTCAAGGCGATTTCGGGCCTTTTGGACAACCTTTCCACCTCTATCGACACGACCTCCTCCATGCGGGGTGAAATTGGGGCGCGCATCAACCGTCTGGATACCAACACCACACAGCTTGAATCTTCAAAAGCCGACGTTACCACGATGCTCTCCAACGCACAGGACGCCGACATGGCGAAGGCCATATCGGATTTCTCGCTGTTGCAGGCCGCATACCAGGCAACGGCACGGACGACGGCTCAAATCATTCAGCCCTCGCTGCTGAATTTCTTAAAATAAAAGGGGGATAAGTGGGACAACAGCGGACACTGGAGGACCGGTTTGCGGTAGAATACCGTAAACAAAGGCCAAGGACGGCAGAGGAGACGGAACATGCTGGTATTGACACGCAAAATCGGCGAATCGATCAACATAGGCGACAACATCAAGATTCAGATCATGGATGTGAAGGGCCGCTCGGTGCGGATCGGCATCGAAGCGCCGAAGAACATGGCCATCCACCGCGAAGAGGTGTACGCAAAAATACAGGAGGAAAATCACCTCGCCTCATCGTGGCAGGGAGTGAACATGGACGCCCTCAAAACCCTCATGGGGAACATGGGAGGGAAAAAATCATGAAGATCAACACCGCGCGCTACGGCGAGATCGACATCGACCCGGCGCGGATCATTTCCGTCAACGAGGGAATAATCGGCTTTCCCAACTATCGGCGGTATATCTTCCTGCCCTTCCTCGAAGGATCGCCGTTTGAACTTTTTCAGGCGCTGGATCAACCTGACCTGGCCTTTGTGGTGGTGAATCCGTTCGTGTTCAAATCGGATTATCAATTCGACCTCGGCGATCAGGATATTGCCGACTTGCAAGTGGTCAACAAAGAGGAAATTCAAATACGGGTGATCGTAACGATCCCCGCGGATCCGCGCGAAATGACCGCGAACCTCCAGGCGCCGCTTATTATCAATGAATCGCGCCTGCTGGCAAAGCAGATCATCCTGCACGACGATGAATACACCACGAAACACAAAGTCTTCATGGGCGGCCAACCGGTGATTTGACCGCCAGACGTCAGTCTGTTCTGAGCGTGCTGATGATATCGGTGACGCGCGCGATGTTCTCCCTATCGCAATAGGCGTTCAGTTCTTCCGCCAGCCGCTGGCAAATGGCCGGCTCCACGAAGTTCATCGTTCCCACCTGAACGGCGGACGCGCCGGCAATAAGAAATTCCAGCGCGTCGTCCAGCGAGCCGATGCCGCCGATACCGATAACCGGTATCTCCACCGTCTTCACGCACTCGTAGACCATCTTCAATGCCACCGGCTTGATGGCCGGACCGGAAAGCCCCCCAAACACCCGTTTGATTTTCGGGCGGCGCGTTTTCACGTCTATGCTCATCCCCTTGAGCGTGTTGATGGCGCTGATGGCATCGCCGCCGCCGTTTTCCACCGCCGCGGCGAAGGGGCGGATATCCGCCACATTTGGCGAGAGCTTTACAATAAGCGGTTTGCCGGGGCAAACTTTTTTCACGGCGGCGGTAAGCTTTTCCAGAAACACCGGGTCGCCGCCGAATTCGATGCCCCCTTTGTCCACGTTGGGACAGGAGACGTTCATTTCCAGCGCGTGTACTCCGTCCATCGCCGCCAGCCGCCGTGCCGCCTCCACATAGTCCGCCTCAGTGTCGCCGAAAAAATTGGCGATGACCGTTGCGCCAGCCTGGCGTATCTTCGGCAGTTTTTCCGCTTCAAACGCATCGATCCCCACATTTTCAAGGCCGATGGAATTGATCATGCCGCATGGCGTTTCACAGATACGCGGCATCTGGTTCCCCGCGCGCGATTTCAGCGACAGCCCTTTTGTGCAAAAGGCCCCGATCTTTTTAATATCCATCATGTCGGCGAATTCCAGTCCATAGCCGAACGTGCCGCTGGCGGAGATGATCGGGTTTTTCAGCTCTAGCGCGCCGATGCGCACTTTCAGGTCCGCCATAGCACCTCCCCGGTTTTGAAAACAGGCCCTTCAACGCACATCCGCTTCCGCCCGCCGGTGGTATCGCACACGCAGCCGAGGCAAACCCCGAAGCCGCAGCCCATCCGCTCCTCCAGCGAAAGCTCTCCACGCAATCCATCCTTAACGGCAAGCTGGTCGATGGCCTTCAGCATTCCCGTGGGGCCGCAGGCGAGGATGTAGCCGGTTTTATTTTTGTACGCTGCATGCTCTATAAGCGGCGCGGTGACAAGCCCTTTCCGGCCAACCGATCCGTTTTCCGTGGCGACATGCGCTTCTGAAAACTCATCCGAGCAGAGAATATCATTTTCGGTGGCGCCGCCGATAAAGGCCGCGGCCCTGCGCGAAGGGTTGCGTTTCGCCCAGAACAGAAGCGGCGCGACGCCGATGCCGCCGGCCACCAAAAGCACGGCATCCGTTTTGGGCGGGGTGAAGGCCGAGCCGAACGGCCCGAGGACATCGATATGGTCACCTGCTTTTTTTTCAGCTAGCAACGCGGTCCCGCGCCCCACCACTTTAAAAATCACGCTCATGACACCGCCATCAAGACCCGCGATGCTCATGGGCCGGCGCAATAACGGATCGTTGTGTTCCGCCACTTTCAGCATGATGAACTGCCCCGGCAAAGCCTCGCCGGCGAATTCAAATTCCATGCGGAAGTATCCGCGCTTCACCTCTCTGCTTGTTATGATATTTGACTTCATTGTTATATTTGATCCATGCGTATTTTAGCGTACCTCGCAATGCAAAATCAGAATTTGTAATTTCATAAATTCAGCGCGCGGTCTCCAAAGGCTCCAGGCCGATTTTGCCGATAAATTCGAAAAGCTGAAGCTGCACGCTCAAATCACCGTCCGTCAGCTTGATATGGGTGGCGTCGGCGATGTCCTGCCCAAAGGTCGGATCCATCGCCACCCACTCACCGGCCCACACTTCGGGCCACGCATGGTAGAGGAAACCTTTATAGTCCTCGGCATACACGATGCCGGAGACGGTTCTTACCGGAATGCCCGCCGCTTTCGCCAGCGCCGCGAAAAGATTGGTGTGCGACTGGCATTCCCCCTCAAGCGATTTCAGCGTTGCCACGCCCGAGAACGTGTCTATATATTTTTTCTTCACGTTGGTAAAAACCCACCGGTTGATTTTCACGGCGGCGCGGAACAGGTCGGTTTCCGTGCCGGTGATTTCCGCCGCTTTGGCGATGACGGCGGGGTCATCCGATTGCGCCTCGATCGTGGGCTTCAGGAATTCGCCGAACCGGGGCGCGGGCGCGGGACGGCTTATCCGGACGATATTTTTCTCGCGGTTTTTCCGCACCTCCAGCGTCACGGTCCACGGCGGCCCGCCGTTACCCGCCGATTTTTCGGCTGAAAGAATTTTCTGCCGGTCGTCGCCTGGTATCAGATCGGGCGCATCGAGGCCGGTGATCCGCGCGCGCAGCAGTGTAACTGCGCCGGCTTTCTCCACGGGCCGCGCCACGGGAATGAGGCTGTACGCCAGCAGGCCGGTGAAGCTGACTCGCTCCAGCGGAAAATCGAGCGCCTGTTTTTCGCTCACCGGCCGCGAAACAAAACCCATCGGGGATATTTCGCGCAGAACGCGCCCCTCCGGCGTGATATAGGAAACGGTGGCGAAGCTCTTAAGCTTCATTGTGACCGGAAACACCTTCGCCTTTTTTCCTTCAAAATCGAAATCCATCAGGGGGCCGACTTCGACATTCATCGTTTCGGAGGCGAGCAGCGGCTCCAGAAACACGCGGAACGAAAACTTTTCACCGCCCCGCAGCTTTTTTTTCCCCAGCAACAGGGCCATTGTGTCGGCCACATAAACCTGATCTTCCAGCGGCACCGTTTTGTGGCTGACCGCCCCGGCCGATTCCACGGTCACCGCCATTTCATTTCCCCGCACCACGCCTTCGAAATACTGGCGGTGATTGAGCATCTTCTGCATGTAAGTGAACCTTAGGGGACGAAAGTCCGCGTCGAGGAAATAGGCGCTGCTGGTGCTCAAGTCCTGTTCCGCGCCCCCCATTTCCATCTTCATCACCGCTTTGCTTTCGATGCGGTACCCGGAGCTGTCTTTGGTGACTTTTTGGTGGGAGAAACCGATTTTTTTGCCGTTCATCTGAAGTTCCATCCACTCGTCGGCGATGGTTTCAGCGGAAGCGGGAAGGCAACAATACAGAAGAAAAAGGGCCGCCAGAACCGCCGTTTTACGGCGCATGATACTCCTGCAACGAGCGAACTTCGATTTCCCCCTCGCCCATCGCCTTGATGGCGGCAATGTACGAATGTGCCCCGGCGATGGTGGTGGTGTAGGGAATATTGAGGTTCAACGCCGTGCGGCGGATCGATTGGCTATCGAGAATAGCCTGTTTGCCAAAGGTGGTATTCACCACCAGCGCGATCTGAGCCGCCTCCATCATTTCCACGATGTGCGGCGAGCCGTCTTTCACCTTGTTCACGATTTCAGCCGAAAGGCCACCTTCCCTAAGCGCCGCGCCGGTTCCCGCGGTGGCCACCAGCGTGAAACCAAGCCCGGTCAGGCCTCGGGCGACCTCCACGGCCGCCTTCCGGTCATACTCGGCGACAGAGAGGAAAGCCTTTCCGCCGCGCGGAATTTTGGCGCCCGATCCCAGTGTGGCGCGGGCGAACGCCGATCCAAAGGACCAGTCTATCCCCATCACTTCGCCGGTCGATTTCATTTCAGGCCCCAGGAGCACATCGACCCCCGGAAATTTTATGAAGGGAAATACCGCTTCTTTTACGCTGACATGCCGGGGCATTTTCTGGCTGACGAAGCCGAGATCGGTCAGCGTTTCACCGGCCATCACGCGCGCGGCAATCTTGGCCAGCGGCACCCCGGTCGCCTTGGCGACGAACGGCACGGTGCGCGAGGCGCGCGGATTTACTTCGAGGACGTAGACGGCGTCCCCTTTTACGGCGAACTGGATGTTCAGCAGGCCGATGACGTTCAGTTCGTCGGCCAGTTTTTTGGTTTGGATGCAGATTTCATCGATAATCTTTTGCGGCAGGTCGCGCGGCGGCAACGAGCAGGCGCTATCGCCGCTGTGGACACCCGCCTCTTCAATGTGCTGCATCACGCCCCCCACCACGGTCAGCGTGCCGTCGCGCACGGCATCCACATCCACTTCGGTACTGTCGTTTAAAAACTTGTCGATAAGCACCGGCCGGTCATGCGACACCTTCACGGCGTTCTCCATGTACCGCGTGAGCGACGCCTCGTCGTATACGATCTCCATCGCGCGGCCGCCCAGCACATAGGAGGGACGCACCACCACCGGATAGCCGATGCGGTTACATATGGCGACGGCCTCCGGCTTATTGGTGGCCGTGCCGTTTTCCGGCTGCCTGAGTCCGAGCTTTACAACCACTTCCTGAAACCGTTTGCGATCCTCGGCACGGTCGATGGCATCCGGCGACGTGCCGATAATCGGCACGCCGGCCTTCTCCAAGGATACCGCGAGCTTCAAAGGCGTTTGCCCGCCAAATTGCACAATAACGCCCACCGGCTTTTCCTTGTCCACTATTTCCAGCACGTCCTCAAGGGTGAGCGGCTCAAAATAAAGCCGGTCGGCGGTGTCGAAATCGGTGGAAACGGTTTCGGGATTGCAGTTCACCATGATGGTTTCGTACCCGGCTTCCTTGAGCGCGAAAACACCATGCACGCAACAGTAATCGAATTCAATCCCCTGCCCGATGCGGTTGGGACCGCCGCCGAGGATCATGATTTTCTTTCTGGATGTCGGCTCGGATTCGCACTCTTCCTCGTAAGTGGAATACATGTACGGAGTGAGCGCCTCAAACTCTGCGGCGCAGGTATCGATCCGCTTAAAAACGGGGCGGACGCCAAGCGCATGCCTTTTTTCGCGCACGGCGGACTCCTTCACGCCGCAAATCCGGGCGATCCGCCGGTCGCCGAATCCCATCCGTTTGTATGTCCGCATCGCATCGGCGGTGGCGGGAAGGCCTGCGGCCTTCAGTGCCGCCTCAGCCTCGACAATTTCCTTGATGTTATCCAAGAACCAGGGATCGATGTGGGTGAGGCCATGCACCTCTTCAATACTCCAGCCAAAACGGAATGCCTGCGCCGCTCCCAGGATGCGGAACGGATAGGAGGTCTTGAGCTTTTCCTTCAAATCCTCCGGGGTGATGGACACTTCGTCCAGCCCGTCGATGCCGGTCTCCATGGATCGGAGCGCTTTTTGCAACGACTCCTTGAAGGTGCGTCCAATCGCCATCGCCTCGCCCACCGATTTCATCTGCGAGCTGAGCAACGCCTCCGCCTGTGGAAATTTTTCGAAATCGAAACGCGGTATTTTGGTGACGCAGTAGTCGATGGACGGCTCGAACGCGGCCCAGGTCTTTTTGGTGATGTCATTCGGTATCTCGTCCAGCGTGTAGCCGATGGAGAGCTTCGCCGCGATGCGCGCGATCGGAAAGCCGGTGGCCTTGCTGGCGAGCGCGGAACTGCGCGACACGCGCGGATTC
The DNA here is from genome assembly GCA_023248495.1 of Nitrospinales bacterium. Classification (GTDB taxonomy): domain Bacteria; phylum Nitrospinota_A; class UBA7883; order JACRGQ01; family JACRGQ01; genus JACRGQ01. Next base: position 54,340 of record JAHFEK010000005.1, read on the forward strand.
ATTTCAATGATCTGCAGTTCGCCGTCGGCGGGATTCACGGCGTACTGGATGTTGCTGCCGCCGGTGTCCACGCCGATCTTGCGGATGATCTTCAACGCCGCGTCGCGCATCATCTGGTATTCGCGGTCGGTGAGCGTCTGCGCGGGGGCGACGGTAATGCTATCGCCGGTGTGCACCCCCATCGGATCGAGATTCTCGATGGAGCATACGATGACGACGTTGTCCTTGCGGTCACGCATCACTTCCAGCTCGAATTCCTTCCAGCCGAGGAGCGACTGCTCAATCATGATTTCGGTGATGGGGCTTTGGGCCAGCCCCCATTTGGCCTTTTCGATAAAGTCTTTGCGGGTATTCGCCACGCCGCCGCCCTGCCCGCCCAGGGTGAACGAAGGGCGGATGATGCATGGCAGGCCGACGCGGTCAACCACTTCCATCGCCTTTTCAAAGGTGTTGGCGAAGCCGGAGCGCGGCACGTTGAGGCCGATTTCGATCATAGCCTGCTTGAAAAGCGAGCGGTCTTCGGCGCGCTTAATCGCATCAAGATTCGCACCGATCATCTCCACGTTGTACTGCTTCAGCACGCCGCTTTCGGCCAGACCGACCGCGAGGTTAAGCGCCGTCTGCCCGCCGACGGTGGGAAGCACCGCATCGGGCCGTTCGCGCTTGATGATCTTCGCCAACACGTCGACCGTCAGCGGCTCCACATAGGTGCGGTCGGCGAACTGCGGATCGGTCATGATGGTGGCTGGATTGCTGTTGGCAAGAATCACGCGGATTCCCTCCTCCATCAACGCCTTGGCCGCCTGGGTTCCCGAGTAATCGAATTCGCACGCTTGGCCGATCACGATGGGGCCGGCCCCGATAATCAGCACGCTCCTAATATCTTTTCGTTTTGGCACGGGTCACATCCTGTAAATATCTTCAATGCTGATCTGCCGGAAGCGGCGCCACTTCAGCTGCATTCCCTGCAGTTTAAAAAATAACTCTTGGCCCAGCGGCTTATTCTTGTATTTTCGCAATTCAGCGCGGATCGGACGCAACGCGGTCTTTGGATGCAACACGTGGGTATAGGTGAAAAAACAACCTTTACCCACGCAAATAACGCGGCTTTCAAGGATGTCTCCCGCTTCCAGATGGTCGTCGCCGGTAACCACATAGTTACGCCGCCCCGCCAAATCGCGCGCGACGGTTACGCCGCCAACGCATGATTTAACCAAAAAGACCGAGTGCACCTGGCGCGAAAGCGCGATCCAGTTAATCATATCGGCGGAACTTGTTTCCTTCCGTTTTTCGTCGAGAAACCGGTCGTACACCGAGCGCGTTCCCGCCCCCCCGGGCCGATAATCGAAAATGAACCACTCGAGGAACGTATTCATCCGCTGTATGAAATCGGGGTCATCTTCGTTGGTCTTGCCCGCTTTTATATAAAACATTTCACGGGCGGTATTGAGGCTTTCGGCAAAACGCGGCTCGGAGGCGTATTCGATCAACCGGTCCAGCAGGCCGCGGATCACATGGTAACCCTCCGGGGCCGGTTGGCCGATGGTCTTTTTGAAGATGAAGTCGAGCATCAGGCAACGCTCCCGTGTTGTGCCATTATTTCAACGAATTGGTCGAAATGCACGGTCGTATCGTGCGGACCGGGTGACGCTTCAGGATGGTACTGTACCGAAAATGCGGGAAATGTCTTGTGACGCACCCCTTCCACCGTGTTGTCGTTGAGGCTAAGGTGGGTTATTTCCAGCGCGGCGGGGAGCGTTTCGCCGTCGACGGCGAAGCCGTGATTTTGCGAAGTAATCCGCACCACCCGCCCGGCGGCAATATCCATCACCGGGTGGTTGCAGCCGCGGTGGCCGAATTTCAGCTTGAATGTTTTTGCCCCCAGCGCGAGGCTCATGATCTGATGCCCCAGGCAAATGCCAAAAATGGGGTACTTGCCCAACATGGCTTTCACGGCGTCGATGGCGTAAATGACCGCTTCCGGGTCGCCGGGGCCGTTGGAAAGGAAAACGCCGTCCGGCTTGAACGCGGCGATTTTATCCGCCGGAGTATCGGCCGGAAATACGGTGACGGCGCAGCCCCGCTCAACCAGATGACGCAGGATATTGCGCTTGATGCCAAAATCGTACGCCGCCACTTTGAAGCGGGGCTTGATGTTTTTGCCAAAGCCTTTGCCGAGTTCCCACAATCCGCCGGTGAATTCATAGGGTGTCTTGCAGGTAACGCGCTTTGCCAAATCGGCCCCCGCCATGCTCTCGTGGGCGCGCGCTTTGGCGGTGAGGACGTCCACATCGGCGGCAACCGTGCTAATAATGCCCCGCATCGCGCCGCGGCTGCGAAGGTGGCGGGTAAGGGCGCGCGTATCGATATCGCGTATGCCGACGATACGCTGTTCTTGCAGGTATTGCTCCAGCGGCTTCGCGGCGCGGAAGTTGCTCATGATGCGGCTTGGCTCTTTCACGATAAAGCCGGCGGCCTGGATTTTTCCCGATTCTTCGTCTTCGGGCGTAATGCCGTAGTTGCCGATAAGCGGATAGGTCATGGTAATGAGCTGTCCGGTATAGGAGGGATCGGTCAAAATTTCCTGGTACCCGCTTAAGCCGGTGTTGAACACCACCTCGCCCACGGTCTCCCCGGCGGCCCCAAAAGAGTGGCCGGCAAACGCCCTGCCATCTTCGAGAACGAGTACTGCCTTCATAAATTCGACGGATTATACACGATTCGCCCCCCGACGATGGTAAGGCAATTTTTCCCCACAAGCTCCTTGCCCGCGAAGGGGGTGTTTTTGCCCAGGCTCACAAATTCGGCGGGATCCACTATCCATTTTTTTTCCGAATCAAAAATACAAATATTGGCCGGCGCGCCCTCTTTGAGCGTCCCCCCCGGCAGGTTGAATATCTTCGCCGGGTTGGTGGAAAGCAAAGCCACAAGGCGCGGCAGCGTGACGACGCCTTCCCGCACCAGCAACATCGAAAGGCCCAACGAAGTTTCCAGCCCCACGATGCCATACGGGGCCTGATCTATCTCCAGCTCTTTTTCCCATTTGGCGTGCGGGGCGTGATCGGTGGCGATGCAGTCGATGGTGCCATCGCGCAGCCCCTCTTTCATGGCGGCCAGATCGTCAGCGGTCCGCAACGGCGGGTTCATTTTGTAATTGGCGTCAAATGCCTCAAGGCTTTTTTCAGTGAGGGTGAAATGGTGCGGCGCCACCTCGCAGGTGACGGCGGTTCCCAACGCTTTGGCGGCGCGCACGCTTTCCACCGCCCCGCGCGTACTGATGTGCGCTATATGAACGGGACGCTTCAGGTACGCGGCGATATCAATGTCGCGCCGGGCGATGACGTCCTCCGCGACGGCGGGCATCCCCTTGATGCCGAGGCGGGCGCTGGTCTCCCCCTCGTTCATGATGCCGCCCTTGACGAGGTGCTCATCCTCGCAGTGCTCCACGATGGTGAGGCCGAACATCGCGGCATAGTCCATCGCGTGCCGCAGCACGCGCGCATCCATCACGCACCTGCCATCATCGGAAAGCGCCACCACGCCGGCTTTCTTCATCTCGCCGATCTCGGCCAGCTCTTCCCCTTTAAGCCCCTTGGTAATGGCGCCGATGGGATAAACGCGCGCGCCGTCGACGGCGGCGGCTTTTTCCAAAATGAAGCGGGTGACCGAGGCGTTATCGTTCACCGGTTTGGTGTTCGCCATGCAGCAGATGGCGGTGAACCCGCCGGCCGCCGCGGCCATGCTGCCCGTGGCAATGGTCTCTTTGTATTCAAAACCCGGCTCGCGCAGATGGACATGCAGGTCGATAAACCCGGGGGAAACCACCAGCCCTTCCGCGTCAACGGTTTTCGCGCCGCTGGCGGACAGGCTCTTTCCCACCTCGGCGATGACGCCGTCCTTCACGAGGACATCCAGAATGCCGTCGATGCCGCGCGACGGGTCTATCACGCGGCCGTTTTGTATCAATATCCCGTTGCTCACGATTCGGCTCCCCCGCACAAAAGGTACAACACCGCCATCCGCATCGCCACGCCGTGGGTCACTTGCGAGAGAATGAGGCTGTAGGGGCCATCCGCCACGTCGGAGGCTATCTCCACCCCGCGGTTTATCGGGCCGGGATGCATTATTAACACGTCGGGCCGCGCGCTCTTCAGCACCTTCGCCGAAAGGCAAAAGTGCTCGCTGTATTCCCGCAGACTGGGGAACAGGCCCTGCTGCATCCGCTCGGTCTGGATGCGGAGCATCATCACCACATCTTTATCCGCCACCGCTTCGCGGATGTTGTGCGTCACCTTCACGCCCAGCGCGTTCACGCCGTGCGGAAGCAATGTGGGGGGGGCGCACACGGTTACGTCGGCCCCAAACATCTTCAGCGCGTTGATGTTGCTGCGCGCCACGCGGCTGTGAAGGATGTCGCCGACGATGGCAACCTTGAGGTTTTCCACCGAGCCTTTTTTTTCGTGAATGGTCATGAGATCCAGCAGCGCCTGCGTGGGATGGGCGTTGGCGCCGTCGCCGCCGTTGATGACGGAGCAACCGGCGATTGTCGCGGCATAGGCCGGCGCGCCGGGGCTGCCGTGGCGGATCACGATGGCGTCCGGCCTCATGGCGGCGATGTTCAGCACGGTGTCCTTGAACGTCTCGCCCTTGGTTACGCTGCTGGAACTGGTGGAAATGTTGATCACGTCCGCCGAGAGCCGTTTCCCGGCGATCTCGAATGAAGTGCGGGTGCGGGTGCTCGGTTCGTAGAAGAGATTAACTATCGTTTTTCCCCGCAGCGTGGGAACCTTTTTTATTTCGCGTTCTGAAACATCCTTGAATTTGTACGCGGTGTTGAGCAGCCCCATGATCTCGTCCGCCGTGAGGTCGGCTATCTGGAGCAGGTGCCGCCCCCTGAATTTTTTTTCCACGGTCTCCATCAGGCGCCCTCCACCACCGTGGCGAGATCTTCGCCATCGGTCTCGGAAAGTTTCACCCGCACCCGTTCGCCGCGCGCGGTGGGGATGTTCTTGCCGATGTAGTCGGGGCGTATCGGCAGCTCGCGATGGCCGCGATCCAGCAGGACGGCTAGCTGGATGCGCCCCGGACGGCCGATATCCATTACCGCGTCGATGGCGGCGCGGATGGAGCGGCCGGTGAAAAGAACGTCATCCACAAGGATGAGCGTCTTGCCGTTAATATCGTGGCTGATGTCGGTGCGGCCGGCGTTGAGGTCGGGGCCTTTGCTTTGGATATCGTCGCGGTAGAAGGTGATGTCCAGGCTGCCGCACGGCACATCGACGCCGGTGATGGTTTTTATTTTATCCGCCAGACGGCGGGCAAGCGGCACGCCGCGCGTAATGATGCCCGCGAGGATAATTTGGGAACAGTCGGGATTTTTTTCAGTGATTTCGTGGGCCATGCGGGCCATGGTGCGCCCCATCTCCAATGCGGAAAGAACGGTCTTGGCGGCGGCGGTCATGGCCGCGCTCCGGCGGCCCTTGGGGCGGTATGCATCGCATTCTCCTTTTGTGGGTCTCTCGGAACCCGTTTAAAAAGGTTTAATTGTTCGAAACGGGATTTTATCAGCTTTGACCGGGGCCGGCAACGAAAAGCATGGAGAAATTTTTCAGTATCCACAACCCGCTGAAAATCCTGATGGTGGCAGCACTCTGGCCGGCTTCGCCCGGGTAGCGGCGGCACTCTTGCCGCCGATTGATTTAGGCGGCAGAGTGGCGGCCTCTACCGGGAGGGGAAATAAAAAGGGCGTCCCGTTTCCGGGACGCCCTTTAAGAAGCGTTCTGTAACGCGGCTTGCGCCGGGTTATTTTTTCACGACAACGCCGCCAATAACCGCGGGCGGATCGGTGACAACCGGTTCGGTGCCGATATCCGGCTTCGTGTAATCGGCATTAACCGGAAGCGTGTATTTGACCAACGTCGCCGTGCAACTTGCCAACGCCAGTTCAGGCATCCGCTGTTCCTGATCAAGCGCCTTCACGTAGTAGACGTTGGTGCCGTCGCTAACCGTTTCGCCGCTGGGGATGCTGAATTCGGGCACCCATCGCACATTCATGCCGCAGGTTGTGTCAACTCCCTTGTCGGGGTCGACACAGTGACCGGGGATCCCCCAAAGTTGGCCGAAACCGTTGTATTCAAGCTGGAACGGCACCGACGCGAACTTCGTATCGGTAGCGGCTGAATTTATGACGGTTGCGGTGGCCGGATAGGTGTATGAAACCCGCAGCGGTTGGTCGAATTTCACCGGCGTCGTCCCGTTGTACAGCGCCGTCAGGTAATTCCAGTTATTCCAACCGGTTTCCCATGTGTAGTAGGTCGGGAGCACTTCCCGGGCCTGCCACGTGCATATCTGGGTGGAATCCCAAGGGCAGGCAAGGAGTTTCAGGTAGGTCTTTCCCGAGGTTGGATCGACTGCGGCAGGATCAAAAAGCGCCCCGGTATGGACGCCAAAATCCAGCGAGCCGCCCCACTGATTCGTCAGGTTGGTATTTTGGGTGGGCAGAGTTACCGCCCTGCTGTTGGCAGAGTCCGTCAGGGTGTAGGATCCGAAAGTATAGGTATGAGCCGTGACAGTGGCGGTGTTGTAGTTCTCCGTATAGAAGATTTTTGTGTTGGCTGTCGTGGATGCCAACGTACTGGCATCTGGGCAATCGTTGTAGCAGGAAAAGGAAGCGGGGGCCGTATCGCCAGGAAAGATCAGCGTATCCTGGTAATAGACAATCGGTACGGTGGTCGGGCTGGTTAGGGCATTAGTGCAATTAAATGATTCTGCCGACCATGCAGTTCCATTAAATCCGCCGGTTTTAGAGCAACCATTTGCGGACGTTATCGTTGTAGTACCCACCACATCACCTATCAGCGGCAACTTGATCATCACTTGCCCACCAAGAGCCTGTGACCACATATTGAGTGTGCTGCTGTATTGAAGAGCAGTCACATTGATGGAGGTGGGGTCGGTCGAGGTGAGGGCCGTATACCCGTTATTCCCCATCTTTTGGGTAATGGCGAACTTCGTGCCATCCCAATGCGCTTCGTAGTTGCCGCACGTCCACGTGGTACCGCTTTGCGTGCACTGTGAATAGTTCAGCGATACGTTCTTGATCTTGTCCAGCGTGGTGGTGTTGCGGGTATGCTTGGTGAGCTTGCCACCCGACTTCTTCACGGTGAGCGTGGTTTTTTGGGCCGTGCCGCTGGTCCAGTCAAGCTTGCTCACCGTGCTCCCACTCGCCACCGTTACCACGTCGGGGAACCACATGCCCCAGAAGCCAACGTAACCGTAGTAATCCACATTCGGCGTGACCGTCGTGTCGGTGTACAAAACCGGGAATCCGGAGCTCAGGGTCTTGCGGGCGCCGAGACTGTCATAGAGGCCATAGCTCCAAACGCTGGTGAGGAACTTGGTCGGATCTTTGTCCAGGCAGACGGGCGTACCCGTTTCAATGCCGGCGCTATCCAGCGCGGTGCGCTTGAACGACGCGGAGTCGTACGCGAAGCGCATCTGCTTATACGTCACGGAGGTGGGCATGGTGCTGCCGGTATACATGGAGTCGTAGTCGGGGAATTTCGCTTCGCCGGAGCCGGAGGTGCCATCGGCCGCCTTATAGAGGGTGGTCGCCTCCTCCATCGCCAGCGTGCCTTCAGTCCGGGTGTCATAAAACTGCAAGACAACCTTGCCGGTGGACAGGGTAACCGTCCGCAGATAGCCGTGCATTGTCTCCGTTGTGCCGAGAGTGCCGTCCTTATTCTCCGGATACGCCACAAAGTTCATGGTGAAAAGACCGTACGGGTTAGTGGTGGATATCGATGCTCCGATGAGAATCTTGGCCAGAATGACCACCTTGGTGTCGGCCTGGCCCGGCCCGCCGTTCATGGTTTCATGTATCCAGGCGGAAACCACTTGCGGGGAGTTGGCGTCGGCCCGGTTGGAAATAACAGTCCAATCCATATAATCCGGCGCGCCGTTTCCCGATGAATTGGTAGATCCATCCTTCGCCTTTGAAGCGCTATCCTTGGATGAGCTGCAAAGGTTCTTGTCGATTTGCGCCCGGTATTTCCCCTTATTGAGCATGTCGTCGTATTGCGTCTGGGAGATCATGCAAAGAATTTCGTTGGGGGTCTTGAGCGATTCGGCGGAGCGTTCATGCACATAGGTAAACGTCGGATCCGTTTTGTAGTCAACCAAGGATCCCCACGTGGTGGGAATCGTCCTGCTTCCAAGAAGGCCGTCCAGGGATTTAATGATATGCATCGCTTTGGGGGAGGCCGCCGATTTGGTGGAACTGACAACGCTGATTTTATCCGCAACCCCAAGCGAAGAAGTTGTGGTTCCCTGCGTGCCGGTGCCCGCGACCGGCGTGACGGCGGTTTCGCCATTCACCGTGGTAGTGGAGCCAGTGCCGGTGCCGCCGCCGCTGCTACCGCTGCTGCCACCGCCACTGTCACAGGCAACCAGGCCGAAACCGAGCACTGCGGCGAGCGCCAAATATCTAGTTTTTACCCAATACGATGACATGTCGTTTTCCTCCAAAGCTGAAAATAAATTGGTGGTCTTTGGTTCTTATTAAAATTAAAGTTTTTTTGTAAAATCACCCTCCTGCCTCATGGAACGTTAAACAACGCCCACGGTGATACGATCACCCCTTTAGACATTGACAAATTCACTTCTCCAGCCTACGCCTTGATTGTACACCTAATCGGGAAATAGAGGAGGGACGGGTGGGAATAAAACAGGTGGAGAGACTTTATCCGATTGTATTTACAGGCGATAAAAGGCTATAAAGGCCGCCGTAAAAAGGATGGAAAGATAGAGCTCGGCGAAGCCAAGGGCGCGAAGCGCCGCCGGGGGTTTCAAATAAAAGTATAGCGTTGTGAAAAATCCGGGCAGAAATGCCGCCACCGGCAGTAATGGCGCGTTAAGTTTTTTCGCGATGACCAGCGCCACGAACGGCGAAAGGAAGGCCAACCCAAGGTTTTGCATAAAAACGGTCTTGAGGGTAACGGCGTGCTTTGCCGATTGTTGCGCAAGGGCGGGAATGAACCCCCCCAACCGAACGACACGGCGTGCCGCGGTCGATCGCTCCAACATAAAAAGGAGCGATAGCGCCCAAGGCGCGACATGCGCCGGATCAAGCGCCCCCGACACGGCAAACGCGCCGAGAAACGAAAGGGCGACCGAAAGGAATATCAAGCCGCCGAACTCGAACGCGGCGCTGCGCCCAAATCCTTCCGCCGAAGCGGCCAACGCGATGGCGAACGCCAAAGCCAGCGCGCCATAAAAAGCGAGCGTCCAGGGGTTGGCCGAAACCGTGAAAAACGTGAAGGCAAGCGATACCGCCACGTAGGCGGCGGACCAGAAAACAATGTTGCCGTCCTGGGGCGCCCCCTTTTTCCAGCCTTTGAAAATGATGCGTGCCGGGGTATAGGCCATGAAACCGGCGAAAACCGACATTAACAGCGGAGCCATCGCCGCGTGATCCCCCTTCGCGCACCCGGCGCCGACGATCAACGGCAGGAAAACCCACGCCCAAAGGCCATGCTCTTTCGGGAAAACCGGCTTGCGTATGTCAATCATGGGTCACTTTTATACCTATTGGGCGAGCCAAATGCAAAGACCAAACGAAAAATGCGATGTGATTTTTATCATTCCGAAATGCGGGTTCCCCTCCGGGTTTTATTTGAGCAGCGGGAGGGCGGCGGCGCCGATAGTGCCAACCTCCGCCGCAAGCGGCGAAACCGCAAGCACGACATCCTTCCCCGCCGTGCCGAAAGAATGATCCCGCACCCGCTGGAACGCCGAAGAAAAATAGATGTCCGGGGCGTTGGACAACGAACCGGTGAAAAAAATCGCCTGCGGCCCAAAAAGGTTGACGAGATTTACAAGGCCGTTCCCCAAATATTCCCCGGCGGCGCCCACGGTGGCGCGGGCCGCCCCGTCTCCCGCGCCGGCAAGTCCGCAGACCTCCTTGGCGCTTTTCTGAATGCCGGTTTTTTCCTTGTATACGCGGGCAATCGCCGTGCCGGAGGCAAGCGCTTCCAAACATCCCCGGTTGCCGCAGCCGCACAGCGGCCCCTCCGGCACGATTACCATGTGTCCCGCTTCGCCGCCGGAACCGATGTGACCGCGCAACAGTTTACCGTTGGCGAAAATGCCGCTCCCAATACCGGTGCCGAGCGTGATGACGATGAAATCGTCCATCCCCTTCGCCATGCCGAACACCCGCTCGCCGATGGCCGCCGCGTTGGCGTCGTTTTCCACGAACACCGGCATGCCAAATTCCTTCTCCAGTTCTTCCCCCAGCGGGTATTCCGTTTTGAACGGCAGGTTCGGGCTGAACACCACGCTTTTGCCCGAACGGCCCACCTGTCCCGCAACGGCGACGCCGATGCCAACCGGGGCGGGATGCCCCGCGTTGCCCAAAAACCGGCGCAGCGTCTTTTTCAGCGCCGCGATGATTTCGTCCCGGGCGCGGGGAGTCTCCATCCGCTCGCGCCGGATGATGTTGTCCGGGCCATACATATCGATGAACGAAGTGCCGGTTCCCCCAAGATCGATCCCAATCGCGCGGCCGGCAGCAGCTTTCATAATGCGGTTATTCTACCTTAGGGGGCGCGGGCCGCGGAAATATGGTTTATACGGGGGCCAATCCCTGCTAGAATTCCCCCTCAACGCCACATCAAAATAGGACAAAACATGAAAGTCGCGCTCATCACCGGCTCGGCCGGCCTTATCGGATCGGAAGCGGTCCGTTTTTTCGCCCAAAAGGGTTTTACCGTCGCCGGCATCGACAATGACATGCGAAAATATTTCTTCGGCGAGGACGGCTCCACCCGCTGGAACCTGCGGCGGCTGAAGGAGCAGGTGCCGAACTACGTTCACGTGGAAGCGGACATCCGCGACCAGCAGGCGGTGGAGCGCGTTTTTGCCGAATACGGCGGCGACATCGCCATCGTCATTCACGCCGCCGCGCAACCCTCGCATGACTGGGCCGCGCGCGAGCCGCTCACCGATTTTTCCATTAACGCCACCGGCACGATGATCCTGCTGGAAGCGGCGCGCCGCCACGCGCCAAAGGCTTCCTTCATTTTTACCTCCACCAACAAGGTCTACGGCGACACGCCGAATTCCCTGCCGCTGGTGGAACGCGAAACCCGTTGGGAAGCGGATCCCGCGCATCCGTTCCACGCCCACGGCATCGACGAAAGCATGACTATCGACCACTCCAAGCACAGCGTTTTCGGCGCTTCCAAGGTGGCCGCCGACGTGATGGTGCAGGAGTATGGCCGCTACTTCGGCATGAACACGGCCTGCTTCCGCGGCGGGTGCCTCACCGGCCCCGGCCACTCCGGCGCGGAATTGCACGGCTTTTTGGCCTACCTCATGAAGTGCTGCCTCACCGGAAGGCAGTACAACATTTTCGGGTACAAGGGAAAGCAGGTGCGGGACAATATTTACAGCCACGACCTGGTGAGCATGTTCTGGCATTATCACCAAAACCCCCGCCCCGGCGAAGTCTACAACGCGGGGGGAGGCCGGCATTCCAACTGCTCGCTTCTGGAGGCGGTCGCCATCGCCGAGGAAATCAGCGGCAACAAAATGAAACTCAGTTATGTGGACGAAAACCGCAGCGGCGACCACATCTGGTGGATCAGCGACGTGCGGAAATTCCGCGCGCACTATCCGCAATGGGAGTACACGCGCGGCATACGCGACATCATGGCGGAAATACATCAAGGACTGCGGGAGCGGCAAAGCTGACCCGCGCGCGCCGCGCCCGCATACGATGAACATCCTCCTTCTCACCAACTACAAGCGGGGGGGCCACCTCGGATTTATCACCCACCGCACGCTCACCCGGATGGGACACGCCGTCACGCTTGCCACGCCGCTGGCGTGCGACCTGCCGGAGGCGCTCATCGTGCCGGAGGACGTCGATGCCGTGGCGTTGGTGAACTCCCTCCCCGTGAAACCGGATCTTCTGCTATGGGTGGAAAGTTCTGTGGGAAACCGCTTTCTCCCCCGCCGCGTCCTCGAGGTGGATATTCCGACCGCCTGCTGGTTGGGCGACAACTACCTTAACCACCGCTGGCACAAGGAATACTGCGCGCTGTACGATTATGCCTTCTATGCCCAATTAGGCCGGATGGAATTGGCGCGGCGGATACACGGTTACAGCCACCTGCACTGGCTGCCGTGGGGGGCCGACGAGGAGTTCCACCGCGACTTTCACCGGGAGCGCGATATCGACGTCGGTTACGTCGGTTCCATCATCAAGGACAAAATCCGCTTTTTCCAGAAGATGGAAGAAGGGGGCATTCCGGTCGCCTTTAACAAAACATTCCTAAGCGGGGAACAGGTGGGGGAATATTACTCCCGCTGCAAAATCGTCTATAACATCTGCGCGCGGTTCGACATGAACCCCCGCACGTTCGAAGCCTGCTGCGCCGGGGCGCTGCTGGTGCATCAGCGGGTGATCGACGAGGGATTTTACCGGATATTCACCCCCGGCGAAAATTGCGGCGTGCATGACTTCGACGACGCGCCGGACGTCATCCGCAAATGGCTTGCCGACCCGGAGGCGCGCGGCCGCGCCGCCGCGGCCGGGCAAAAACTGGTGCTGGAAAAACATCTCTACCGGCACCGGATGGAGGAACTGCTCGACACGGTGAAAGGGGGCGTGACCGGACGGCGGCGCGCCGAGGCCAGCGGCTACCACGGCCATCTGCGGGCGGCGCTTACTTTTCAACATCCCCACTTCCGGTTGCGGAAAGAGGCCGCGCGCGAGTTCAAAGCGGCCTTTGCCGTCAATTTTTCCGGAAGCGCTCTCTATCTTCTGAAGTATGCGTTCTGGCGCATTGTGGAAAAATTGGAAAAACTTAAATGGGAAATGGAAAAACGCCCCGTTTGATTCCCGGGGCGCGGCTAAATACATTGCGCAATATCCGGCGGGAATGATAATTTAATCCGCATATGCAACCGCGCCCGAAGGAAAATCCGCTCGTCAGCGTGGTTATCACCACCTACAACCACGCAATCCTCCTTCGCCACGCGATCAAAACCGTGGCGGAACAGGATTACCGGCCGCTTGAAATTATCGTGGCGGACGACGAATCCACCGATGGAACCCAGGCGTTGGTGGAGGGACTCGACAACCCGGCAGTGCGCTACTTAAAACTTAAACATAGCGGCTACCCGTCGGTTACGCTTGCGGAGGGGATAAAGGCCGCGCGCGGCGACATCATCATGTGCCTGGAGGGGGACGACCAGTACCTGCCCGGCAAAATCGCAACGCAAGTGGAATATTTGGCGGCACACCCCCTGTGCGACTTCGTGTTCGCCGACATTTACCATGTGGAGGGAGTTGAACGGGATTTCATTGTGCCCGATCCCGCGCGGCACGAAACCTACTTTTCAAACGTCCGGCCGCCAACCGGCCCGCTTGCCATCCGCAACTTTTTCCCCGTCCCCCCCGTCCACATCAATACGGTGGCCATGAGGCGGCGCGTAGTGGAAAAGGTGCTGCCCACCAACGGGTTCCGGTATATCTGGGATTGGGATTTTGAACTGCGCGTCCTGAAAAACGGATTTATCATGCAAGCCATGTTTGGCGTGGTGGCCGTATACCGGCGGAACCGCAAGGGATTGAGCAGTTCCGTCCAGAGCATCTTGAAGGCCGCCGAGGAGCAGATGCGCCTGATAGGCCATTACCGGGACGACCTGCCCCCCGGCGTCCACGATGCCATGGTCGAGCGCTGGCGCTACGATTGGGTTAAACAGGCCATGAAATTCGATCAACTGCAATCGTTGGAAGGATTGCGGAAATCGCCGCATTTTCCGGCTTCCCCCATCTACCGGCTCAAGGCGGTTTTCTATCTGGCGCAAACGCGCGCCAAATACCGCTTTACGTCATGGAAACCGTAAGATGACCCCCACTCCCGCTCCCTGACCCAATTGCCAAAACGCCGCCCATAATCGTTTTGTGTCTCGGCGAAGCGGGATTAAGAACAGCGACGCCGTGAATAATCCGGGATACTATAGACCGATGAAATTTGATGTAGTGGTGCTTGGGGCAGGCCCCGCCGGCTTGGGCGCCGGATACCGGTTGGCGGAACAGACCCGCGCCTCGTGGATGATCTTCGAGGCGGCGGGACGGGTGGGCGGTCTATCGTCCAGCCGCGTGGACGCCAAGGGATTTACCTGGGATATTGGCGGGCATGTGATTTTCAGCAAAAGCCCGCTTTTCAACGGCGTGGTGGAGCGCGCGCTGGGCCCGGACGCGCTGACCCATACCCGCGAAAGTTACATCCGCACGGCGGGCCGATTTATCCCCTTCCCGCTCCAAAATAACATCCACCGCCTTCCCCTCCGCGCCATGCGCGAGTGCCTGGACGGCCTCATCGCCGTTGAACAACGCGGCAATGCCCAACAGCCCGCGCATTTCGGGGAGTGGATTCCGTGGCGGCTCGGCGACGGCATTGCCCGGCATTTCATGATGCCGTACAACACAAAACTTTGGGCCTGCCCGTTGAATGAGATGGGATATTATTGGATTGACGGCCGCATTTCGGTTCCCGCTTCAGCCGAAATCGAACAAGCGGCAAAGGACAAAACCGGCAACCACACATGGGGGCCGAACGCCACGTTCCGCTTCCCCCGGCGCGGCGGAACCGGCGCCCTCTTCAACAACATCGCGGCCGGCTTTGCGCCGCACATCAGGCTGCGCCACGAAGCGGCGCGGGTGGACGCCAAAAGAAAAACCGTCACCTTTAAAAACGGCAACAAAGTCTCGTATGGCTCGCTCATCACCACCGCGCCCCTGGATCACTTTGCGCAAAAGATGCTTGCCGCGCCGGGGCCGGATCTCCTGCGCGCCGCATCCGGCTTACAGCACAACAGCGGCCTCGTGGTCGGTATCGGCATCAACCGATTAATAAAAAACAGCCGCTGCTGGGCCTACTTCCCCGATCCATCGGTTCCCTTTTACCGCGTCACCTATTTCTCCAACTACTCGCGGCTGAACGTGCCGCGCCCCGGCGCGCAGACCTCGTTCATGTGCGAAATATCGGCGGGCACCGCGCAAAAACGTAACGCATCCACCATCGTGAAGGAAACGGTGGACGGACTGGTGAAAAGCGGCCTCATGCGCCCCGACGACCGCCGCCGGATCGACAGCGGCTGGATGATGAAAGTGCCTTACCTTTACCCCATCCCGTCGCTGACGCGCGATGCGGCGCTCGCCCCTTTGGAAAAACATTTGCACGGACACGATATCCGCTCGGTGGGACGGTTCGGCGGCTGGCGGTACGAAACGGGAAATATGGATCATAGCTTCCTGGCCGGCCACGAAGCGGCCAGCGCCTTTCTATAAACTTCATCTTCAGATTCATTAAATTCTTCCGATAATGATGTATAGATTTTATTTATGGCATTGACACTTTTAAATACGGTTCGGAGGTGACGCCGATAGTCAGCTCTTTGATAAAAGATGGGTTTTTCTTCGGCATGCTAATTGCTTTTTGAGCTGGGCAGGTATAAATGTGTACCGTTTTTTCCTCCATGGCTAGTGGCGGACACTTGAAACAAAGATTGTAAGCGAGGTAATTATGCGCTTTTTATTCCTCACATCTCCCGTCACCTGCCCGTTTCCCGAACTGTTGAAGCAAGTGCAACGGCTTGCGACCGTGAAGATTCTGAACTTTAACGTTCAACCGGGCGTGGAAGGGGTTGGAATGTTGGAGGCCACTTCGGAGTTCGACGCGGAAAATTTCGCCCGGACATTCGGGCAAAAATCCGGCGCCGCCATCCGGCTGTTGCCGCTGTAACCGCGCGGGCGGGCGCTGGAGTACAATAGGCGCCAATGAAGAACCCGGGCATTTCTTTCTGCGTCATCACCGGCGGGCACAGGCCCGACATGATGGAAGCGCTGATACAAAGCATCGAGGCGCAGCAAATTCCCGCTTACGAAATCCTGGTCTGCGGCAAATACAGGAACGATCCGCGCGTGAACTACATGGAAACGATAAATCTGGCCGAAACCGCCGCCGTGTGCAAAATGCGCAACCTCAACGCGGCCCGCGCCCGGTACGATACGATCATTATCCTTGATGACGATGTAACCTTCTCCCCCGATTGGTGGGAACATATGCGGCGCCACGACAGCTTCGACTTGGCGGGCTGCCGCGGCCTTGACCCGCTGGGCAACCGCTGGTGGGACTATCAAAAGATTGAACGGGGAAATCCCCTCGCCTCGCCGCAACTGCTCGAGTACGGCGAGGAAGACCCCGGCAGCTACATTAGCGGCTACTTCATGATGATGCGCTGGGATGTTTGGCATGCCGTACAATTTGACGAAGCGCGCCGTAATTATCAGCATGATGATATTGACTTCTGCCACCGCGCGAAAGATGCCGGCTTCACCCTCAAGGTTTTTTCCGATGCGGTGGTTACGCACCACGTCGACCCGCGCGGCCGCGTGGAAAATGACCGCGCCAAGGCGGAATTCATCGAAAGAAACGCCACCGTGGCGACGGCGGAAGAAGAAGCGCGTAAACTTCTTTTGCTCAAGGACTACGCGGCGGCGGCTCAAAAATACCGGACGCTGGCGGCGGCGCATGGCCGATTCGACGATTGCTACAACTTCGCCTTCTGCGAAGAACAACTGGGAAACATCGACGCCGCGCTACGGTGGTACCGCAAAGCCGCCACCGCCAACGCCCCGTCACCCGCCCGCCGCGCCGCCGCATGGTTCCACATCGGATCCATCCTGCGCGCGAAGGGGGAGACCGAAGCCGCCGAGGCCGCCCTGCGTCAAACGCTTGAACTTCAGCCCGATCATAAAAAAGCGGCCCTGTTGCTTGATACATTCCCGGCGGCAAAAGGCGGGCGATGAAGATCGTACTGGCAAACTCGGTGGGCATGGGGGAACACGGCGAACGGTACGTCCACTTCCCTTCCCGCTGGACCGCCGTTGAAAGCCCCTCGTGGTACGACCACAGCAAAGGGTGGATGACCTTTTACCCCTTCATGCTCGCCTACTGCTCCGCCCTGCTGAAGCGGGACACCCCGCACACGGTCAAGTTTATGGACGGCAATCTTAACAACTGGAACCACGCCGCCTATCTGCAAAAAATCGCCGCTGAAAAACCCGACTGGCTGGTGATGGAAACCAGCACGCTCGCCTTTGCGATGGACATGAAGCTGGTCAACGCCGTAAAAGCCGCCACCGGCTGCAAAGTGATTCTCGCCGGGCAGCACCCCTCCGCGTTCCCGGCGGAAACGCTGAAGGCGGGGGCCGACCATGTTTGCATCGGTGAATACGAAATGACGGTGAAGGAACTGTTGAACGGCGCGCCGGTGACGGACATTGCGGGGCTTCACCCCAACCCGCGCCGCCCGCTCACCGACCCGAATCTGCTGCCATGGCCGGAAGACGGCGACGTGCGCCGCATGGACTACAAGGAACCGGTGGTGAACGAGTACCGCGAACTGGAAATGTTCGCCAGCCGGGGCTGCCCGCTGGCCTGTAATTTTTGCGTGGTGGCAAATGTGTATTACGGCGGCGCGGGAAGCTGGCGGCCCCGCGATGTGGACGATGTAACCAACGAAATCGCCGCGATGAAAAAGAAATACCCGGAAATGGAGGGGGTCTTTTTCGACGACGAGGCGCACAACGGGCGCAAGGAGTTCGTCATCGATCTGTGCAAATCGATAATCGCCAAGGGACTGCACACGCTCAAATACAACGCCATGTGCGGCTATTGGAATCTGGACCGCGAGATGCTGGAATGGATGAAAAAGGCCGGTTACTACAAACTCCGCGTCGGCATCGAGACCGCCGACAAAGACGTGGCCCGCGCCATGCAAAAAAGCCAGTCGGTCAAAAAACTGTACGCGGCGCTGGAAGCGGCGAATGAAACCGGCATCCGCGTGTACGGCACCTTCACCTATGGCGCGCTGGCGAGCAGCCCGGAGCGCGACCGCGCCACCACCGCCCTGATACAAGACCTGCTGGAAAAAAAACTGCTGTACGACATGCAAATTTCCATCTGCACCCCGCAGCCGGGCACCCCGTTTTACGCCTCGTGCGCCAGCGAGGGGGCCATCACCACCTTCGATTGGGAAAAATACGACGGGGGCCGCAACGTGATACAGAGCTACAAACACTACTCCGCCGAACAAATAAAGGAAGAAGTTGCCCGCGCGCGGCGCGTGGCGGCCAACGCCGGCGGCGGCGCCCGTTTTAAAGATGCCGATTTCTCGCGCATTCTGGCCGCTATTCCCGCCTCCATACATACACTCTTGCTGATATGCAGCGGTCCCCGCTGGCAGACCCGCGCATTGCTGGCGGAATTGAAAAAACGTCCCGGCCTCGAAGTGCGGCTGCTGTTGCGCCCCGACCCTGACGACGATTTCAACAACATCGCGCGCTGGACCTTTGGCGAGGGACCGCTTGCCCCCGCACGTCTGACGCCGGAAACGCTGGAAGGAATGCGCCGCGAACAGTACCCGCTGGCGCTGGTGCAAATAAACCACAACTGCGAAGACGCCGCCGATTACGCCGATGTCTTCCGCGTGGCCGAAAGCGTTGCGGCGCGCTGGATCGCGGTCGACATTAAAGGAACGGTGCGCGATGGCGAAGTGGCGCCGCCGGCGGGCCGATGAAGCCGGTCTGCTTCAGGAGCTACCGCCCCCTCTTTTCCGGCTACGGCTATGGCACAAGCGAGTTTGTAAAGGCGTTCGAGCGGCGCGGGTGGCGCTGTAATTTCCAGCCTGACGCTTTGGAAAAGCACACGCCCTGCAAAGAAGGGATCGTCATCCACAGCGGCTTCCCCCATTTTTTCCGGATGGAACCGGGCAAGATGCACATCGGACGCGTGATGCTCGAAAGCGATTCGCTGCCGCGCCTCTGGGCCAATGTGCTTAACACGATGGACGAAGTTTGGGTCGCCGCCGAATTCAACGTCAAGACATTCGCCAGCGGCGGCGTCGATCCGAAAAAGCTGGTGGTGGTGCCGGACATGGTGGATCCGCGGTTTGTCCCGGCGAATAAGCCGAAACCAAAAAATAAGCCTTTCCGTTTTCTTTCCGTCTTCATGGATCTCTCGCTCCGGAAAGGGTGGGAAGTAATGTTGCACGAGTTTGCCACACAGTTTTCCGAAAACAGTGACGCGGAGTGGGTGGTACAGTGCGCCCCCGAATCGGCGCGGAAGCTGAAAGCGGTGATCCTCGCGCTGAAAAAGCGGGGGCACCCCGCCGGAAACATCAAAGTGATTGGCAAAACGCCAACCATCGATCAACTGGTAAAGCTCTACCAGTCAGCCGACTGCTACGTGTTGCCGACGCGCGGCGAAGGATTCGGCCGTCCCTACCTGGAGGCGGCCGCCTGCGGCCTGCCGGTTATCGCCACCGGCTGGAGCGGTCAAACGGATTTTTTAAATGGCGGCAACAGCCGTCCGCTGAAATACAAGCTGGTGGATGTGCCGGTGCCGGATGCTTTGGATTGCTATTTCCTCGCCGGACAGCAGTGGGCGGAACCATCACACGACGACCTTGGCGAGGCCCTTGAGGAGATGCTCAAGCGGCCAACATTGAATCCGGTTGATCTTGCCCCCTTCGCCGAAAACAAAGTGCTGGGGATTATCGAAGAACGGCTTGCCAAAATCAAACAGCTCAAAAAGCCGCGCAAACATAAAAAGTTCGACCCGCAAATAATCGTTTACGACGATCAGTGGCGCGCCACCCAGCCGGGGCCGAAGGAATTCGCGCAAAAACTGCGGGGAGTCTGGCGCGATATCGCCGTCTGCGGCACGGGACGAAACGCGGGGCAGCTTGCGCGGTTCCTGCTGGCGGAAGGATTCTCCATCCCGTACTTCATCGACCGCAAGCCGGGACGCTTCATGGGAAAAGCGGTGTTTACGCCCGATGCGCTTCCGAAAACGCCAACGCCCGACATGGCGGTCATCAGCGCCTTCCCCGCCTCATTCCCGGAGTGGAAAGAGCTGCTGCGCGGCAAACTGCACGCCGTCCCGGTCATATTCTACGAACAGACGGAACAACCCTGACGGCGCGAACCCGTCATTTAATTTTGGCCGGTTCGTGACACGCCACGCAGACTTTGTTCAAATGCTCTTTCGCCGGCGCCAACTCGATAGGTTTTTTCTCTTTAAAGTCTTCCAGGATCAACAGCAAAAAACCTTCGGCGTTCCGCAACTCGGCCACGTGGCGTTTCCGGTCACTTATGATTCCCGAAGGGCCCTGATATGGAGTGACTTCCTTTAGAAGGGTCAGGTACTGGCAGGCGATGGAAACATAGTCTCCGGCCTTGTCCATCTCGCCGGATTCCATCAGCTGTTCCGCCATGCCGATGTTATCCGAAATCTCGTGCATATACTCTTCGAACAGGTTGGCGGAGGCCGGGAGGTGGAAAAGCCATTTCAGTTTCGCCTCTGTGTGGCACCCTATGCAATTTTGCAACACCTCCGGCTGGAGCTTTTTAATTTTCTTCGTCTCCTTTGCCTTCAAGGCCTTTCTCATTTCAGTAATATCCGCTCGCAGGCCATCCAGCCTTGCCATAAAAACCGCCTGATCGAACGTTATCCCGTCGGCCGCCAAATCCTGGGTGAAATCGGGGATTTTTGAAATATTTTCCAGAAAGTGTTTAGTGTGGATTTCCGCCAAAGCATACTCATGCCTGCCGATGCTGATATTGGTGTTCCGGTAGTTTTTGAAAATCTCGTGCATGTAGTGTTTGAACCGGTATGTGGAAACGGCTTCCTGGGCGTAGATGGCAGTCGCGGAAAAAATAACCAGAGACAGAACAAGCACCACCTTTTTCATTGCAGCCTCCAAATGTGTGAATTACTTTCCCCTGACACTTTTATCGTGCATCCGAAACCGCCAACTGTCAAACGAACTGAAGCGGAACCCAAGAGCCCAACAAATGTACTTGGGAACACATCGCCGTGAATGCGGGATTTTAATAGGCGGTTTCGAAAGTGGAGAATTGGCCGGTGGCGGGCTGCCAATCGGCCGACACGTTTTTCACGCGCGCCAACGGCGGCCCTTGATGGCACCAATTGATAAAGTTCTCCAGCGCCGCGCGGTCTCCTTCGGCCAAAATCTCAACGTTGCCGTCGCCGCGATTTTTCACCCAGCCGGTAAGGCCGAGGGTGCGCGCAGTCTCTTCGGCGGTGGCGCGGTAATAGACCCCCTGCACCCGCCCGGTGACGATGATGTGGGCGCACTCGTTATCGCGCTTCACCGCTATTTTTTGCCTCTACGGGCCAAACGAATTTCTTCTATGACCATTCGCGCCGCGTCCAGCGGCTTGGGGGCTGCAAGAATGGGCCGCCCCACCACGATATAGTCCGCGCCATTGTTGATCGCTTCCGCCGGGGTGGCTATCCGTTGCTGGTCGTTCCTGGCGCTCCAGGCGGGCCGCACGCCGGGGGTAACGATCAAAAAATTTTTGCCGTATTCCTTCCGCAGCCGGGACGCTTCCAGCGGCGAGGCGACCACGCCGTCGCACCCCGCCTCCAGCGCGATGCCGCAAAGGCGCGACACCATTTTCCCCATGGGAATATTGATGCCGATTTTTTTCAACTCCGGCCCGGTGAACGAAGTAAGGATGGTGACCGCCAGCAGCCTGGGGCGCGGCTTTTGGGCTTTCACGGCGCGGGCGCACCGCTCCAGCGCGGCGGGGCCGGCCAGCGCGTGTACGTTCACCAGGAAAGGGTTGAGCGCGGCGGCGGCGTTCAGCGCGCCGACCATCGTGTTGGGAATATCGAAAAATTTCAAATCGAGGAAAACACCGCCGGGCATTTTTTTAAAAACAGCGGGGCCGCCCCCCGTAAACAACTCCAGGCCAATTTTAAAGTGGGTAACCACGGGGCGTAAGCGGCGCGCCCAGCGGGCGGCTTCGGCGGCGGTGGGAACGTCGAGCGCGACAATAAGCCGTTCGTCAGCCGTTGGCTTCATCTGTCTTCTCCCGCGCGGGTGGTTCCTTGCGCCCAAAGAAACGGATGTACATGATGCTCGCTTCGTACAGCACGATCAGCGGCAGCGATGCCATCGTCTGGTTGAACATGTCGGGCGTGGGAGTGACGATGGCGCCAATGATGAACGCGACGACGATCCAGTAACGCCGGAAGTTTTTCAGCGCTTGGAGGGAAACCACCCCAATGCCGTGGACAAAGACCACGATAACCGGCAGTTCGAAAACCACGCCGAAAACCAGGAGCATCGAGAGGCAGAAATTAAGATACGCCTTCACCGATATCATCGGCGTCATCACGTCGCCGCCGTAGGCCATCAGGAAAGGGATGGCGAACGGCAGCACCAAATACCAGCAGAACGCCAGCCCCAGCGCGAAGAAGAGAATGGAGCCAATGACAAATCGCCCCGCCTTGCGCGATTCGTTCTCCAGCAGCCCCGGCAACACGAAGGCCCACGCATGCCACGCGAACACCGGCACGGAAAGCGCCAGCGCGGCATAGAAGGCGATGTTCATATAGGCCATGAAGGCCTCCAGCGGCGTGAGAAATACCAGCTTGGCGCTTATAAGCCCCGAGAAAGGGGCCAGCAGCCTGTCGGAATAGATGTAGCAGGCGATGAACGCCGCGGCAAAAAATAAAACGCAGATAATGACCCGTTGCCGCAACTCATCGAGATGCTGGCCGAGGGGGATCCGCGCGCCGCGAGAAAGGGTCTTAGGTATCATTTTTCATTGTTCCCCATGGTTGCCGCGTACTGAGACACGGCGATACTATATAACCAAAGTGGCGGCGGGGAAAGGCGGCGCCCGGCATCCGGAAAAAAAACGCTTCGTGCGCCATTTCCAGCAAGCTGAACTAAAATAGCCGGAAACGGGGAACCGGGCCCGTGGTGGCTGGAACGGGAATAGCAGGGGCGGCGCGCCCCATGGAAAGAAAAGAAAGGATGCGCGTAATGGCACGACCGGTGAGAGGACGCTTTGTGGCCGCTTCGGCCGGGCTGCATATTCTCCTGGCGGCGGCTTCGGCGCTGTTCATCAACGCGCCACGCATTACGGCGCCGGACATCGTACAGGTGCATATCATTCCGGATGACGCGCCGCCGGGTAACGCCGATTTTCAGTACGGCAAAATTCTTGATGTGCCGCCGCCCGAACATCTGGTGGAGGAACAGCCCGATGGCCCCGCCGCGCTGGCCGCATTTGACGCGCGCGCCAATTCGCGGGCGGCGAATGCCACGCCGCGCTTGATTGCGCATGAGGGAGCGCAGGAACT
>JAHFEK010000047.1 GCA_023248495.1 Nitrospinales bacterium
CCTTATCGCCGTCATGCGGAAACTGCTGCACATCGCCTACGGCATTCTTAAGAACAAAACCGTCTTTAACCCGAAATTGCATATGAAAACGGCTTGACGCGCAAGACCGTATCTACCCGCTATTCCCGGACGCGCTTTTAAATTGACCGCACCATAAAATTGTATACAATGATAGTATACGTAAAATGGATGTATTGGAAAATGTGGACGGTTTTGAGTGGGACGCCGGCAACAGCGCCAAAAGCTGGGGCAAGCATAACGTTTCACCGCTTGAATGTGAGGAAGTCTTTTTTAACGATCCGCTGGCCGTCGTGGAGGATGAAAGACATTCTTCCGCGGAAAAACGGTGCGGCGCTCTTGGAAAAACTGGAATGGGGAGAAAGCTTTTTGTGGTTTTCACCGTCCGAAACCGGAAAATCCGGGTTATATCGGCACGGGACATGAGCCGCAAGGAAAGGGCCATTTATGAAGAAGCTGAAAGAAATTCCGAAATTTAAAAGCGAAGTGGAAGAGCGAAAATTCTGGCAAAAGCATGACTCCGCCGATTATCTCGACTGGAGCAAAGCGAAAAGGATTACTTTTCCAAACTTAAAGCCCTCAACCAAGGCCATTTCCATCAGATTGCCCGAATCGCTTTTGGTGCGCATAAAAGTTCTGGCCAACAAACGGGACATCCCTTATCAGTCGCTTATCAAAAACGTCCTTTCCGAGGAATTTGAGCATCGCGCCAAAACGGACAAATAAGTCACGCCACACCCCGTTGTAGATATCCTTTTGCGAGGCCCGTGAGATAAAGTCGGGTCTTGCTTTGCAGCTTTTAATGAGGGTCTTGCTACAAAGCAAGACCTGATCCCGCCCCCCTGACTTAATCGCTTTTCAAAAGGGCCTCGGATTTATTCCGGGGCCTTATTTTTTGCGCGGATGTCGCGCTTTCTTTTTCGATTGGCAATGTATCGCCCGACTGCTTCTTTGGAGACCATCCAATCCCGGCCGTTTTTGTATCCCTCCAATTTCCCTTGGCGGATTAAAAGACTCAAATATTCCGTTGAATAAGGTGTTCCCTTTGAGGCTTCGGACAGCGGCATGATTTTTTCCCTGCTCTTGTTTGAAGGCGTGAGAACTTTCAAATAAATATCAAGCGATCTCTCCACCGATTGCGCCATGAATAAGAGCAAGGGCTGATAATTGCCGAAGTCGGCTCGTTCCAAAACCCGATAATATTTCTTGCGATCATTTTTCAAAATTGCCACCAGCGGATAACCGGCGTGCATCAGGATGACATTCATCGCCAGACGGGACGTTCTGCCATTTCCGTCGAAAAATGGATGGATGTTGGCGATCTTGTGATGCAAAATGGCCGCGAGCTCCACGGGGTGCGTTTTTTTCTGATGCTTTTTTATCCAAGAAATCAAATTGCGCATGAGCATGGGGACTTCGGCAGCATCGGGCGGATTGTGTTTCGCCCCACCAATGATGACTTGGCTGGTTCGGTATCTTCCCGCCCACTCCTTGTCCGTGTCCTGCACGATCAATTGATGGAGCGAGCGGATCAGCATTTCGGAAATGCTGTGTTTTTTATCGTGGTCGATCAGGTCATAAAGATATTGCAGCGCGGCTTGATGGTCTTTGGCTTCCAAATGATCTTTGAGCGGTTTGCCCTTGATCGTGATGCCCTCCTGGATGACCAAATAGGTTTCTTTCAGGGTGAGGCTGTTCCCTTCGATGGCGTTGGAGTTGTATGTCATCTCCATTCGCATTTGTTGACGCAGCTTTTCCACCGCCACCTTCGGAAGAGGACGCAGGGCGCTGATCGCCTTTAATTTCCTTTCCAACCGTTCGACGATTTCTTTGGGAATGTGCATCATGCGAACATTTTAGCTTAATATCGGATAGATGCAAAACTAAGTTATCCGATATTAAGAGAAATAGAGGGAAGATGGATTCAGGTCTTGCTTTGTAGCATTTGGCGGGGCGCAGGATAAAGAGAGCTTTGATAGTATGCCTGGATCCCGGGTCAAGCCCGGGATGACACCGCGGAAACGAACCTTGATTCGCAGCATTTGTTACGGCGGGGGGGGGATGGCGGCGGGGGGATAGAGGAAGTAGGGGAATTCGCGGTCGGCCAGCGCCTCGTGGCGGGTCAGCGCCTTTTCCGCCGATGCGATGCGCCGCTCCAGATCGTGCGTTACCGGCCCCATGAGGCTGTTAAGCTCGATATTGATTTCGGCGATCCGCTTGCCCATCGCTTTTTTGTCGGCTCCCGGCGCGGCAATGGCCGCCCGCAGATTCTTTTTCTCCACCACCAACTCCGGCGGCGGATTTTCCAAAAAGCTTTCGGGGTGGAAAGCGGCCTCGCGCATCCGCTGCCGCAACGCGGCCAGTTCCGGCGCCGGGTCGTCCAATCCCGGCAACATCAGCGTGGCGCTGGCCACCGCGAACGGCGGCGGGGTGATGCCGTAAAACCGGGCGATGAAACCATCGGTGATTCGGTCGTACTTCGCGCCGCCCGTGCCATGCACAAAGAGGTCGGCCACAAAAAGCCGGTTCAAAACGGAGAGCGACACCGCACGGGGCCAGAGCTGCAATTTGTGCGTTTGGAAAAATTCGCGCAGCATCACCGCATCGCGCATTTCATGCGCGCCGTCCAGAATCAACACGGGGCAGACGCCGCGCATCGCCACCGACAGCGGCAGACGCGCCCCATCCTTGCCTATCCAAAAAAGGGTTTCCACTTGGCCGTCCGTGGCGAGATCGGGAAACGGGTTCGCCTTCGAGCGTATCCCATGCTCGGCCCGATACGCCACCAGCGTTTCATTGAAAATCGCCGCCGCTTCCGGCGCGCGGGCAAGCAGTTCAAACGCGAATGTGAAAAACGGCGCGACGCGGCAAAGCTCCGACAACGGCAGTTCCAACACCCCTTGCGGCCAATGCGCGGTGTAGACCCGCCGCAGATGCACCATCGCATCGGCCATCATCGGGGGAAGGTCGCGCCGCAGCTCGGTTTCGACAAACACCTCGCCGAAACTGAAAACCCGATCCGGCAGCGAACGCAGGTCGCGTAGCACGTTTTCGGCGAAGGTGATAACCTCATCCTCGCGTGTGGAAGCGTCCATGTAAAGCATGTTCGCCGCCCCGGGGGAGGCGTAATGCGCCACGCGGCGGTACTCGCGGCCGGCATACGAGGGAACCTTGACTAAAAATCCTTCCGACGGATCGGTATCGACGCTGAGATTGATGGTAGCCATTCCGCGCGCGGCGGCTTCCGCCAGCAGGCGGTATTTGTACAAAACACCGGGATGGTAAAACGACGGCTGATGCCCCGCCATCACCAACGGGGCATCCGGCGCGGTGGAGGGAACGGGCAGGCCAAGCCGCCGGGTATACTGTTCGGCGGTTTCAAGGGCGGCATGGCGCATGGCATCGCGCAACGGAGCCAATTGCGCGGGCAATGCGGCGTTTTCCCGCGCCGCCGCCTCCCATGTTTCAAATGGCGGCCACGTCAGCCGTTCGCCCGGCGCGGGCGTGGCGAACGTCATACTATAAACGGATCAAACGAGCGGACGCCCAGCTCTTCCCGCGCGTAAAACGGTTCGCCATAGCGTGCGTGGATAAGCCCGCCAAAATATCCGGCCTGCGCGCGGAGGCGGGCGATCAGATCATCCCCCCGCTCCTTTCCGCCGGCGTAAAACTGCGAGTGGTATGCCGCCACCGCTTGCAATTTGATCTCCAGCGTGTCGGAAACGTCGAATACAAACGACGGCGTTATCAATTTTTTAAGATGGATGCAGAAATAGAAAAACACGCGCGGCGCGTAGTACGGCTCCCCCTTCATTTCCGTTTTGGTGTATTTGGCGATGAAGCGGGCCGCCTGCGCCATCTCCGAAGCCGCCACATGATCCGGGTGGGCGTCTTCCCAATACGGCAGCAGCAACACCTTCGGTTTTAGTTGGCGATAGACCTCGGCGATGGCGATCCGCCCCTCTTCGGTATCGCGCAGCCAGCGGTTGGGCAAGCCCAGATTGAGCCGTTGCGTAAGGCCGAGCATTTCGCTGGAACGGGCGGTCTCGGCGCGCCGCAACTCGGGCGTGCCGTGCGGGGTCGGCTCGCCGCTGGTGAGATCGAGCGCCGCCACGGTTTTCCCCTGGCGAATCAGCGCCGCCACGGCGCCGCCAATTCCCAGCTCTATATCGTCGGGATGAGTTCCGACGGCAAGGATATCGACCATTGGGCAAGCTCCTTCCGTAACACGTCCAAATAAAGGTTAATCCGCCGTTGGGGATCGTCCAGCTCGCCGCCGAACGTCCGGTTGAGGTTTTTGTAAATCCGCGCTATCGGAAATTCCTCCACGGTCAGGCCGAAATGAAAGGCCTGCACCCAAAACTGCAAGGGAAAGGCGTATCCTTTTTCGGTCAGCCGAAACGGCGCCAATGCGGCCACCCGGTATCCCTTCATGCCGCAAAAACTGTCCGTAAGACCGTAGCCGGTAATGCCGTTGATAATTTCCGTAACGCGCCGGTTGATGGCGAAACGGTCTTTCGGCGGGGCGTCGTCAGCGGCGTTGGCCTGGAGATAGCGCGAGCAGGAAACGATGTCCACGCCGCCCCGGTCGAGGCGATGGAACAGTTCCGGGATATACCGGGGCTCGTGCTGCTCGTCGCAATCGATGGTAATGAGATGATCATAACCGTTGGCGATGGCGTAATTAAACGCGTCGATAAGCGATCCGCCGTATCCTTGGTTGCGCGGATGACTGATAATGCCGATGCCGGGAATCGTCCGGAGGATTTCGCCGGATCGGTCGGGCGAACCGTCGTCGATTGCCAGGATGTCGCCGCCGTGGAAGGCGCGCAGGCGTTCCATCACCCGCGCGATATATGGCTCTTCGTTGTATACGGGAACAGCTACAAGCCGCCGCGGCATATCAGGCGTCTCCCGGCACCGGCCGCGCCCCGCCCTTCCTTCGCTTGACCAGCGTCACTTCGTTTCCCTGGTCGTTATAGAAGACCTCGTCCATAAAATGCTTCATGAGGTAAATGCCCCGGCCGCTGCTCTTGTAAAGGTTTTTGGGGTCGGTCGGATTGGCGATGTCGTCAAAAGCGAACCCCTCCCCTTCGTCGGCAATGGTAAAACGCGCCTCGTTAAAGTTGATTTCCGACCGTACCCGCACTTTTTTTGCGGGATCGTTGCCGTTTCCATGCCGCATGCCGTTTACAATCGCCTCGTATAAGGCTATGACCAGGTTGGATAGCTGCGAGGATTCGCACAGCTCGATATCCTTGAGGTGTTCGGTAAGGTAGTGAATGACGCCGTTGACGCTATCGGTCCGCGATGGGACCTCGGCTTCAATGATAAATTTGAAAAATGGAAGGATCTTACGGTTTTTATCGTGCACCTTGCGCGTTTCCAGCAAGCGCGAGACGGAATGAAATACCTCTTGCGCGCCAAACGGCTTGGCGAGGAAATCGGATGCTCCCGCTTTAAGCGCCTTTGCGGTGGTCTCCACGTCCGCGAAACCGGTCATGACGATGACCGGGAATTGGGCGGAATGCTCCTTGATGTGGGAGAGCAGCTCCATGCCGTCCATCCCCGGCATTTTGAGATCGATGACGGCGAGATCAACCCCGCCATTCTCGATTGCCTTGATCGCCTCGAAACCGTTGGCGGCTTTTACAACGCCGTACCCCTTGGCGACGAAAACGGTTTCCAGCACGTTACGGATATTTTCCTCGTCATCGACGACAAGGATGTTCAGTTTCGCGTCTTGTGTCTGCACGGTATTTTTTTTCCGCGTTGTTAGGATAGGCGCCCGCCGCGAGGGCCGGCTGCCACGATGTCGCCTATTGTGTCCATATCGTCCGGCACACGCTCCCCTTTGTCATTCCGCTATCGGCTCGCCGGGGGACATTCAGATGACGGGTGCACATTACCCCTCAAAGCTGGTTTCCACCACAAATTTGGCGCCGTCGATTTCAAACGGAATGGCGATGCAGGGTCCTTTGGTCATGCTCTCGATAATATGATCTTTGCCCTTGATAATGCTCGGCAGGCCGGCTTCAAATTTGAACCCTTTACTGGCCAACTCGCGGCGCGCATCGCCGGATATCATGTTGGTCAGCTCGCCCACGGCGTCGCTCACCTCGGCATTAAGCTCGACAAAACTTTCCGACAGCATGGAAGAAACAATCTTCAGCGCCGCCGCCTCAGACAAGGTGAATACCACCACGCCTCTTGCATGGCCGGTCATGCCGATAACGCCGGAGATGTCCCCCTGCGCCTTGTTATCGTGCTTGAGAAACGGTTTTCCCGGCACCGGCTTAACAAACGCCATCATCGAAAGAACATTCACGGTAGCTTTTAGAAATGGGTTGATAAGTTCGGCGTTCATTACTCCTCCGTCGGTTGATATCGTGAAGCGCCATGTGGCGCGTGTACTCCTCCACACTTTATACCGGGCTAATTGTACGTCAACGGGACTCGGCAAGGCAAGACGGCCTTTTTTACAAACGGTTTTTTTTACAGCCGTGAAATACGGGCAGTCCCGTATTCCATTTCCATCCGCTAAAAAGGCGGTCAATGAAGGCGGGCGCAAGGAAAAATAATTGACTAATTCCGCCGTGAAAGATAAAATGCTCTTGTTGTGAGCAATGCGTTGGGCATAGGCGCTATTAATGATTTAGGGTGGATGCGCTAAGGGTGCGGCACCAAAATGAATTTAGCGTCGCCGATTTCCTTCGCAAGCGGATTAGTCCCAAAACGGGACATTTAATAGTTTCACTTGACCTTTTCAAGAGGGCTTTGGTGACCGGGCTTGAATTGGATCTGTTGGAGCCGTATTAAGCCTTTTTCCTTAGCATGGCAATTGTGAGTATAATTTTTTACTTGCCATGGATACGATGTTGTTGTGGCGGACACCAATTTGGGAACGGCGGAAATACCGTAGCCGTGAAAAGTTATAATGCTCTATTGTGAACGTGCTTGACAAGCAGTGACGCCGGAGGCGCGCAAAGAAATCAATGAAAGACAAACGGAAAAAGAAAATCCCGGCCTGCGGCCGATTTCTCCGTGGCGGGTTAAAAACTATCGCGTCCGAATCCTGTTCCATTATTGATTAAGTTTATGAATATCCGATCCCTTTTGCTCGATCGCGATGGCGTGATTAATGTTAATCATGGCTATGTTCACCGCCCCCAGGACTTTGAGTTTATTGATGGCATTTTCGACCTTGCCCGCGCGGCCCATGCCCGGCAATACAAACTTGTGGTGATCACCAATCAGGCGGGCATTGCGCGCGGGTATTATTCGGAGCAACAGTTTCATGACCTGACTGCCTGGATGTGTGAACGATTTGTGAGCCAGGGCGCTCCTATAGCCAAAGTCTATTTCTCGCCGTATCACCCAACTGAAGGATTAGGCGCGTACAAAAAAGACGATGTTTCCCGCAAACCCCGCCCAGGGATGATTTTGCAGGCACAGAAAGAGTTTAAATTGGATTTGGCGAACTCCGTCTTGATTGGCGACAAAGCAAGCGATATTCAAGCGGGGGTTGCCGCGGGCGTTGGCTGCAATATACTGTTGGCGCGGGCGGCGTCCGCCGAGCTATCAGGCATGGATTACCGGAGGATATCGGCCCTTCGGGACGCGCTCCCTTTTTTATCGGCCGGACAGCCGCGGGATGTAACGCAGTGAAGTTGCTCGTATTGGCCGGCGGGTTTGGTTCGCGCCTGCGGTCTGTCGTGGCGGAAGTCCCCAAGGCGCTCGCCCCGGTTGGCGATGTGCCGTTTCTCCACCTGCAGATAGAGCACTGGAAAAATCAAGGGATAAAATATTTTGTATTTCTTTTGCACCACCGGGCGGACTTGATAATCGGCTTCTTAAGAAATAATCAAAATAGTTTGCTCAAAGATTGCGAAGTTCAGTGGCTGGTCGAGCCCACGCCTATGGACACGGGGGGCGCTTTGGCTTATGCTATTGACCACCTAAATATTGTGGATGATTTTTTGGTAACCAACGCCGACACTTGGCTCGGGGACGGCATCACGCAGGTGTGGCAGGCCGGCCCGCTGGCGATGGCGGTGGTTAAGGTTGCGGATGCGGGGCGCTATGGAGGTGTGCAGTTCGACGATAAAAACACCATCACCGCTTTTCAAGAGAAGTGCGCGGATGCGGGAACGGGATGGATCAATGCCGGTTTGTGTCATTTGAAGGCCGAGGTATTCAAGGGCTGGAACCATGAGCCATTCTCATTGGAGCGGACCACCTTTCCCGCGTTGGCGGCCAAGAGTATCCTGAAAGCGGTTCCGCTGCAATCGAACTTTATCGATATAGGCATTCCCGATGACTATTTTCGTTTTTGCCGCTGGGTAGAGTCTGGAAAAAGGGGAATCATGTGAATTTGGATTTATTTTTAATCGATGAACACGCTTCATTGCGGGACGCCCTCATAAAGATTGAGGCCAATCACCACGGCATCATTTTGGCCATCAATTCCGCCAAGGTGGTTATCGGATTGGCAACCGACGGCGACATCCGCCGTAAACTGCTGGAAGGGACTTCCCTGGACGCCCCTATCGCGTCCTGCACGAATCCGGAATTCATATGGGCGGATCAAGCCACATCCCGCGAGTTGCTGCTAAAACAACTGGATCAGCGGATACGGGTGTTGCCATTGCTCGATGCGGCGCGGCACCTGACCGGCATTGTTAGCTGCGATCATCTTCCCGTGCAAGTCGAAGAACGCACCTATGCGCGCGCGCGCGCGCCGGTACGGATCAGTTTTGGCGGCGGCGGCTCCGACCTCACGCATTACTTCGTGGACGAAGGCGGCGCGGTCATCAATACCACCATTTCGCTGTATAGCCACGCGACATTGCGGGTGCGCAATGATGAACAGGTAATCATTCACTCCCGCGATCTGGGGGAGTCATTGCATGCGCACAACCTGCAGGCCGTCTTTTCCCAGAAAGGCAAGTTCGGACTGGTGCAGGCGTTGCTCAAAGCCGTGCATCCGGATTTTGGATTTGAGTTATTTCTCCATTCGGACTTTCCAATGAATTCCGGGCTCGGCGGTTCGGCTGTCGTGTCCGCCTCGGTGCTCGGCTGTTTCAATCAGTTCCGCCAGGATCAGTGGGACCTGCATGAACTTGCGGAACTGGCGTTTCAGGCGGAGCGCCTCTATCTTGGCGTGGCTGGCGGGTGGCAGGATCAATATGCCACGGTCTTTGGCGGCTTTAACTTCATGGAATTCAGGATGGATCAAAACATTGTTCATCCGTTGCGAATCCACCCGGACATCCTGCTTGAACTGGAGGAGAGCCTGGTACTCTGCGATACCGGCACGCCGCATGATTCCGGCGACATCCACCAGGATCAGCGCCAGGAGATGCGGAAAGACAACGTCCGCCAGAAGGTTCAGTCGAATGTGGAATTAACCTACCGGATGCGCAATCATCTGCTTCGCGGCAGGCTGCTTCAGTTCGGCCAGTGTCTGCATGAAGCGTGGCAGTTTAAACGCCAGTTCAGCGGCAAGATTTCCAATTCCAGGCTCGATCGGATTTATGAAAACGCGCTGAATCACGGGGCCATCAGCGGCAAGCTGCTTGGCGCCGGCGGCGGCGGTTTCTTCATCTTTTACGTTCCGCCGTTCCGCAAGCACGAGCTCATCAACAACATTGAAGCGGCCGGATTGAAAATCCATCCGTTCCGTTTCGAGCAGGATGGCTTGCGCGCCTGGTCCACGCGCGAACAAAAAAATAATGTGGAAATACAGAACGTATGAACGTGAAAATCGGAAACTTCGAAATCGGGACGGGGCGGACGTTTGTCATCGCCGAAATTGGCAACAACCACAACGGCAATTTTGAGCGGGCCGTCGAAATGGTGGATCTCGCCGTTGACATGGGGGCCGACTGCGCCAAGTTTCAAATGCGGCACCTTGATGAGGTGTACCGGCGGCGCACGCTGCTAAAGGACGGCGAAGACCTCGGCACCGAGTATGTGCTGGATTTGCTGCGGCGGTTTGAGCTATCGGTCGAGCAGCACCGGGAGCTGGCAAAATATTGCGCGCGGAAGGGCATCCTCTATCTTTGCACTCCCTGGGATACGCGAAGCGTGGATGTCCTGGAGGGTTTTGATGTGCCCGCCTATAAAGCCGCCTCGGCGGATTTGACCAATCTGCCATTGCTGGAAAAACTGTGCGCCACGGGCAAGCCGCTCATCCTGTCCACCGGCATGAGCCACCAGGATGAGGTACGGATCACCGTGGACTTCCTCAACCAGCGAAAGGCGCGGTTTGTGCTTCTGCATTGCAACAGCACCTATCCGGCCCCGTTGCACGACATTCACCTCAAATGGATGGAGCGGCTGCGCGGGATTCATCCGTTGGTGGGATATTCCGGGCACGAGCGGGGCATTGCCGTATCGCTGGCGGCGGTGGCGTTGGGCGCCTGCGTGATTGAACGGCATTTTAGCCAGGATCGCGCCATGGAAGGGCCCGACCACGCGGCGAGCCTGGAGCATGGCGAGTTCAAACGCCTGATCGAGGGAATTCGGGAAATTGAGCAGGCGATGGGTGATGGGCGGGAGCGCCAGCTCTCGCAAGGGGAAATGATAAACCGGGAAAATCTTGGCAAGAGCCTCGTCGCGGCGTCCCCTTTGCGCGGAGGCACGGTGGTGACGCCGGATCACGTCAAGGTTCGCAGCCCGGGGCAGGGCATTTCGCCGCAATATTACGAACAACTGGTCGGCCGCACATTGCGGCGTGACATGGGCGAGGGCGATTTTTTCTTTCACTCCGATCTTAAGGACGAACGCATCGAACCCCGCGCGTATTCGTTCCAACGGCCATGGGGCGTGCCGGTTCGGTATCATGATTTCCAGGAATACCGTCAACGCATCCAGCCGGACCTGTTCGAGTTTCATCTCTCGTATTCCGACATGGATCTTGATCCCGCCAAATTTATGGAGGGGACGTACCCGTTCGATTTTGTGGTGCACGCGCCCGAGCTTTTTTCGGGTAGCCGCTTGATGGATATGGCGACGCCGGATGAATCGTACCGTTCGCAGTCCGTGCGGGAAACCCAGCGGGTTATTGATATCACGCGCGCCCTCAAGCGTTTTTTCCCGCGAACGGAGCGGCCGATGATTGTGGCCAATATCGGCGGCTTCACCATGGATGGCCCCCTTCCCCCGGATGTCATTCCGGACTATTATCGGCGTTTCGGCAAGAGCCTGGGCGAACTGGATATGGACGGGGTGGAACTGATTCCCCAGACCATGGCGCCGTTCCCCTGGCATTTCGGGGGGCAACGCTATCAGAACCTGTTTGTGAAGATCGATGAAATCGTGGAATGGTGCGAAAGATTGAAGCTTCGCATGTGCTTTGATATTTCGCACACCCGGTTGACCTGCAATCACTTTGGTTTCGATTTTATGGAGTTCGCGGCGAAGATAGCGCCTTTTTCCGCGCATCTGCACCTTGGCGACGCAAAGGGGCTTAACGGGGAAGGATTGCAGATCGGCGAGGGTGAAATTGATTTTGTCAGCCTGGGGAAAATTCTTCATGCCGGCTGCCCCGGCGCTCCTTTCATCCCGGAAATCTGGCAGGGCCATAAGAATGGCGGGGAAGGATTTTGGATTGCATTGGAAAAACTGGAGGGAAAATTATGAAGGAAGCCACGGAACTGCGCGCCAGTGTGGCGGGGCTGAATGAAATCCGCAGCCAGGTTGAAGCCTCGATCGCGGTTAAGCGGGAATTGCTGCGCGATGACAAATTACTTGGCCAGATAGAGCGCCTTGCCAATGCGTGCCTGCATTCGCTGCAAGACGGCGGCAAAGTGATCTTCGCCGGAAACGGCGGCAGTTTCGCCGACGCCCAGCATCTGTCCGCGGAGTTCACCTCCCGCTTTATGTTTGACCGTCTCCCCTTGGCCTCCCTGGCGCTTGGCACCAACAACTCGGCGATAAGCGCCATCGGCAATGACTACGGGTACGAGCAGGTGTTCGCCCGCGAATTGAAGGCCGTGGCAAAGCCGGGGGATGTATTCATCCCCATAACCACGAGCGGCAACAGCCCCAATATTCTCGCGGCGGCTTCACTTTCCCAAAGCCTCGGCATCACCATCGTGGGATTGACGGGGCGGAGCGGCGGCCGCCTCAAGGAACTGTGCGAGTGCATCTGCATTCCGTCCGCCGAAACCGCCCGTATTCAGGAATGCCATATTCTCACCGGACACATCGTGTGCGGCCTGGTGGAAGCCGGTTATTTCCAGAAAGGGATTAACCGTGGCTAAGGTAGTGGCCCTTATTCCGGCAAGGGCCGGTTCCAAAGGGGTGCCGAACAAAAATGTTCGTTTGCTCGGCGGACATTCCCTGCTGGCGTGGTCCATTGCCGCCTCCCGGAAAGCATCCACGATTAACCGGGTGCTTGTTTCCACCGATTCGCCCGAGTACGCCGCGTTGACCAGGGAGGAGGGGGCGGAGGCGCCGTTCCTGCGTCCGGCGGAAATTTCCGGCGACCGTTCGACAGACTACGAATTTATCCTGCACGCCCTGGATTGGCTTGCCGCCCGGGGCGAAGAGCCCGATTACATCGTGCATATACGCCCCACCACGCCGTTGCGCGATCCGCAACTGGTGGACGAGGCGGTTCGCTCTTTCATGAATACGCCCAAGGCAACGGCAATGCGCTCGGTGCATGAGATGCCGGAATCCGCCTACAAATCTTTCGAAATTGCGCCGGGCGGCCAGCTTAAGCGCCTGGGGAGTGAAAGCACGGCGCTTGACGGCGCCAACAACGCGCGCCAGCAGTTTCCCCGCACCTACGTGGCGAACGGCTATGTGGATGTGCTTGCCACTTCTTTTATCCGCAAAGCCGGCCTGATTCACGGCGACAACGTCATTCCGTTCATAACGCCGCCGGTGGTGGAAGTGGACACCGAAGAGGATTTTGCCCATCTGGAGTTCCAACTTGCCCGGCATCCAAGGATCGCACAAAAACTTTTTTAATCGAGGTTTCCCATGGCCGCACATGCATTTTCCCGTGAACCCAAACCGGTTCCCCCGGTATCCACCCCGCACCGCCTGATAAAGACCGCCATTCCCGCGCCGGGAACGGCCGCAATTCTCGGCCGGCTTGACGCCTTCGAGTCGCGCTCCATGCACGGCCAGTTGCCGCTGGTGTGGGACCGCGCGGAGGATTTCAGCATTTTTGACGCGGCGGGCAACCGCTGGATTGATTTCACTTCCACCATATTCGTGGCCAACGTAGGTCATTCCAATGCCCGCGTCACCGCGGCGATGAAGGCCGTTCTGGATCGTCCGCTTTACAGTTGCTACGCGTACGGCAACGAAACCCGGGCGCGTTATTTGGAGAAGTTGATCGCCTTCGCCGGGCCGCCCTTTGAAAAAGCTTTTTTGCTTTCCGCCGGCACCGAAGCCACCGAAGCCGGCCTGAAGTTGATGCGCATGAACGGCCAAAAGCGGGGGAAGCGGCGCCGCGGCATCATCTGCATCGAGGGCAACTGGCACGGGCGCACCATGGGCGCGCAGATGCTGAGCAGCAACCTGGCCCAGCGTGAGTGGATTGGTTACCAGGATGCCAATATTTTCCATATTCCATTTCCGTATCCTTGGAAACTCAATGGGCGGAGCGGCGCGTCATTCCTGGACGAAGCGCTCAAAAAGCTTCAGGCGGACGGCATCGACTTGGCCCAGGATATTTGCGGCTTCATGCTAGAGACATTCCAAGGTTGGGGAGCGGTATTTTACCCCAATGATTTTGTCCAGGCCATCGAGCAGGTTTGCCGAAAACATGGCATCCTGCTTGCCTTTGATGAAATGCAAGCGGGCTTTGCCCGCACTGGCCGGAAGTTCGGTTTTCAGCACTATGGCGTTACCCCCGATTTGATTTGCTGCGGCAAAGGCATGGGGGGCGGGGTGCCCTTGTCCGGCGTGCTGGGCCGCGCCGAGATCATGGATCTGCCCGATGTGGGCAACATGAGCAGCACCCACTCCGCCAATCCGCTGGTATGCGCGGCGGGGATTGCGGTCATAGAGGAAATAGATGGACGCAACTTGGTGGCGGAGACCGCCCGCAAGGGGGATCTGCTTTTCAACGGGCTGTCCCGTTTGCAGGCGCGCTTTCCCGACCGGATATCGCATCTTTTGGGCCGGGGTTTGATCGCCGCCGCGTTGTTTCGCCATCCCCAAACGGGCGAACCGGATGGCCCTTTCACCAGCCGGGTGGCCGAACTCTGCATGCAAAAAGGGCTGCTGGTCGTCCACACAGGCCGCGAATCAATCAAGATGGGGCCGCCGCTCACGATAACGGACGCGGCCCTGATGGAAGCGGTTGACGTGTTGGGCGAGGCCATCGCCGAAGTTGCGGCGGAATGATTACCCATTTCCGCCATGCGGGCCTTGTGGTGGCCGACCTGGAGGGCGCCCTGCGATTCTGGTGCGACATCCTGGGGTTTAGGGTCGTTAAAAAGATGGATGAATCGGGCCCCCACATCGACGCCATGTTGGGGCTTAAGGATGTGCGGGTGACCACGGCCAAGTTGGCGGCTCCTGACGGGAATCTTGTCGAGTTGCTGCATTTTCATTCCCACCCGGATATGCCCGCATGGAAAGGCGCGGCCTATTCCACCGGGTTCACCCATGTGGCGCTGACGGTGGATAACCTTGACTCCGCTTGCCAAAAACTTTCCAAGGCCGGTGTTACATTCAACGCGCCGCCGCAATTATCCCCGGATGGATATGCCAAGGCCACCTATGGACGGGGGCCGGAGGGGGTTTTGCTGGAACTTGTCGAGGTATTAAAAGCATGAGCACAAACAAGCGCGATTACGTGGATATTGTTTATAACGAGCAAGATAGGCCGCTGACGGAATATCCCGACAAGCTGGCGGGCTACCTATTCAATAGGTATGGATTGAAACCGGGCCAACAATTCCTGGATATCGGTTGCGGCCGCGGTGAATTCCTGCGCGGTTTTATCCGGCGCGGGGTTCAAGGGTACGGGGTGGACCGTTCCCGGGCGGCGGAGAAGTACTGTCCGGGATTGGTGGAGTTAAAAACCGCCGACATGGAAAAGGACGGATTGCCCTTCGCGGATAATTTTTTTGACGTGGTGTACTCCAAGTCGGTCATCGAGCATTTCCATTACCCCGAAAGACTGGTTGAGGAAATGTACCGGATACTCAAGCCGGGGGGGCTGGCTATTACGTTATGCCCCGACTGGGAATTTAATTACCGCATTTATTTTGAGGATTATACCCACCGCACCCCTTTCATGCAGGCGTCACTTCGCGACATTCAACTGATGCATGGTTTCGAAAGCGTGGCTGTCGAGCGTTTCCGGCAATTGCCGGTTCTTTGGGAGGCGGGCTGGTTGCTCCCCGCCGCGGAACTCACCCGTCTTTTTGCCCCCGGTTTTCTCAGGCCCCACAGCAAATGGGTGCGGTTCTCGAAAGAAATCATGTTGCTCTCCAGCGCGATTAAGCCGTTGACGGCCCCGCGGAAAATGGAATGAACGCGGACACCCGCATCGGATTCATGCAGGGCCGCCTGTCGCCTTTGACTGATGGCCGCATCCAGTCATTCCCGTGGCCGACTTGGCGGGAGGAGTTCGCCATTGCCCAACGGCATGGTTTTCGCCTGATTGAATGGACGCTGGATCAGGATCGGCTTTATGAAAATCCGCTGCTTACGGTGGACGGTCAGGCCGAAATTCGGTCGCTTTGCCAGCGTCATGGATTCGCCATCCCATCGCTTACGGGCGATTGTTTTATGCAGGCCCCTTTTTGGAAAGCGGGGGGTGTTGAACGGGAAACGCTCCAGCGGGATTTCCTGGCCGTGGGCAAAGCGTGCGCCGCCGCGGGTATTTCGATGATGGTGACGCCATTGGTGGACAATGGCCGGATCGAAAACGCCGCCCAGGAAGATGCCTTGGTCTCTTTCCTGCAACGCCAGACCGGATTTCTTGCTGATAATGGATTGCGGGTTGCCTTTGAGTCCGACTTTGATCCGGCGGAACTGGCCCGCTTTATCGGACGGCTTGATCCCGCCCTGTTTGGCATCAACTACGATATTGGAAATAGCGCCGCCCTGGGCCATAATCCAATCAATGAAATTACCGCTTACGGACAACGCATAGTCAATGTCCATGTCAAAGATCGGCTGCTGGGCGGCACCACCGTTCCCTTGGGAACGGGAAACGCGGACTTTGAAACCGTGTTTGCCGCCCTTGCCGGGGTTGGGTATAAAGGTAATTTTATTCTCCAGACCGCCCGCGCCGCGGATGGCGACCATGCGGGCGTGTTGTGCCGGTATCGCGACATGACGGCAAATTGGATAAACCATCATGGAACTTGAATTGGCGGGCAAGACGGCCTTGGTGACGGGCTCCTCCCGGGGCATCGGCCGTGCTATCGCCGAGATGCTTCTTGCGGAAGGTTGCCGGGTGGCGATAAATGGGCGCAATGCTGACGCTCTGGCGGCGGCCGCCGCGGGTATGCCGGGCGCTGCCGCGGTGGCTGGGGATGTCACCCGGCCGGCGGAGGCTCAACGCGTTGTGACGGAAACGACGGCCGCGCTGGGCCGGCTGGACATATTGGTATGCAATGTTGGCAGCGGACGTTCGGTTCCTCCCGGTGATGAAACCCACGAAGAATGGAATCGGGTCTTCGCGCTCAACCTCTGGAGCACAACCAATACCGTTGAAGCCGCCCGCGAAGCGCTGGCCGCCTCGCGGGGAACAATCGTCTGCGTGTCCTCCATCTGCGGTCTTGAAGTTGTGCCGGGCGCGCCGGTAACCTATTCCGCCGCTAAAGCGGCGCTCCACGCGTATGTGCGCGGCATTGCCCGTCCATTGGGGAAAATGGGCATACGCATCAACGCGGTGGCCCCCGGCAACATATTGTTCGATGGTTCGATCTGGTCCACTAAACTGGCTGAAGATGCCGGCGCCGTCCGGAAAATGCTTGATCGTGATGTTGCGTTAGCCCGTTTGGGCACCCCGCGCGAGGTGGCGGAATTGGTTGCCTACCTTGCATCGCCACGGGCCGGCTTTGCCACCGGCGGCGTGTGGACGCTTGATGGCGGTCAGGTGCATTCCTGAAATAAGTTTTGGATACAAACATCGGGAGGCATGGGAAAAACGTGAATACGGCATATAAGAAATTCGATCTGTCGGGCAAGACGGCGCTTATCACCGGCGCGGCGGGGCTTCTCGGCGTGCAGCACGCGGCCGCGCTTTTGGAAAGCGGCGCGGCGGTGGTGCTGACGGATATTGGTGAAGCGGCTCTCGCATCCGCCCGCGAATCGTTATCGCGCGCCGCCGATCCGGCGCGCATCCTCACCCGGGTGATGGATGTTTGCCGGCCGGATTCGATCAGGGCCGTGGCGGGGCAACTGGCGGGCGGCGGCGTACGTATCGATATTTTAGTGAATAACGCGGCTATCGATCCCAAGGTTAAGGGGGATCAGGGAATGATGGAGTCTTCCCGCTTGGAAAATTTCCCCCTCGACCAATGGGAATTGCAGGTGGCGGTGGGCCTTACCGGCTCCTTCCTGTGCAGCCAGGTTTTCGGAAGCGCCATGGCGCTGGATGGCAAAGGGGGCGTGATTTTGAATATCGCCTCCGATCTTTCCGTGTTCGCGCCCGATCAGCGCCTTTACCGCAAAGAAGGGCTTGCGGATGATATGCAGCCGGTCAAGCCGGTGACGTATTCGGTCATCAAGGCCGGCCTCGTTGGCCTCACCCGCTACCTCGCCACCTACTGGGCGGACAGGGGCGTGAGGGCGAACGCCCTCTCCCCGGGCGGTGTGTTTAACGGGCAAGGCGATGAATTTGTGCATCGCCTGAATTCGCTTATCCCGCTGGGCAGGATGGCGTCGAAAGATGAATACCGGGCCGCGGTTCAGTTTCTGTGCTCCGACGCCTCGGCTTACCTTAATGGACAAAATATTGTCATGGACGGTGGCCGGTCTGTATGGTGAATTTGCCGCAAGGGTAAAATTAATTGACAAATTATGCCCCCTAAAATATGATTCTCATGCCATGAGCGAAACGTCGGTTTTTACTCTAAACGATGGATCAGGATGGAACGGCAAAAAATAGCCGTAACCAAACCGTTATTAATCACTTACGCATTGCTTTGGGCGAAGCGGGCCGGTTATGTCCCCAAATAATGTTTTCCTGCATACGGGTTTTGGTATTTGTTCCAAAAAACCGATCCTGCCCGGATATTCAGACATACCTGAGAGGATAAAGATGCCGTTCCTGGAATGTGTTGTTGAAATGGTAATAGATGAAGCGCGACAATAAAACATACGATTTTCTAATCATTGGCGGGGGAATAATGGGGCTCGCTTTGGCGCGGGAATTGAAAACGCGGTTTCCGGGGCGGTCGGTGTGCGTTCTTGAGAAAGAGAAAGAAGTGGGCCTGCACGCCAGCGGCAGGAACAGCGGAGTGCTCCATGCCGGCTTTTACTATTCCGCGGATTCATTGAAAGCGAAGTTCACCAAAGACGGCAAT
The DNA here is from genome assembly GCA_023248495.1 of Nitrospinales bacterium. Lineage (GTDB taxonomy): Bacteria > Nitrospinota_A > UBA7883 > JACRGQ01 > JACRGQ01 > JACRGQ01. The sequence goes on from JAHFEK010000047.1 coordinate 18,537, forward strand.
GCGGAGATGAAAAAGTTTTGCCGGGAAAAAGGCATCCCGGTTAATGAATGCCGGAAAGTGGTCGTGGCCCAAAGTGAGGATGAACTCGAAAGTTTGTACGAACTGGAAAAAAGGGGCATCAAAAATGGCGTCGAGGTGAAGCTGGTGGATGAAAAGGAGCTTGCCTCCATCGACAAGAATGTCCGGACGGTTAAATGGGCGTTATTCTCCCCCACCACCGCGACGGTAAATCCCGTTGATATTTGCCAGGCGATGCAATCCGAATTGCTGGCAATGGGCGTGGAGATCCGGTTGGGGGTTGAATATCGGAGGAAAATCGGCGAGGGGGCGGTTGCGGCGGGGGATGCGGTGTATGAAGCCGGCATGATCGTCAACTGCGCGGGTTTGTATGCCGACAAGGTGGCGCACGATTTCGGGTTTGCCGACGAATACGTGGTAATCCCTTTCAAGGGGATATATCTGAAATATCATTCGAATGACAAGCCCGTGAGCATCAATGTGTATCCGGTTCCCAACCTGAAAAATCCCTTCCTTGGGGTACACTTCACCATCACCGCCGATAATGCGGTTAAAATCGGCCCCACAGCCATTCCCGCATTCTGGAGGGAGAATTATGCGGGGATGGGCGGATTCAACGCGAAAGAAATGTGGGAAACCGTGCGGCATGAATGCGCGCTTTTTGCGAAAAATTCCTTTGGTTTCAGGGATCTCGCGGTGGCGGAAATCAGAAAATACAATAAAAGGCATTTGGCAAAGATGGCGCGAAACATGGTTTACGCTATTGATGAAAACCGGTTTACCGAGTGGACGCGGCCGGGAATCAGGGCTCAGTTATTGAATACCCGGACTTCCGAATTGGTGCAGGATTTCATGGTGGCGGGGGATCGGCGCTCCGTGCATATATTAAACGCCGTTTCACCCGCTTTTACCTGCAGCCTCCCGTTCACAAGATGGGTGGCCGAGAAATTCATTGGCAATTTTCATCAAAAACACTGACAATGCTGTATTCGTGAATGGGGGATAAATTGGGAATCAAGAAATTTACGCTAGAGTATGTGGCAAAGCTTAAATATTATTTGGATGCCATCGATGGCGATGCCGTCGGCGAAATTCATCGGGCAATCGAGGATGCCGCGGCGGCAAAAGCGAAGGTGTTCGTATTGGGAAATGGCGGCAGCGCGGCCACGGCCTCCCACTTCGTGAACGATATCGGGGCCGGCCTGAGGCGCCGGAATTTGTTGAATGTCGACATTTCGAGCCTTGCCGACAATACCCCCGTGTGCACCGCCATATCCAATGATATTGGCTACGAAAATATCTTTTATATGCAACTGGCGGGGATATTGAAGAAGGAGGATTTGGTTATCGCGATATCCTGCAGCGGCAATTCCCCGAATATCGTGAAAGCCGTTCAATATGCCCGTGAAGTCGGAGCGAAAGTCGTGGGACTGACCGGGTTCGATGGAGGCGCTTTGAAAAAACTTTCGCACATAAATTTCCACGTGGATGCGCCCGCTGGCGAGTATGGCCTCGTGGAGGATGTCCATATGATCCTGGATCATATCCTGCACTCTTATTACATAAGCAAATCTCAAAAAAAGTGAACGGGGAATTATAATGGCCGAAACAATCGTCGTTTTGGGGAGCAATTCTTTCTCAGGCTCCCATTTCGTGGATCATGCCCTGACCCAGGGGTATCAAGTGATTGGCATGAGCCGGTCAAAAGAGTTGCTGGACGTATTTCTTCCCTACAAAAAAAATGACCGCCATGGCAACTTCTCATTTTATCAATATGACATCAATCATCACTTGGAGGCGATCACCGCCAAAATCAAGGAGGTGAAAGCGAAATTCGTCGTGAATTTCGCGGCGCAAAGCATGGTGAGCCAAAGCTGGGACAATCCCGATCATTGGTATCAGACAAATACCGTGGCGACGATTAATTTGCACTGCGCGCTCAGGAAGCTGCCTTTCCTGGAAAGATATGTGCACATTTCCACGCCGGAGGTATATGGCACGTGCGTGGGGCTGGTGAAAGAAAACAATAATTACCACGGCAGCACCCCCTACGCGATTTCGCGCGCGGCCGCGGATATGAGCCTGGAAACATTTTACAAGGCCTACCATTTTCCGGTCGTGTTTACCCGGGCGGCGAACGTGTATGGCGGCGGTCAGCAGTTGTACCGCATTGTTCCCAAAACGATCCTTTTCTTCATGCTGGGCTGGAAAGTTCCGCTCCACGGGGGCGGGCATTCGGTTCGGTCGTTCATTCATATTAAAGACGTCGCGGACGGCACCCTGAAGGTTATGGAAAAGGGAACGAACGGGGAAATCTACCATTTTTCCACGACGCTGAATATTTCGATTCGTGAACTCGTTGAGAAAATCGCCCGCAAAGTTGGGGTGGCGGTCAATGACCTTGTCGAGGTCACTGAAGAGCGGCTTGGCAAAGACGCGGCGTACCTGCTGGACAGCTCGAAAGCGAAACAAACGCTGGGATGGAAGGATACGGTAAGCCTCGATGAGGGCATAGACGAAACCATTGAATGGGTTAAACAAAACATTGACGTGTTGAAGAAGCAGGAGTTGGGATATGTGCACAAACCATGAGGGCGTAAAGTAATGAACGTGTTAGTGACCGGCGGGTGTGGTTATATCGGAACGCTTCTCACCAGGGAATTGCTGGGGGCGGGGCATTCGGTGACCGTTGTGGATACGATGTGGTTTGGCAACCATCTCGTCCCGCATAAGAATCTGAAGGTGCTCAAGGAGAACATCGTGAATATCGACGCCATCCCGATGGATGGCATCGAAACGGTCATTCACCTCGCCAACATCGCCAATGACCCTTGCGGCGAGTTGAACGCGAAGCTGTCGTGGGAGGTGAATGCGCTGGCGTCCATGCGCCTTGTGGAAAAGGCGATAAAGCACGGGGTTAAGCGGTTCTTGTATGCGAGTTCCGGCAGCGTTTACGGCGTGAAGCAGGAGGCCAAGG
>JAHFEK010000048.1 GCA_023248495.1 Nitrospinales bacterium
AGGTGCTGCGGCGAAACCTGAAAGCCAAAGAACAGAATTTACCGGAGGAATGAGGCGATGCTCTTCGTGGTGACCGGAAGCTTTACCAGGGAATCGTGGAACGCCGCCAAAGGGCAGATAAAAAGCCGCAAAAAAAAGGCGGAAGTGAAAATCATCATCGAGCTGATGACGCCGGGCGACCGGCGGTTCACCGGCATTTACGACAGCAAAGACGCCACCAGCCTCTACAAGTATCTCACCCACTTCGAGGGCCTGGAGGTGGGCAATGTGGCCCCCGCCCTGCCGATAGACAACCTCGTTATTATCGACGAGATGGCAAAACGGCCGGACGCCGGGAACGCGGGAGAATAAATCCTATGAGCGATACGCAACGCTTTTTCACGCCGAAGGCCATCGCCGTCATCGGCGCCTCCGTCACGCCGGGCAAAATCGGCTATACCGTGCTGAACAACATCATCCGCGGCGGATACACGGGAAAGGTCTACCCGGTCAATCCGAAGGCGGATGAAATTCTGGGGAAAAAGGTTTATCACAGCGTGGCGGAACTGCCCGGCGGAGTGGAGCTGGCCGTCTTCACCGTGCCGCCAAAGGCGGTAACCCCCGAAATCCACGCTATCGGAAAAAAAGGAATCAAAAACGCGCTCATCATCACCGCCGGCTTCAACGAAGTCGGGTTTGAAGGAAAAGCCCTTGAAACCGAGCTGGCCCAAGCCTGCAAGCAATACGGCATCAGCGTGGTCGGCCCCAACTGCGTCGGCATCATCGACGCGGTGAACCACCTGAACGCCACCTTCACCGAAAAAGTTCCCGCCCCAGGGCGGATCGCTTTCCTTTCGCAATCGGGGGCGGTCTGCATCGCCATCATCGACTGGTCGCTGAAAAACGGCGTCGGGTTCTCCAAGTTCATCTCCATCGGCAACAAGATGGATATGGACGAGGCAAGCCTCATCGAGTTCCTGGCGGACGACCCGGAGACCGACGTGATCGTCGGCTACCTTGAAAGCGTGAAGGATGGCCGCCGCTTTTTCGATGCCGCCAAAAAAGCCTCCGTGAAAAAACCTATCGTCCTCTTCAAGTCCGGCACCACCGCGGCGGGCCAAAAAGCCGCCAGCAGCCACACCGGCGCGCTGGCCGGTTCCGACGCCGCGTTTGAAGCCGCCTGCAAGCAATCCGGCGTGCTGCGGGCGAACATCATGGAACAACTTTTCGATTTCGCGCTCGCCTTCTCCTCCGGGCGGCAGATGACGGGCAACCGCATCGGCATCATCACCAATTCCGGCGGCCCCTCCGTGGTGGCCACCGACAGCATCGAAAAGAGCACGCTCAAAATGGCCGCCGTGAGCGAGCCGATGCAGCAAAAGCTCAAGGCGTTCCTCCCCGACACCGCCAACTACAAGAACCCGGTCGACATCATCGGCGACGCCACCGCCGAGCGGTACCGCGACACATTTGCCGTCCTGAAAGACGAGCCGAACATGGACGCCTTCATCGTGATGATGAGCCCCACCGATCCGCTGAACCCCGAAAAGCTGGCGCAGTACATGGTCGATTTCATGAACACGCACAACAAGCCGCTGCTGGGCGTTTTCCTCGGCGGCAAATCGGTGGAACGGGCGATGGAAATCGCCGCCGCCCACAGCATCTGCGTCATCCCCACCCCCGAACGGGGCGTGGCCGCGCTGGACAGCCTCAACCGCAAGCGGCTCTGGCTGCAGGAAGACCGCACACCGGCGCGCCCCGCCCTGCCCAACAAGGCGAAGGCCAAGCGGCTCATCGACGAAGCGCTGGCGCGCGGTGCGCTGGAGCTGCCGGAACAGGAGGCGCGCGGCATCCTTTCGGCCTACGGCATTTATTTTTTCAAAAGCATCATGGCCCAAAAAGCGCGCGACGCCGTCATGATCGCCGACAACCTGGGCTATCCGGTCGTGATGAAAATCGTCAGCCGCGACGTGACGCATAAAAGCGACGCGGGCGGCGTGAAGGTGGGGCTGCACAACGCGGGCGAGGTGTTCCAGGCATACGACAACATCATGGCGAGCGTGAAGGCGAAGTACCCCGGCGCGGCGCTGGACGGCATCGCCGTGCAGCCGATGGTGAAAGGGGGACGCGAAGTCATCGTGGGAGCCACCACCGACCCGCAGTTCGGCCCGATGGTGATGTTCGGCCTCGGCGGCATCTATGTGGAAGCGATTAAAGACGTTTCGTTCCGCCTCGCGCCGCTGAGCCTGTTTGACGCGAAAAGCATGATCGCCGAAGTCAAATCGGTGGCGTTGCTGAAGGGGATGCGCGGCGAACTGCCGAGCGATATCGACTCCATCGTCGACGTGATTCTGCGCGTATCGTCCCTGATGGCCGATTTCCCGGTGATACGGGAACTGGATCTCAACCCGGTGATGGTATTCGGGGCGGGCGATGGATGCGTGGCGCTGGACGCCCGCATATCGCTGGAACCGAAGCCGTAACGCCCCGCCATGCAACAGGGCTGGGAAGAACTCTACCGCCAGCGTCTTACCTCCGCCGATGACGCCATCGCGGCCATAAAACCGGCCTCGCGCATTTTCATCTCCGGCGGCTGCGCCGAGCCGCGCGGACTGGTGAACGCCCTCACCGCCCGCGCCGCCAAACTTCCCGATTGCGAAATCGTCACGATGCTCACGGCGGGCAAGCCCCCCTATACCGATGAAAAATACGCCGACAGTTTCCGCCTCAACGCCTTCTACATCACCCACACGCTGCGCGAATCGGTCTGGAAAGGGTTGGCGGATTACACGCCGATACTCCTTTCCGAAGTCCCCGCCCTTTTCCGCGGCGGCAGGATGCGCCTCGACGCGGCGCTGGTGCAGGTGTCGCCGCCCGACAAGAACGGCCACTGCTCGCTTGGCATCGGCGTCGACATCGCGATGGCGGCCATCGAAAGCGCCGATTACGTCATCGCGCAGGTAAACCACTATATGCCGCGCACCCACGGCGACACCTTTGTGCCGTTGAAAAGCTTTCACGCCCTGGTGGAACAGAATGGGGAACTCATCCCCTACGCCGTGGGGCATTGCGGCCCGGCCTGCCGGACCATCGGCCAGAACATCAGCCGCCTGATAGAGGACGGCTCCACCCTGCAAATAGGGATGGGGGCCATCGCCGAAAGCGTGCTGTTGCAGTTGGGGAACCACCGCGACCTGGGCGTTCACACGGAAACTTTTTCCGACGCGCTGATGGAGCTGGTGAAAAGCGGCGTCATCACCAACGCGCGCAAATCGATGCACAAGGGAAAAGTCATCGCCGCGTTTTGCATGGGCAGCCCGGAACTCTACGCCTTCATCGACGACAACCCGATGTTCGAATTCCATCCCATCGACTACACCAACAACCGGCGGGTGATCGCCGCCAACGACAACATGGTCTCCATCAACAGCGCCCTGCTCATCGACCTGACCGGGCAGGTGAGCAACTACAGCATCGGCTATGACATCTACGGCGGCATGGGGGGCCAAGTGGATTTCTCGCGCGGGGCGGCGCTCAGCCGGGGCGGCAAACCGGTCATCGCCCTCCCCTCCACCTCCGAAGACGGGGAAAAAAGCTCCATCGTTCCGTACATTGAAGAAGGAACGGGGGTCGTCACCACCCGCGGCGATGTGCACTATGTAGTGACCGAATACGGCATCGCCTTCCTGCACGGCAAATCGATCCGGGAGCGGACATTGAGCCTCATACAGGTCGCCCATCCAAAATTCCGCGATTGGCTGATGCAAGAGGCGAAAAAACGCCAGCTCGTCTATCAGGATCAGGCGCTGAAAAGCGATGCGGTCTATCCGGCGCAATACGAATTGCGGCAGGAAGTGGGGGGCGGCCTCATGGTCTTCTTCCGCCCGGTGAAAGCGACCGATGAAAAAGGGCTGCAACGGCTCATCTACGGCATGTCGGCGGAATCGCGCTTCCTCCGCTTTTTCGAGCGGATGAGCCGGTTCCCCCACCGCAAAGCGCAGGAACTGACGGCGGTGGATTACGAGGGCGATATGGCCATCGTCGCCATCGTCGAACGCGACGGGGCGGAGGAGATCATCGCCGCCGGACACTACATGCTCAGCCCCCGCACCGGCATGGCCGAGGTCGCCTTCATGGTGGCCGACGATTACCACAACCGGCATATCGCCAGCTTCCTGCTGAAATACCTGATACAGATCGCGCGCGAACACGGCGTGAAAGGGTTCTTCGCCTCCGTGCTGCTGCAAAACAAGGCGATGGTGAAAGTCTTCCTGAAGTCCGGCTACGAAGTGAAGATAGAAGACCTCGACGGCGAGTACCGCGTCACCTTCACCTTCGACAAACCGCTGAAGGAGTAACCGGAGTCAGGCGCGGGGCGCGCCGTCGCCCAGCAAGCGGGCGGCTTTTTCCTCCGAGACGTTGAACTGCGCCATCATTTCACCCAGGCGGCGGGCGGCGGCATCGATCCTCTCGGTCTCCAGGCCGGTGGCATCCACCTGCCGGTTGTTGTCTTCCGCCATTTTGCTCACCGTTTCCACAGCCGAGACCATCCGCGCGATGCCCGTTTCCTGTTCCTCCAGCGCGCGGTTGACCAGTTGAATTTCCTTCGTGACGCGATTCACCTCGTCCGCCACGCCGCGCACCGCCGCCGCCTGTTCTTTGAGCGACGCGCTCATGTGGTGCGCCCCCTCCTGAATGGATCCGACCATGCCGGAAATCTGCGTGGTGGCCTTTTCCTGCTCGGCGGCACTGGCGTTTATGTGGCGCGCCATATCGAGGATTTCGGCGTTTTTCGAGACAATCTCTTGCCCCGCCTTTGCTAATGTGCCGATGGCGCGTCGAATTGAGTCCACTTCATCCGACACGCGGGCCACCGCCTTGACGACATGCCCCGACACCTTGTACTGCTCCGCGCTGGCGGCGGCGATACCGTTGATGACCACCAGATTCGATTCCACCCCATGCACAATCGTTTCCAGCGCCAGGCCGGAATTGCGGGCGAGTTCCACCCCCTCGGTCACGCGCAACGTCCCTTTTTCCATAGACGTCACGGCATCCGCGCTTTTACGCTGGATGCCGCCTATCAGCTCCGATATCGTTTTAGTGGCGGCCTGACTCCGTTCGGCCAGCTTGCGCACCTCTTCCGCCACCACGGCGAACCCTTTGCCGTGCTCACCGGCGCGGGCAGCCTCTATGGCGGCGTTGAGCGCCAGAAGATTGGTCTGCTCGGCAATATCGTCGATCACGTCCACGATGGCGCCGATATCTTCCGCGCCGCGCGAAAGCCCTTCCACCACGCCGGCGCTTTCAGTCACGATCTCCTGAATGTGCCGCATGGCGTTTATCGCCTCGTCCAGCGCTTTGCGCCCCTTGACGGCGTTCCGCCCGTTATCGTCGGCGATGGCTGCCGCGTTCTCGGCCCTCGCGCCCACTTCCTTCATGTTTACCGCCAACTCTTCGATGGCGCCGCCCATCTCCTCGACGGCGCGGCCAATGACATCGGCGTTCCCCGCCACCGATCCGATCATGCCGTTCACATGGCCCACCGAACCATGCGACGCCGAAACCGCCCCAAGAATTGAATTGATGTTCTTGGTCACCTCGCGGATGGAAACCACGATCTGCTCAACGGCCGACGAAGCGGCGTCAACCGATTGGGCCACGCCCCCCGACTGGGTTTCGACATCCTTGATGGAGCGGCTCACCTGCTCGGTGGCGGAGGAAATGCCGACCGCCGAATGGGAAAGGTTCTCGCTGTTCCGCGTCACTTCACGGATGGACGCCCCCATTTCCTCGATGGAGGAGGAGGTCTCGTCCACCGCCCGAAGCTGCGCCTCGGAATTCGTTTTGAGTTGACGCATCTTCCCGGCGATGGAGCCGCTGTCGCCGGCCACTTTCAGCGCGTGGGCGCGGATATTGATCATCACGTCTTCAAGCCGGTCCGCCATCGAGTTCGTGGTGCGCATGAGCAGCCCCACCTCGTCCTTATCGGACATGATCTCGATCCGCGGGGTAAGATCGCCTTCCGCCATCTTGCGGTTGGCCGCCACCAGAAGCAATAGGGGGCGCGCCAGCAACGCGGCAAACTGGTAGGACGCGAGCACAATGACCGCCGCCGCCAGCAGGATAAAGCTGGCGATACTCCAGGTGACGGCGGTCAGCGGCTCCATCGCCTCCGCCAGATCGATATCCACCATTATGGCGGTGGCCGAATCCCCGGCGGTGACGGGACCGTAAGCGCTGAGCACCGCGTGCCCCCGTTGGCCGCGGGTCTCTTTGACGCCGCTTTTTCCGTGCAATGCGTCACGCGCGGCGGAACTATCAACTTGTTTTTGGCGGGCGGCGGTTGTGGCGGCGAAACGGCTTTCCGTTAAAACCACCGCATTCTCGCCCACCAGATACGATTCACCGGTTTTGCCCAACCCCGCTTCGCCACGCATAATCGCGTTGAGGCGGTCTTTAGGAATCTTCACCGCCATCACCCCTATCCGCGATCCGTTTTTCCCAAAAACAGGGGCGGCGGCAAAAGCGGCCGGCACCCCCATGTCAAGATCGTAAGGGGCGAACTCGGAGATAAACACCGCGCCGCGGTCGGCCCCGGCCGCTCTGCGGAAAACGTCCCGAAATCCCCCGCGATCCTTCCCGGCCGTGAGCAGGTTTACGCCCAATTCGTCCTTTCGTTGAACGGTATAGATCACCTCGCCCGCGGTGTTGATAAAATAAAGCTCGCCGAAACCGTACTCGCGGAGGAAATCCGCATATTGCAGTTGCATCTCGCCAGCGGCGCGGCCGGCGCCGCGCGGCGGCGCGGCAATGTCCGAAAAGCCCTCAATCACCCGGTGACCGGTGGCAAAACTCCGCACACTAGACAAAATGCCCGCGTACCATGATTCCACCTCCGCGCGCTTGTTGTCGCGCACGGCGATCAGCAGCCGCTCGGAGGTCAACTTCACGGCGTCCGCGCCGGCGCGGTAGGTGACAACGCAGGAAAAAAGTATCCCTCCGAGTCCGAACAACAGCAATACGAGGACTATCTTGATGCGCAGCCGCAGACCGGCGAAGCCCTCTTTTATTTTCACGCGTAGCGCTCCACTAAATCATTTCGTTAAGAAAATCATACGCCAACCCCCGAAACCCTTTTACGGCGAAAAATAACGGAAACGCGGCCCCTCACAACCACTAGGTCTTCTTCTGGATTTTCAGCGCGCGCTGCACATCGTCGCTGGTAACAACGCCCCGCTCTATTAAAATTTCGCCGATCCTCTTGCCATTATTTGATTGTTTTTGAAACCGCACGGCATCCTCCACCTCCCGCGCCGTAAGAGAGGCATTTACAAATCGGATGATAACCTCCCCCAAAAGCCGCGGGCGGCTTTCCGCTTTGGAAGGATCTTTTGGCATGGCCGGCAGCTTGCCGCTGCTTTGGCTTTTTTTGTCCGGCGCCGGCTTGACCGCCTCGGCCACCGTGGCCTTTAGCTTGCTGGAAATGCTCCCGACGCCCTTTCCCACCTTATCGGCGGCGCCGGTGAAGAAGTCATAAGCCATCTTGATTAAAAAAGCGACGATGATCAGCCCGAGGGGAATCAGCATCACCGTGATAATGGTATGAACCTGCTCGGTCTTCTTCTCCGCAATCCCGTCAAAAGCCTTTGCGACTTCCTTTGCGACCGCCTGGTGCTCCTCTTCCATCTCGGCGGAAAGAAGGTGTCCCGCGATACCCGAACCGCATCAACGGCCGCGGAGAATTCGTTATGAAAGCCGGCTAAAATGTCTATCGTCATTTCCCCCACCTCCCCCGCCGCGATCAACTGTTAAGGTCTTTGGCCGCCTGTTTCGCGTAGTAGGTCAAAATCATGTCGGCGCCGGCGCGATGGATGGAGAGGAGCACCTCCATCATTACCCGGTGGCCGTCTATCCACCCTTTTTCGGCGGCGGCCATCACCATGCTGTATTCGCCGCTGACATTGTATGCGGCTACCGGCAGGTCAAATCGCGTCCGCACATCGCGGATGATGTCCAGATACGAAAGCGCCGGTTTCACCATGACGATGTCGGCCCCTTCCTGTATATCAAGCGCCACCTCGCGCAACGCTTCGCGCGCGTTGGGAGTGTCCATCTGGTACGTCGCCCGGTTGCCGAACTTGGGGGCGCTGTCGCACGCCTCGCGGAACGGGCCGTAAAAGCCGGAGGCATACTTCGCCGCGTACGCCATGATGGGGATATCGCTGAAACCGCGCGCGTCCAGCGCTTTGCGGATCACCGCCACGCGGCCATCCATCATATCGGACGGCGCCACCATATCGGCGCCCGCTTCGGCGTGCGACAGCGCCATCAACCCCAGCATTTCCAGCGTTTCGTCGTTCAATATTTTTCCGTTCGCGCCCACGATGCCGCAGTGGCCGTGCGTGGTGTATTCGTCAATGCACACGTCGGTAATGACCACCAAATCCGGCACGGCGTTTTTTATCTCGCGGATGGCGTTCTGCACCACGCCGTCCGGCTGGCAACCGCTCATCCCTTTCTCGTCCTTGGTCTCCGGAATGCCGAACAGGATCACCGCCGGGATGCCGAGCGAGTGGATTTCCATCGCTTCCGCCGCCAGTTTATCCACCGACCAGCGGTAGTTCCCCGGCATCGAACCGATCTCCTGCTTTATCCCTTTGCCAAAGGTGACAAACAGCGGATAAATCAGGTTGTCGGGGGAAAGCCGGAATTCCCTTGCCATCCTCCGCAACCCCTCTGACATGCGAAGGCGTCTGCCACGATATTCAGGAAATTTCATGTATCGATTTTAACCGCAATCCCGGTTGAAACAAATAAAATAATGCCTTGCGCACTTTCTTCACCACACAATGGGGAAACCCTCCAAGCGCTCAAACTGACTCGGCGGCAAAGGAACGAGCGGAAAGATTCTTTAGCTTATCCCGTGAGCTTTCAGATGGGAACCATACGCGCGATCCACCGCCTGTATGCGGAATTTTTTCATTTTAACTTTCTTGCTTTGTAAACCGTTTAAAAATTAGTTATTTGAAAAAGAGACGCAGGCGCAAGCGGCTCATTTGGCGATAGCGCTTCCCACTTCCAGTTTTTCAAACCAGTCGAGAAAGCGCTGCACGTCGTCTTTTTTGAAAATAGCCCCGTGCTGCGGACACATCATGTTAACGTCCAGCATCCGTACCCGCTTAATCCAATCGTTTTTAGCGGCGTTCGAGGGCATCCACCGCTTATGAAAGCCCTCCATGTATTGCACATGATTCCCAAAATTCTCGACAAAAAGCGAAGTGAAATCAGCCGGCAAAAGGGCGCCGCCGATATCGCCGCTGAACAATATCTTCGCGGTGGGGTCGTACACCGAAAAATTGCCCGCGGAATGGGTGTAATGGGCCGGAACCGCCCGCAGATCGTCCGTCCCATTAAGCGGCAAGGCCATCCCTTCATCAGGAATGCTGGTGAGCCTTTCGCCGCCGCCAAAGTGGGGAATAAAGGTGCGCCAGATATACGGGACATACACCGGCGGGTCGGTGCAAACATCCAGCCAGAGCGCCAGCGACGAAATGATGTCGGGATCCTGGTGCGAGGCGAAGATCGCCACAATATCGTTCAGGCTGATCTCACGCGCGAGAGCCGATACGAACGCGGGAAAAATTTCCTGTCCCCCGGGATCAAGCAAAATCCCCTTTCCCGCTTGGGTGATAAGATACTGGTTCGTATCGATAACAAAGTTCGGCCGAAGCGGGTCCCGCGCGAAAACCACCCAACGGCGGTTCCCCTTATTGTATAGCTCGAAGCTTTTCATGCGGCAACCCCTTCCCTTATGTGGTTCACTCCCTCGAAGCGCATCTGTTCCATCGCTTGCGGCACCCGCTGCGTTAGATTCATGGCGGCCTCATGCATCCGGTCCTGCATCGCCGCGATATTCCGCGCCAGCAGGGTTATGTTTTCCGCCACGGCCCTGATCGAATCTCCGTTCCCGTTGAATCTCGAAGCTTCAACGCTGGCGGAGACGCCGATAAAATGGCTTTTCCGCGCCGCCACCCAGCGAATGCGCTCCACCAAACTGGTCAGGTGTTTTGAAAGGTCATCGATTCTCTTGAGATTCTCCATCAGCCCCGCACCCAGCTTCATTATCTGCCGCCAAAGGGTGCATTCAATCCGTTCCACTTTGCACGCGGAGCAAGTGGCGTGGGTGGAGGCGCTCAAAGCCATGTCCTGCCCTTCAATGAATGTGCACAAACTGCTTCCGCAAGGCAGCCTCTCCTCCCCGCGCCCTTCGGCCTCCCGCGCCATCAATTCGTGACGCAAGGCCTCGCGGAACAGGTTGAGCTTTTTCTCCATCATCACCGTTTGGGCAATCTCGTTTATGACGCAAAAAGATGAACTGGCCTCGGTGACGAGTTGATCGATTTCCGCCGACATCACCACCAACTCCCGCGCAACCACCGCGAATGGATACCCCGCATATCCCAAAGGAGCCGAAGCGATTTGGGCGTTGAGGGAAAGAATGCGGGTGGAGAAGATGAGGGGAGCCATCTTGGCAAACACCTGATTCATGTTGATGGCGATGCGCCGAACCTCTTGAACTTCGTGACTGCCCATACCCCCTCCTCGCTTACTTTGTTTAGGCTTTTAGACGGCCTCGTCAACCACATGCCGTTCGATTACACTCATGAGCTGAATTGCAATGATTGACAAGATGGCTGTTACGGCCACAGAACCGGGGTCGTCCCGGAACATGCACTCACCGCATAGCAAAATGACAGGGATAAAAAAGGCACAAAATTGGACGTTTTGGGTGAACTTCATGACGGCCTTGCCCCCTAACTCATTGTTTGCTGTTCTTACAACCCCTGTACGATATTGGCTGTTGCACGGATTGCACCAAAACATTCCAAATGGGCATAACATTGAATATGCTTGCCAAGCTCGCTTAAGAATAAACTCAGCCAATCAATAATTATGCATTATGCACAATTATTGTGTAGAATCACGGATGAGGGATCGATGGAAGATAACACCAATAAGCCGCTTCGTTTGCTCGCCGTGGATGACGATGACATCGTCATCGAACTCCTGAGGCTATATTCAACCGGCATGGGCAACTTTGCGTATACCGGATTTACTTCTTCCGGCGAAGCGTTGGCCTGGGTGAAAAACCACCCTTTCGATATCGCGATTGTGGATTACAAAATGCCCAACATCGACGGCCTCCACCTGCTTAAGCAACTGAAACAATTTTATCCCGACTCCTTATATATCATGATGACAAGCCACAATGATGTGCGGATAGCCATCGAAGCCATAAGGATCGGTGTCAATGATTTCTTGCAAAAACCGATAGACTTGGAGATTTTCACATTTACGATGCGCCGGCTCGTAAAGCAATTGGATCTAAAAGCGGAAAACGAGGCGCTTAAAGGGTATTTCAATGCCCCTCCCTCCTTGATCGGCGTGTCGCCCCAGATGATCGTCATCAAGGAAAAAATAAAGCTGTTCGCGCCATCCGACTCCCCTCTGCTTATCACGGGGGAAACGGGTACCGGCAAAGAAGTGGTGGCGCGGGCGGTCCATCACGCGGGCAAAAGAAGCAACTTCAAGTTCGTCCCCTTAAATTGCGGCAGTTTTCCGGAGACGCTCTTGGAAAGCGAATTGTTCGGACACGAAAAAGGCGCATTTACCGGCGCGCAAGAGAGAAGGATCGGGAAGTTTGAGTATTGCGGGAAAGGCGTAATTTTTCTCGATGAGATCGGGGAAATGCCGCCCCATCTGGAAACAAGGCTTTTACGGGTTATCCAGGAAAGGGAATTCCAGCGGGTCGGCGGCAACGTCCTGATTAAGTCGGAGGCACGGATCATTTCGGCCACCAACAAGGATTTGCGGAAAGGCGTGGAAGATGGGACTTTCAGGAAAGACCTGTTCTACCGGCTCAACGGCCTGCAGATTCATATTCCCCCCTTACGGAACCGGCCGGAGGACATCGAACCTTTAACGCAATACTTTGTTAAAAAATATTCAACGGTGCATAAAAAACGAATCAAGGCGGTTGACCATAAAACCATCGACGTTCTCCGGCAATTCGAATGGCCGGGAAATATACGGCAATTGGAAAGCGTTATTGATTACGCGGTCATGTTATGCGACGGCGAGGAGCTGCGGAACAATCATATCCCGGAAAACATTTTTCTGCCCATGCTTGTGGCTCCCGAGATAAAGGCCCATCCATCGGATATGGGCCAAATAGCCATTCCGCCGGATAAACAGAAGATACTCGCCGCGCTGCGGGAAGCGAATGGCAACAAGTCGAAAGCCGCCCTCAATCTGGGCATTACCAGGGCGCAGCTTTTATACAGGATTTCCAAACTCAACATCCCCTCTTGATGCCGGGATTGCGTGAGGCCATTTTCAGCCGCATCGGGTCCGGTGCGGCGGGAAATTATGGTATGGTTTTTTAGCGCGGTGTCCTGATATACTTCCGGGACACTAAAACACTCATAGCGATGGAGAGATACCGATATGCCTAGCCCGACGAAGAAAAAGAAACTGAAAAAACGCTGGCGCTCGAAGAAGGCTTCGCACCGGAGATAATGCTTACCGCCGAAGAAGTCCTGAAGGTGGCCAAACTGGCCAACCTCAAGATTGGCGAGCGGGAGATGGCGAAAACCGCCTTGGACCTCTCCGCCATCCTCGGCCACATCGAGCAGTTGGGCAAGCTGGATACCGCCGATGTGCCGCCGACCAGCCACGTGATCGGGGTGGAAAACGTCTTCCGCGAAGACGCCGTCACTGCGGGCTTCGACCACGCCAAGTCACTGATAAACGCGCCCGCGCAGGCGAAAAACTACTTCTCCGTCCCCCGCATCATCGATTAGGCGGGTACATGGCGGCACTACACAACGATTCCATCGCCACCCTCTCCCGCAAACTCGCGGTGGGGGAAACCACATCCATCGCGCTCACGAAAGCCCTTCTGGATCGTATAGAATCGCTCGACCCGCGCGTGAAAGCCTTCCTCCGCGTGGAAAAAGAGGACGCGCTGTCACAGGCCGCCGACGCGGATAAACGCCGCGCCGCCGGGGAAAAGGGGCCGTTGCTCGGCATCCCCGTGGCGGTGAAAGACAATATCGTCATCGAAGACCGGGTCACCACCTGCGCCTCGAAAATGCTGGAAAACTTCCGCGCCCCCTACTCCGCCACCGTGGTCAAAAAATTGCGGGGGGCGGGAGCGGTGCTCATCGGCAAAACCAACCTGGATGAATTCGCCATGGGCTCATCCACGGAGAACAGCGCGTTTTTCACTACCCGCAACCCGTGGGATCTCACCGCGGTGCCGGGGGGATCCAGCGGCGGCTCGGCCGCCGCCGTGGCGGCCGGTTTCGCCCCCGCGTCGCTCGGCTCCGATACCGGCGGCTCCATCCGCCAGCCGGCCTCGCTGTGCGGCGTTGTGGGGCTGAAGCCCACTTACGGGCGCATCTCCCGCTTCGGCCTCATCGCCTTCGCCTCGTCGCTGGATCAGATAGGCCCCTTCACCCGCACGGTGGAAGACGCCGCCATCATGATGAACCTGCTCGCCGGGCACGACCCGCTCGACTCCACCTCCATCGACATGCCGGTGCCGGATTACACGGAGGCGTTGAAAAAAGACGTTAAAGGGTTGGTCATCGGCATGCCGAAAGAGTACCTCGTCGGCGGCATCGATCCCGCCGTTGAAACGGTAATCAAGGCCGCGGCCGAAAAACTGGCGGCGGCGGGCGCGCTCATCGAGGAAATATCGCTCCCCCACACCGAGTACGCCATCTCGGTGTATTACGTAATCGCCACCGCCGAAGCGAGCAGCAACCTCGCCCGCTATGACGGCGTGCGCTACGGCCACCGGAGCAAGGAAAGCCACGACCTGGCGGCCATGTACGTGAACAGCCGCTCGGAAGGATTCGGCCCGGAAGTAAAGCGCCGCATCATGCTGGGAACCTACACCTTGAGCAGCGGCTATTACGACGCCTACTACCTGAAAGCGCAGAAGGCGCGGACGCTCATACTCAACGACTTCCGCGAGGCGTTCAAAAAGTGCAACGTGCTCCTCACCCCCACGGCCCCCACTCCGGCTTTCACCATCGGCGAAAAAGCGGACAACCCGCTGCAAATGTACTTAAGCGACATATTCACCATCAGCGCCAATCTGGCCGGCATCCCCGGCATCAGCGTGCCGGGCGGCTTTGCGCCGAACGGCAGGCCGATAGGCGTGCAGTTGATGGCGGCCCACTTCGGCGAAGAGACCCTCTTCACCGCCGCCGCGGCCTACGAGCGGCTGCGCGATGCCGCCGTCGGCGCCGCTTTCCCCAAACTGGGCTGATCTCCCGCAGTGACGCCGAACCGGCGCAATACAATAATCGGCTCTCCCGATGTGATATAATACGGAACAATTTGATATCTCATGGGAGGGGATTTGGAGGGGGAGCTACGGTCATTACGGGGGATCATCCTCCGGCGCTTTGTGCTCATCAGCATAATCGGCATGGCGCTCGTCGGCGTTGTGTTCTCCTACATTCTCTACCAGCGGGACAAAGCATCCATCTATACGCAAGCCAAGGGAGAGGCCGAGCTGATCCGCACCGGCCTGCTTTCGGTCATGATGGCCACCGGCAACCCGGAAGCGGTACGCGGCACGGTTGACAACTTCAAAAGACAGGTGAAATTCGATTTCCGGATGGTGCGCGGGGAACATATCCGCAAACAATTCGGCATGCGCGAAGGGGAAGAGCCGCACGACGCCATGGAACAAGCGGTGCTTCAAGGAACCCGGCCCGAATTCTCCGAGCTGAATAATTCTTCCTTCCGTCTCGTCTCCCCGTTCAAGGCGGATGAACGGTGCGGACGCTGCCATATGGGACTTGACGATAAACCTATCGCCCCCGGTACGGTATTGGGAATGTCGGAAATGACCTTTAACGTCAGCGAGTGGCGCGATGCGTCGATCCGCCTCACCGTCCACGTGGTGACCGGCATGCTGTTTATGATCTTGGCGCTGGGCAGCTCCCTGTACTGGCTTTTCTATAAAGAGGTGATGGGGCCGGTGCACAACATCGCCAACACCCTCGCCCGCCTGGGAAATGAAAAGGATGAGGAATCCCACGCCTTTTCGCCAGCCACCTCGCACGAAATAGCCATCCTTAACCGCCAAGTGGAGCATATGCTCAAATCACTGGCGGATGCCCGGCACGCCCACGAACATGCGATGGAAGAAGAACGGCGGAAAATGACCCAGATACGCTCCTTTGCGCTGGAGCAAGCCGATGCGTTGGGAATAACCGACACCTCCGAGATAGACCTCATCATAAAACGTCTTTCCCTCGCGGTGCGGGAGGTGGAAAAAACCGACATGCTCAAGCAGGTGGTCGATTTTGTCACCTTGGAAAAAAAGGAAATGATACTGGGCAATGACCGGCGTCTCATTCGTCCCACCGCGCTCTATCTGACAAACCTGATCGCCAACTCCCAGGGAAGCCTAAAGAAGGGATCGATGGAGTTGGCGCTGGAAGAGGCGATTACCAACGCCATCATACATGGCAATCTGGAGATATCGTCGAAGCTCAAGGAAGAGGATTACGATCTATTCGAACAAGCCGTGAACGAGCGGATGGCCGTGCCCCCTTTTAACAACCGTAAAGTGAAAATCAGCTATGGTTATGACCGGCAGAGCGCCGTCTTCCGTATCGAGGACGAAGGGGCCGGCTTTGATTGGTCCCACTTCCTTAAAAAAGAGGTCGATCAGGAACTGCTCCCCCACGGCCGCGGCATAATCATTATCCGCACCTTCGCCTCCTCCGTCGCCTATAACGAAGCGGGTAACGTGATTACCCTGACCTTCGGCCTGCGGGCCGCTCCCCTCTTTTCACGATAAAACGTTCTAATTCCCGTATGCCGCCGCCACCGGGATGAGGTATAATTCCACCCCGATGGCAAAGTTGGTGGTCAAACTCAATAGCGAAGTGGTGAAAGAACATCCCCTCGCCCAAGGCGTGGTGTTTGGGCGCGAAACGGGGGATATTGTCCTTAAAAACCCGGCCGTCTCGGCCAAACACGCGCGCATCGCCGTGGAAAAAAACCATTTCATACTGCACGATCTTAAAAGCACCAACGGCACCTTCGTCAACAAAGGACGGATCACCAGCCAGGAGCTTCACCACGGCGACACCATCAACATCGGCAAATTCGAAATCCTTTTCATTAATGAAGAGGAGGCAAAAACCGCATCGGACTTCTTTGGCGCCGCCGAAGTGGCCGGCATGACCGTTATGATCAATGCCGATGAAATGATGAAACAGCAAAAAGCCAAAGAGGAAGAGGCAAAGCGCAAAACCGAGGCGGCGCAACTCCTCGTCATTATGGATCAAAGCGCCAGCGGTTCCGGCAGGCTGGTCTTCCACAAGCTGGACAAGGAAACGACGCTGCTCGGCTCCGGCGACGGCGCGGACATCAAAACCCCCGGCATCACCATTGGCGCCATCGCCGCGGCGATCACCCGGCGTGGCGGTAAATACAGCATCAAGCCGATGGGGGGATTCACCAAACCGAAACTGAATGGCGAAAAGCTTGCCGGTGAAAAGGACCTGAAAAGCAGGGATCGGATCGAACTGGGCAATTACCAGTTTGAATTCCGCATCTAGCCGGCCCGTCTCCTCCATACCCACATGGCACGCACCGGCGCTTCCCCCGTTTTAACCTTTGATTACCTCGTCATAGGCTCGGGCATGGCGGGGCTGATCTTCGCCCTCGACGCGGCCCGCACGGGACGCGTGGCAATTATCACCAAACGGGAAATGAAGGAATCCAACACCCAGTACGCGCAGGGGGGGATCGCCGCCGTCACCTCGCTGGACGACACCTTTGACCTGCATGTGCAGGACACCCTGAAGGCGGGCGATGGCCTCTGCCGGGAAGAAGCGGTTCGCCTGCTGGTGGAGAACGGCCCCGCCGCCATCGAATACCTCATCGGCGCCGGTGCGCGATTCACGCGGCAAGATGGCGGTTCCGGCGGGCCGCTCTCGCTGCACCGCGAAGGGGGGCACAGCAAGCGGCGCATCATCCACACCGAAGACCTCACCGGCCAGGAGATCGAGCGCGCGCTCATAGAGGCCGCGCGGCAGGAAAAGAACATCGCCATGATGGAATACCACACCGCCATCGACCTCGTGCTGCAATCGAAAATCGAGGGAACGGGCGACCCGGCGCGGGTGGCGGGGGCATTCGTGCTGGACACCGCCACCGGCATCGTGAAAACCATCCTTGCCCCCGCCACCTTCATGGCGGCCGGCGGCATGGGAAAAGTTTACCTCTATACCACGAACCCGGACATCTCATCCGGCGACGGCATCGCGATGGCCTACCGCGCCGGGGC
The DNA here is from genome assembly GCA_023248495.1 of Nitrospinales bacterium. Taxonomy (GTDB): domain Bacteria; phylum Nitrospinota_A; class UBA7883; order JACRGQ01; family JACRGQ01; genus JACRGQ01. The sequence goes on from JAHFEK010000048.1 coordinate 17,369, forward strand.
CGGTATCGCCAATATGGAATTCATGCAATTCCATCCCACCTGCCTCTACCATCCGGAGGTGAAATCGTTCCTCATTACCGAGGCGATGCGGGGGGAAGGGGCGGTGCTGCGGCTCGTCACCGGCGAACCATTCATGGAAAAATACCACCCGATGGGCTGTTTGGCTCCGCGCGACGTGGTGGCCCGCGCTATCGACACCGAAATGAAAAAACGGGGCGACGACTATGTGCACCTCGACGCCACGCACTTGCCGCCGGACACCGTGCGGGAAAAGTTTCCCAACATCTACCGCACACTGCTGTCGCACGGACTGGACATCACCAAAGACAAAATACCGGTGGTGCCCGCCGCGCACTACATCTGCGGCGGCATCAATGTGGACTTGCACGGGCGCACCTCGCTGCCGGGCCTGTATGCCGGGGGTGAAAACGCCTGCACGGGCGTGCACGGCGCCAACCGCCTCGCCAGCAACAGCCTGCTGGAGGCCATCGTGTTCAGCCGCCGCGCGGCGCAAAAAGCGGCGGAAGAATGGGTGCCGCGCAACATCAACATCGTGAATCCGTGGTCGGCGGGAAACGCCGTCGATTCCGACGAACAGGTGGTTATCGCCCAGAACTGGGACGAGATACGCCGCACCATGTGGAATTACGTCGGCATCGTCCGCTCCGACAAGCGGCTGGTGCGCGCCCAGCGGCGCATCAAGCTGGTGCGCGATGAAGTGAAACAGTATTACTGGGATTTTAACGTCACGTCGGATCTGGTCGAGCTGCGCAACATCCTCACCTGCGCCGACCTCGTCATCGAAAGTGCCATGCTCCGCCGCGAAAGCCGCGGCCTCCACTTCAACATCGACCACCCCGCCAAGAACGCCGCCCCCCGCGACACCATCCTCCACTCCATCGTGAAATAACCGCCCCCGCGATGTCAACTTCGAGATATGGGCTAAAACGCGGCGGCTTCGCCGTGGATGCCGGTCAGCGGCACAACTGCGGGGGGCACGCCCGGTTTTTGCGTGGCTGGCGGACAACTCCCGTTGATGGCGTAATACAGCGCCGCTTTCAGCGATGACTCCGCCGGATCCCCCAGCGGAACGGTCAGCCCGTCATCCGCCGCGCAGGTAACGCCGATGCCGCCATAATAACCGCCCTGACCATTGGCATTTTCCAGCTCGAAGGCAATCGCGGCGATGACGTTGCCGCAAAAATAACAGCCGTACATTCCAGCCGGCTTGCCGTGGGTTTTGCTCCCCACCAGCGCCACGTCCATAAATGGCTTTAGCCCGTTGATGAGCGATTCGCTGGCCGAGGCGGTGGACCCGGTGGTTATGAAAATCACCCGCCCTCCCGACGTTGCGGGGCCTGTGGCGGAAAACCGAATCAGCCCGTCAAGCCAATGGTGAGCCGCATTATGCCGGTAGCGGTTGAACACCGCGCCCGCAGCGTGATCGTCCGTAATCCGCCCCGCGATGTAGGCCGCCGGATTCAACAAACCGCCGCTGTTGTACCGCAAATCCACTATCAAATCCTGAATCCCCGCGCGCTGGAACCGGGAAAATGCCTCATCCACCGCCGTGGCGGTGAGGTCGCTAAACATGGTAAAGGACACATACCCAACCGCTGTGCCCTCAAAATAGATCACACGGGCGTCATACACCGGCGGCACCGTCACCACGCTTTTGGTGAGTGTTACATTTCCCGCCACGGCCGCGGCGCCGCTATACCCGACGCTCATCTGGACGCCTGGCACATCCGCCCCGAACTCGGCATTCCACAAGTTTTGAGCGGCGACCTGCGCGACCGGTACACCGTTAAGGCTGGTCAACGCGTAACCACGCCGCAGACCGGCCACATCCGCTGGCGAGCCGGGGTAAACAATGTACACCCGCCAAACGGCGTCGCTTCCCTGTTTGAAGCCAACTCCATAACCGATGTACTTCCCTTGCGCGAAAATAGAGGTATACGCGGTGGCGGAACTGATATAGCTCCACCGGTCTTTAGGGGTATAAACCATCGCGGACAGGACGCTCGCGGGAGTGGCATAAGAGGCATAATCAATCACCGGCGACATATCGGCCCAGAAATAAAGATCCTTCATCAAATCATATACATACCGGTTCTGGGAAACTGCGTCGCAGGCAGCGGGCGCAGCGGGACAAATGGTTGTTCCTGCGCGGCTTCCGCCGCCACACCCCGCAAACGGCAGGGTGACCAGCAGAAGACCGCCGAAAGCCGCTATCGCCCTTCTCACCTTCCACATATCGCAATACTAGTGTATTCGAACGGAAAATAGTATATACTTACAAACTTTACTATTGCCCATAATACGGCGGTAGCGGCCGCAACAATTATTGGAACCGAACGAATGAAACAGCTGGACATACGAAACGTTTGCGTCATCGCCCATGTCGACCACGGCAAAACCACCTTGGTGGATACCCTTTTTAAACAAACCGGCACCATGCGCGACAACGAGCGGATGGGAGAACGGGTCATGGATGCCAACGACCTTGAAAAAGAGCGCGGCATCACCATCTTCTCCAAGAACGCCTCCGTTCTTTGGAAGGGGAAGAAAATCAACATCGTCGACACCCCGGGGCACCATGACTTCGGCGGCGAAGTGCAGCGCATTCTCAAAATGGTGGACGGCGCCCTTTTGCTCGTCGACGCGGTGGACGGCCCAATGCCCCAAACCAAGTACGTGTTGGAAAACGCGCTTAAACTCGGGCTGGCCCCGATCGTCGTCATCAACAAAATCGACCGCCCCGACGCGCGCCCCGACTGGGTGCTGAACCAGATATTCGATCTCTTTGCGGCACTGGGCGCCAACGACAAGCAACTCGACTTCAAGGTGGTCTACACCTCCGCCAAACAGGGCATCGCATCGCTCGACCCCGCCGTGAGGGGCACCAACATGGAACCGTTGCTCGATGCCATCATCGAACGGGTGGACGCGCCGGAAGTGGAACCGGACAAGCCGTTCCAGATGCTGGTCACCTCGGTGGAATACAGCGACTACCTCGGCCGCATGGGGGTGGGCAAAATCCTGCGTGGAAAGGTAAACACCAACACGCAGATCTCCCGCATCGACCGCGAGGGAAACATCACATTCAACATGATCATGAAACTCTACTCCTTCGTGGGAATCACCCGTAAAGAGGTTGAATCCGCCACGGCGGGCGACATCGTCATCATCGCCGGTTTCAAGGATCTGGAGATCGGCGAAACGCTGGCTGATAAGGAATACCCCGAGGCGCTGCCGACCATCGAAATAGACGAACCGACCATCTCGATGTACTTCAGCGTGAACACCTCCCCCTTTGTCGGCCGCGCCGGCGACAAACTGACCGGCCGCCATCTGCAGGAACGGCTGGACCGGGAACTGCGCAGCAACCTGGCCTTGCGCGTGGACCGCGTGGAAAACAGCGATTCGTACCGCGTCAGCGGGCGTGGCGAGCTGCACCTCTCCATCCTCATCGAAACGATGCGCCGCGAAGGATATGAGCTTTCCGTCTCCCGCCCCGAAGTCATCGCGCGCGAGATCGATGGTAAAAAAATGGAGCCGGAAGAATTCGTCATCGTCGACGTGGATGATGAATACGTCGGCAAGGTCATCGAAAAATTCGGCTCACGCAAGGGGATGATGAAAAACATGTCTCCCCAGATGGAAGGGAAATCGCGCCTCGAATTCACCATTCCGGCGCGCGGCCTCATCGGCATGCACGGCGAACTGCTCACCGATACCCGCGGCTCCGCCACGATGAGCCACAGCTTTCACAGCTTCATCCCGTGGGCCGGCCCCATTCAAGGCCGCCGCCAGG
>JAHFEK010000006.1 GCA_023248495.1 Nitrospinales bacterium
ACTCGCCGTCCGTTTTCACCTCGGTGGCGGCGTCCTTCAACACCGATTCGGTGGCAAGTATCTGCCCCCCCACGGTGAGCGATTCCACCCGGCCCGCAAGGTTCACCACCGGGCCCACCACGGCGTATTTTACCCGGATGTCCGAGCCGATGTTGCCGGCCACCACCATGCCGGTGTTCAGCCCGATCCCCATCACCAGCTCCATCAGGCCCAATTCCCCGTTCCGCCGGTTCACGTTTTTCATGGCCAGCTGCATCTCAATCGCGCAGGCGATGGCGCGGGCGGCATCGTCGGGGCGTGAAACAGGCGCGCCGAAAAGCACCAGCAGCGCGTCGCCGATAATCTCGTTTATCACGCCCGAATGTTTCGAAATTATCGTGGTCATCTCCCGCAGATAGGCGTTCAGCATATCCACGATGACTTCCGGCCCATACGATTCAGACACGGCGGAGAAGCCGCGCAGATCGGTCATCATGACCGTCGCCTTGACGCTCTCCCCGCCCAGCTTCAGCCCATCGGGGTGCTCCAGCAGTTTTTCCACCACCTCGTCGGACATGTAGCGCCCGAAGGTCTTTTTGATGAACTGGTTCCGCGTCTCAAGTTGGCGGTAGAGCCGCTTGTTCTCGTCGGTTATTTTGCGGAGCTCGAACACCTTGCGCGCGTGAAGCAGTATTTCCTCGCGGATGTTCCCGTCTTTTACGATGTAATCGTCCGCACCGGCGTGAACGGCCTTTATGGCGGAGTCCTCGTCATTCCGGCTGCTCAACACCACGATGGGCACCTCGGCTTTGGCATCGCGGAGTTTTTTTATGAGGCCCAAACCGTTCAGCACCGGCATATCCATGTCGGTAATGACCATGCTGGTGCCGGAATTATGAAAATATTTTTCGGCCCCCTCCTCGCCGTTCTCGGCGGTAATCACGGAGTAACCGGCGCGGGTGAGCGTTCCCGAAAGCAACAAGCGGATATCGTCTGAATCGTCAACGATCAGTATTTTGCCCAGGCCGCCAATACCGTTTTCCACCATGCCCCCCGCTTGCATCCACCCTTCTTTCCGCGTGGATTAGATTGTTCCTACAGAGCCATTCTAATTGAAATCCCCGATAGGCGGTATCCGGCTTTTCGGACAAAAAAAATGGCCGGGAGCCGCATGGACCCCCGGCCAACGTGAAACGGTTACTTGCGTTTTTCGCGGTCTGAAAGTTTTTCGTAAAGCTCTTTCAGCTCGTTAAACACCTCTTTGACCTCACCCTTGCCTTTCGGCGGCACGGTAAGCTTTATGGTGCCGAGTTCGGCCAGCCTGGCGCGGGCGCGCTCAATAGTGGAGTAAAGCTCGATAGATTCTATAACAGCGGCAAGATCGTCCCTGTTGATCGGCATCTCGTTCCTGATAAGGCCCATGATGTGATCCATGTATGGGGTTTCCACTTCCACGTCGGTTTCGGCCCGCACCGATGCGGTTGGCTTGCGGTCGTTGAAGAGAGCCAAAATGCCGAGCACCCGCGGGGTGCCGCCCGGCTTCACCTCGATCTCGTTAATCTTTTTGCCTTTCGAATGCACCGATACGCGGCCTTCCTTCAGCCGGTAGAGGTGAAACATCCGCGTGTCGCCCTCGGTAATGAGCCACTGTCCCTTGTTTAACGTCTTGCTTCCCATCGTAAAAATCCTCTTTAAAGTGACATTTCCAGATGACTTCTGTTTAGCGCCTTACTCATGCGGAAATGATATGAGTCCCGATACGAATAGTCAAATCATTCCTCCCGGATAATCGTGGACGCGGAACAACTGACCGATTGCCGGTTCACCCGCATCAAAAACAACGTACGTTTTCCATGAACGTCTAAGCGCATTTTGCGTCAACTTTTTACTTGGCCGACATGTATGATAAATAATACATTTAACAGATATTTGGTGGAGTTTTTGGTGCCGTTGGAGCTTTTAGAGGATTAGGAGGAATTGAAAGAACTTATTTCTGATGGTTTCGGAAGGGAAGTTGAGGGAGAAAGTTTGGATAAATTTTCTGGATCCCCGCCTGCGCGAGGATGACACAAAAACGAAAAGTTAAGGAAAGAACTAGTTCATCGACCAGAGGTAGTAAACGCCCGGTTTGTGGACGGCGACTTCATTCAGCAGCCAGTCGAATTTGCCGGTCATCTTTTCGCTCATTATTTCTTTCAGCCAGAGCATTTTTTCTACATGGCGCACCAGTGCCGGTTCGCCGCTGATGCCGGCGAGTTGCGCGGTTAGTTTCACCGCTTCTTCCATTCCACCCAGCGCGTCGACCATGCCGTTATTCTTTGCCTGGTTGCCGGTGTAGACGCGGCCATCGGCCAGTACGCGTACCTTCTCTTCCGTCATGTTGCGCCCTTTGGCCACGGCGGTGACGAACTGCCCGTACACGTCATCGATCATATCCTGCACCACCTTTTTCTCGCGCTCGGTCATCGGGCGGAAGGCGGAACCGGTGTCTTTGAACTCGCCGCTTTTTACCACCATCGGCTGTACGCCGATTTTACCCATCAGTTCCTGCACGTTCATCAGGTTCATGATGACGCCGATGGAGCCGGTGAGCGTGCCGGGGTTGCAGATGATCTTGTCGGCCGCCACGGCGATGTAGTAGCCGCCGGACGCGCCGAGGGTGGCCATGCTGGCAACCACTTTTTTCTTTTGCCGCGCCGCGAGGATGGCGTCGTGAATCTCCTGCGAAGGGGCGACCGCGCCGCCGGGGGAATCGATGCGGATGATGATCGCCTTGATGGATTTGTCGTTGGCATATTCCTTGATCTGTTTCACGGTCTCTTCGGAGGTCATGATGGCCCCGAAGACTTCAACCACGCCGATTTTATCTTTGCCGAGAGAAGCGATTTTTTCACTGCTGGAGCCGCCGCCGAAAGGCAGGATGGAAACGAGGACTATGAAGCCCGCGGAAAGGGCTATTAAAAGAATAAACCCGGCCAGCAACCCTTTTTTATGGGAGTTAGTGGCCGGGTTTTCCATGGGTCGGATGGGTTATTCTTCGTCCGGGAAGTCTACGATCTCGTACTCGCCTTCGCCGGTTTCCCCGGTGGAGAAGGCCTTCATGGAGAGGCCGATCTTCTTGGCTTCGAGGTCAACCTTGATGATCTTGGCGTCGACCTCCTGGCCGATCTTCAGCTCCTTGCGGGCGTTGGCGGGGGCGCGCTTATCGCCGATCTGCGAGATATGGATGAGTCCTTCGATGCCCGGCTCGATCTCGGCGAAGGCGCCAAAGTTGGTCACCTTCACGATTTTGGCTTTCACGTCCTGCCCCATGGAGTACTTCGACGCGACGGTCTCCCACGGATCCGGCTCAAGCTGCTTGAGGCCGAGCGAAATGCGCTCGTTCTCCTTGTCGATCTTGAGAACCTTGCACTTCACCTGATCCTTCTTTTTGAGGAGTTCCGACGGGTGCTTCACTTTCTGGGTCCAGCTCATGTCGGAGATGTGGATCAAACCGTCAACGCCGTCTTCCAGTTCCACAAAAGCGCCGAAATCGGTGAGGTTGCGCACGGTGCCTTCCACATTGGTGCCGATCGGATACCGTTCTTCGATCTTCTCCCACGGATTTTGGATGATCTGTTTCATGCCCAGCGAGATGCGCTTTTTTTCTTTGTCGATGTTGAGCACTTCCGCCTCGACTTCATCGCCGACGGTCACGATGCGGCTGGGGTGCCGGACGTGCTTGCTCCAGGTCATTTCGGAGATGTGCACCAAGCCTTCCACGCCGTTTTCCAGTTCGAGGAACGCGCCATAATCGGTCACGCTCACCACTTTGCCCTTCACGCGTTTGCCGATGGGGTACTTCTCTTCGACGTTCACCCACGGATCCGGGGTGTGCTGCTTGAGGCCCAGCGACACGCGCTCGGTTTCCTTGTCGAACTTCAGCACGATCACGTTCACGGTATCGCCCACCTTCAGCAGTTCGCTGGGGTGATTGATGCGGCCCCAGCTCATGTCGGTGATGTGCAACAGGCCGTCCACGCCGCCCAAGTCGATGAACGCGCCGTAATCGGTGATGTTCTTGACGCCGCCTTCGACGCACTTGCCCTCTTCCAGCTGGGACAGGGTGGAATCCTTGGTGACTTTGCGTTCTTCTTCGATGAGCACGCGGCGGGAAAGGACGATGTTGCCGCGCTTGCTGTTCATCTTGATGATGCGGAACTCGTACTCGCGGCCCAGGAGGGCATCGAGGTTTTTCGGGGGGCGGATGTCGATCTGCGATCCCGGCAGGAACGCCTTGATGCCGATATCGACCGCGAGCCCGCCTTTGATCTTGCCGACAACGACACCCTTAACGATCTCGTTTGCTTCGTATTTCTTGTGAATGACTTCCCAGCAGCGTTGGCGCTGGGCTTTTTCGCGCGAGAAGACCATGACGCCGTCGTCATTTTCAGTCTCTTCGATATATACTTCTATTTCGCCGCCGATCTTGATGTCCCGGGTAAATCCGCCGAATTCATCGATCGGAATTATTCCTTCAGACTTGAAACCAACGTCGACCACAACCGAATCAGGCGTAATGGCGACCACCACACCGGTGATGACCTCCCCTGCTTTAAAATTACGGATGCTGTCATCATAAATCGCCGCGAGTTCTTCGGAAGTGTATTCCTTTTCCTCAAAGCTTACCCCGGCTGCGGGACGGGAACCGACAATGTTAGTCATTACGTTAAAACCTCCTGATTTACTAAATTTGCGGCGCCTGCCGCATTAAGCGAGAAATTGTATGATTTTATCCAGAGTCTCGTCAAGGCTTAAATGGGAATTGTCTATTTCTACCGCACCCGCGGGAACCACCAACGGAGAAATTAGGCGGCTGGAATCCTTAGAGTCGCGGTCAATTATTTGTTTTACAACGCCTTGCACGTTTTCCGCAGCCTGCCCCATTTGCAGTGCGCGTCGTTTTCCCCGCTCGGAGGAACTGGCCTTTAGGAAAAATTTATGTTCCGCGTTTGGAAAAACAACGCTTCCGGTGTCGCGCCCTTCGACAATCACTGTCTTGTGTTTTTGCGCGATGCCGCGTTGCAGGGCCACCATTTTTTTCCGCACGCCGGGGTGGGCCGAAACGGCCGAGACGCTGGCATCGACTTCCGGCGCGCGAATGGCTGCGGTAACATCGCGTCCGTCGATGAAAACCATTTGGCCACCTTCCGCTTCCTTAAAATCGATGACAATCGCGGCGGCGATGGCATCCAGTTTTCCCGCGTCATCGGGATTCACCCCGCGTTCAAGCGCAAGCAACGTCACGGCGCGGTACATCGCGCCGGTATCGAGATACACGCCGCCCAGTTTCTTTGCCAGCGCGCGCGCGGTGCTGCTCTTGCCGCTCCCCGCCGGTCCGTCAAGCGTGATAATCACCTTTTCAATTTTCCGCGGAACTCATTTGCCCGCTTGAACATCCGCATTAGGGCTTCGCGGTCGCCCGATTGGATGGCGTTTTCGATGGCGGCGAGATTGCCCCGCACGGCGGCGGACATCTCCAGCATCGTCGCGCGGTTCGCCAGCGCGATATCGGCCCACATCTCGGGGGGCGACCCGGCAATCCGGGTAAAATCCTTAAATCCCCCGGCGGCAAAGTTGAGGAGGTTTTCGCTCCCGTCTATTTCGCTGACGGTGTTCACCAACGCAAAGACCACCAGATGCGGCAGATGGCTCACCGCTCCCATGACGGTGTCGTGCAGGGCGGGATCCATCAGCACGGTCTTCATGCCGGCTCCGCGCCAGAAAGCCGTCAGTTTTTTCAGCGGTTCGGCAGGCGTGTTGGGTGTAGGGGTAATGATGCATTGGTGGTTTTCAAAAAGCGTTTCAAACGATGACGCGGCCCCCGACTTCTCAGTGCCCGCGATGGGGTGTGAGCCGATAAAGACAAACCGTCCGGCGGCGATTTTTTCTCCCCGCTCCACGATATCTTTTTTTGTGGAACCGCCATCAGTTACCAGCGCCCCCTTTTTTATGTGGGGCGCAATCGCCTTAAGGGTGGGAATAATGGAAAGGACTGGCGGACACAGCACGATAAAATCGGCTTCCTTCACCGCATCGTCCGCCGGAAGCGAAGCATCGATGATGCCCAGCTCGAGGGCGGCCTTCAGGTTCGCCTCGCTCCGCCCGACGCCAATCACCCTATTGGCCATGCCGCGGTTTTTTAATACACGGGCTATAGAACCACCGATAAGCCCTACGCCGATGATGACGGCGGTATTAAATAAAGGTTTTTCAGTCATTTTCAAGTTTTTCGCAATGGTTTAACTTTACCCGCTTATCACATTAAAAATCAACTGTTTTTAAGGAAAACTCCCAATAAGAGACTCGCGAGAGCGTCTTGGATAAAACAAATAAAAACAATGCGTTATTAAGAATAAGCGTGTTATGTAAAAAATTATATATTGTGGTGAATCCTTTTAATGTTGCCAATATATCATTGATAATATATGCATTGCGCATTATCAAAATTTGATATTACGTCGCCCGATCACTTCACATTTCATTGACTTATTGTTAAGTTGGTGTTATCATTTTGCCTACAATATCTTACGTGTCAAATCCCCATTCCAGAGAGGTGGCAGCAAGTGGAAGAGAAAGAATTTTCGGAGTTGAAAAGAGGCGCGCGCGTTGTTTATCCTGCGCATGGCGTTGGCATTATCGAGAAAATTGAAAAAATAAAAACGAACGGCGCGGCGGTTCAGTTTTACACGATTCGTATCGACGAATCGGGCATGACGATCCGCGTCCCCTCTTCCCGCGCCCAGCAGGTCGGCATCCGCAATGTGATGTCCGAAGGGGAAGTGCGCAAGGTTCTCAAACTGTTGCGTGAAAAAGGGAAAGTGGTTAACGGCGTTAACTGGCACAAGCGGCAAAAAAGCTACATTGACCGCATAAAGTCCGGCTCGGTTTTGGAATTGGCGGAGATACTGCGTGAACTGACCCTCATTCAAGCCAAAAAGGAACTGTCGTTCGGCGAACAGCGGATGTACGACAACGTCCGGCAACTTATGGTGGTGGAAATCGCGGAGGCGAAGGGGATACTGAAGGACGCCGCCGCCAAATTGCTCGATAAGGCGTTCACAGCCTGACGCTGACCGCAGACAAGGCATCTCAATGTTGATGTTTCGCCTGCTGTTCATCCTGCTCGGCGCTGTTTTAGGCGGCTTTATAGGCCACCTGGGAGCCAGCGGCGTTTATTACACCCTTCGGATACTATCCATCGCCGAAGGGGCGGTTTTCGGCACGGTTATGGCCTCGTTGGCGGTGGCGGCGGAGATGAAACTCCGCACGCTGAAACTCCGGGCCATTGCCGGAGCGGCGTTCGGTATTTTCACGTCGCTCATCCTGGCGAACCTCCTGACCTACGCGTTGACCGGCCTTTCGCTTACTCCCTCCACCGGAAACCGCATCCTCATCCTTATGGTTAACCTCACCGCCGCGTTCATCGGCGCCTCCGTCGGTCTGCGCATTATCGAAGAGGTGGATCTCACCGTGATCAGCAAAATCATCAGGGGCAAATCGGATTTTGGCCTTTTGCCGAAAGTGCTGGACACCAGCGTACTTATTGACGGCCGTATCGCCGATGTGGCGGAGACCGGTTTTATGGATGGAACCATCGTCGTTCCCGCGTTCGTGCTGGCGGAGTTGCACCAGATCGCCGACTCGCAGGATGACCTGAAGAAAACCCGCGGCCGCCGCGGCATTGAAGTGGTGCACCGCCTGCAGCAAAACGCGCTCTTCGACGTGCGAATAGTGAACGAGGATTTCCCCCGCATCAAAGAGGTGGATCACAAACTGATCGAGCTGTGCAAAAAAATCGACGGTAAAATCGTGACCAACGATTTCAACCTGAACAAGCTGGCCGAGCTGCATGGCGTCGGCGCGGTGAACATCAATTTGCTCGCCACCTCCACGCGGCCGCTGCTGCTGCCGGGGGAAGAACTTTTCTCCATGCTGGTGGTGAAAGAAGGCAAAGAACCGGGCCAGGGGCTTGCCTATCTGGAAGACGGCACGATGGTTGTCGTGGATAACGCCCGGAAACGGATCGGCCATAAGGTGAACGTGCAGGTAACCTCCGTGCTGCAAACCCCCACCGGAAGGATGATCTTCGCGAAATTTCTATCGGAACCCGGCGGATCGTCCGCCGCCGAAAGGGAGTGAGCCGGTTGTGGGCCGCCCCACCATCACGGCGGTAATCCCCGCCGCCGGATCCGGCAGCCGTATGGGCGCCGCCGTTCCCAAGCAGTTCATGGAACTTAACGGGCACCCGCTGCTCGACTGGACCCTTGCCGCCATTTCCCAGGCCGATGAAATAACATCGATCATCCTGGTGACACCGCCGGATGATGTGGCGCGCCTGACCGGGAAATATGTGGAAAACGCCCGTTGGCCGAAAATAACCCGCGCCATCGCCGGAGGAACAACACGCGCCACCTCGGTCTATAACGGGGTACGGGCCGCCGAGACCGAATGGATTTTGGCGCATGACGCGGCACGCCCGTTCGTCAGCCCCGCGCTGGTGCGCCGTACCGTCGAGGCCGCGCTGCGGCACGGCGCGGCCACCGCCGCAATCGCCGCGCACGATACGCTGAAAACGCGCGACGGGGATTTTTTAGGCGAATCGATCAACCGCGCCACCGCGCTTATCATCCAGACGCCGCAAGTCTTCCGCTCGGCGGATCTCATCGCCGCGCACGAACGGCTACGGCACGAGGGAAAGGAATGGACCGACGAAACGTCGCTTCTGCAACATGCCGGAATAAAGGTCGCGTGGGTGCCGGGTGAAGCGGCGAATATGAAGATCACCACGCCGGATGATTTCCGGATGGCGCAGGTAATGGCGGAGCGGAGCCCTTTTGTGAAGGGCCCCGCCCGCATATAGAAAGCCTCCTTGTTTAAGGCGCGCCGTTACGCGCCCCGTGTTCGCGGGGCGCGTTCTGCGTTTGTAAAATCAGCCAAGCAGCTGGAGCACGGTCTGGGGCACCATGTTCGCCTGCGCCAAGATCGAGGTGGAAGCCTGCACCAGAATCTGGTTCCGGGTGAACTTCGAGATTTCCGTCGCATAGTCCGCGTCGCGTATCTGCGATTCGGCGGCGGTCAGGTTTTCAGCCGATACCGACAGGTTGGCCAGGGTATGCACGAGGCGGTTTTGCACGGCGCCGAGGCGGCCGCGGCCGTCCGTCACCTTGCTGATGGCGCTGTCGATATTTGCCAGCGAAGCCAAGGCGGATTGCGCGGTGAGCACGCTGGTGTTCTGCACCGCCAAGCCGGTGGTGGTGATGGCGGTCAGGTCGACGGCGGTGTTCAGGTTGATCCTATCGTTGGTGGTGGCGCGGATACCAACCTGGATAACCACCGAAGCGGTTGCGCCGGAGCTGAGTGAACCATCCACCAGTTTCTGCCCGTTGAATTCCGTCACCGCCGAGATGCGGTCGATTTCCGACTTGAGGGCCTGGAATTCGCGGTCGATCGTTTTGCGTTCGGTGCTGCCGACGGTGCCGGTAGCCGCCTGCGAAGCCAGTTCGCGCATACGGACAAGGATCGAGGATTGCTCGGAGAGCGCTCCTTCCGCCGTGTTGATGAGGCTGATGCCGTCATTGCCGTTGCGGGTGGCTTGGTTCAGCGAGCGGATCTGCGACCGCAGACCTTCCGAAATGGACAACCCGGCCGCGTCGTCCGCCGCCTTGTTTATCCGCATACCAGAGGAAAGTTTTTCCAGCGAAGAACCCAAGTTGCTGCTGTTCGTCGCCAAGTTTCTTTGTGCGTTGACAGAGAAAAGGTTGTTATAAACTCGTAAAGCCATGATCGTATCCTCCTTGAAAATTTGGCTTCCTTGCCATACCACCGCGGAAAATCCGCGACCCGCCACAAAAGGACGGCCGGACGCGCGTGGCGGCGCGCCCGCATTCCCCGCCACCCCAGCCGGGAATGTGTCGAAACGGGTTCAAAGGCTGTTTCTGGTCGAAGTCCTCCTTCATATTGGATGAAACTTTTACAAAATTTCATCCGATTCCCACGTTTTAGAATTGCCCCGTTCGTTCGCGGTTCGCATGTGGAGTTTTTGAGAGGAACGGGCGGAGGGAGGTGTGTCCGTTGATGGTTGTTACCCACCGGCGGAACACCGAACCCCCGGCGTTCTTGCCTTTGAAACCCTACGTTGCGAAACGCCAACTGTTTACCCCGTGGCGCTTCTCACTCTTTTATCTAGATAACTTATCGACCCGGCAAAAATTTCCCATGAGGCCTATTTGTGGGTGCGGAAGAAAAGGATGCAGGAACTAAAGTTTTGCTTTTATTCGCCGGGGGAGGAGGCCTGCAAAGGGGGGACCCGCTCCCATCGGCCATGCCGTGAAGGGATAAAGAAAATTCTCGCGAGCGGTTAACTAGAGGGAGATGCTGAAGCGTAGGGTGCCGATTCGGGGAGAAATTCCATGAAGAATGTGGAGCCTGATGGGGATGTTTCAGCCCGCAGCAGACCGCCGTGGAGGCTCATGATGTCTTGGCAGTAAGGAAGTCCGAGGCCGGTTCCCCTTTCCCCGGCCGTTCCCCTGGTGCTGGTCATAACTTCATATTTAAAAATATCGGGCATTATGGCCTCGTGGACGCCGATGCCGGTATCCCTGACGGCAAGAATATGGGGAGCCGGCGCGAACAGGGTAATTGTTCCCCCCTGCTGGGTAAACTTGATGGCGTTTGTAAGCAGATTCACGATTACTTCACCCAGCAAATCGACATCGCCCGTCAACTCCCATTTTAGGGGAATTTCATTTTGTATCATGATCCCTTTTTGCGACGCCGCGAGGGAGATTTTTTCAATCCATTTTCGCGCGAACGCATGAAGATAGAAGCGGCTTTTGTTGAGACTGATATTGCCGGCCTGCAAACGGCTCACATCGAGAATCTTCCCGGCACTTTCCATTAAATCATCGGCGATCTTTTCCGAGGTGGCCAGCCAGCTGGCGATATCCGTTTTATTCGCGTCATTGTTATCTTTCGCCGCGCGGGAAAACTGGATATACCCCTTGATCGTCGCCAGCGGCTCCCGGATGTTATGCGAAACCAGCGCCACGAAACGATCCTTTAGCCGCGTGGCGTCCTCGGCCCGTTCCTTCGCCACCCGCAATTCCTCGGTGCGCTCGTCCACGCGCCGCTGGTAGCGGCCGACGGTGAAACGGGTGGCCGCGAGAACTATCAGGGTGATAACAAGGCAAACCGCCAGATTGCCGTACAGTGTTTTTCGCAAACCGGCAAGCGAAGGATTCACGTCCTGCTCCACCAGCAGATACCATTGCAGCTCTTTTATAAAACGGGCGTTGACCAGCGCCGTTCTCCCTTGCTGGCGGTATTCAAACGACCCATGCTCCGATGAAAGGAGGGCGGGGGCGATTTCCCTGATGCCCGCCTCCTCCTTGATGTTGCGGTACGAATCGGCACTGCCGCTTCCCTTCAAGACAACGCTCCCCGCGCGGTCGACAAAAAAAATGTTGCGGCCATACCGGCTTTGATAATTCTCGATGACCTTGCGCGCCGAATCGACGGCCAGTCCGACGCCGGCGGCGCCGATAAAATGTCCGTTGTAATCGAATACGCGGTGATTGATGAAAATAGTCATGGTATCGCGGTTGGCCATATCCAGATCAACGTTGATTTCATAATCCGGCGTCATGCTCCGTACGCGGTAATACCAGACATCGCGCGGTTCGCCCTCCCGCACTTTTTTCAGAATACCGTTGGCGTGGTAGTACACGCCCGTCTTTTCCGAAACGAAGAACGAGGTGAACGCGCCATGCTTATCCAGAATCCCCTTTAGGTACCTCGTAATTTCGGAGGTGTCGCGCTCGCCGCGCAATGTCCAATCGCGTAAAAAAGTGTCGTCGGCCATGAACGCGGAAATTAATATTGGGCGGAGAAGGTCGCGCTGGATTTCGGAGTAGATGTTATCGCTGGTGATGGGCAATTCGCGGGCGATGATCGCCTCGCGCACCGCCGCCTTGGACACGAAGTAGCTGGCGAGACTGGTGGCGAAGAACCCCGCCACCAGCAAAATGCTGATGAGGATGATAAGACGCCTGCTCTCGCCTATTTCCATCGCCTCTCCATTTCCAAGTTCATTGAAGAGCCATTCGGTTGGCTAGCTTTGGATTGACTGTTCCGCATATACTACCACGCAATTTTTATCATGCCATTCACGCCGCCGGTATGCGGAGGCGCATCTCAGGCGGGGGGGTGTCATCTGAGCCATTGGCGGTGGAATAGCCTTTAGGCCACATCCTGCGGTAGACCCTCCCCCCGGTACCACAAATTTTAATCTGTGGTTGTTTCCACGGGAAACAAGAACTCTTGGCCCTAACAGGCCAACAACAGAATGAATTCTGTTGTACCGACATCTCACACCTCTGTTGGCGTGGTTATAGCCCCTCTTCGTCCCATACCTCGTTACGTCACGCCGATTGGTGATTAGCAAAAATAACCCTTCTTTGGTATTGACTTTGCAGGGGGGGGTATAAAATGTGCTCATACTTTTTTACAGGAGAGGGCGCATATGAAACAAGAAATCTTTGGATCAAGAAAAAACATTTTCTTCTTACTTTTCATTTCCATGTTTGTATTTCAGGCCAATTTTGCCAGGGCTGATGAATGGGAAGATGCTGGATATAGCACTTACTCAGCACCAATGCTAAAGAAGAATTTTTCTTTTTCAACTCCAGATGAGGTCAGGCAATTCACGACGAAGTATTGCAAAGCAGGGCTTGCATTATTAGAGGGCAAGGGACATGCATACCCAGGAAGCTTTGTTTCTCCCCCGTCAAATCCCAACGATGATGATGGCACACATTGTTATATGTTTAATGGCCAAATATTTCAAGTGCTGGGAGAAAATGAGGGTCTTTACGAAGATTACGAACATAGGAACAAAATATTTTATGTCTCATTCGGCAAAGAGGGCCGGGCAACTTCTTTTTTTACTGCCATTGTAACCGTCAAGGGGAGCTACAAATACCAGTCAAACGCTGGCATACAGATAGTTCCGAGGTTAAAAATTCTTAGAACAGCAAAGAGAGGGGAGAATGAATAGCTAGCGGCTGGCGATAGATGTAAATGACGAAAATGCTTCGTATTTCTAAACCCGAAATTGGAGGTCGATATGGAATATCCAAACATTAGTGGTGCTTGGCTGTCAAAAACGGGAAAGCTTGTTTACATAATCACCCAGCTTGAAGATAAGTTTGTCTGGAGAGTTGTTCATGAGAAAGGGGTTACTGAGACCGGAATCGGGTGGTTCAAGGATCCCCACAACGTTGAAGCCCAATGGAACTTCCACGGAGGAAAACTTGGGAAAGGCATTAAAACTTGTACAGGCGAAATAGCGAAAGATATGAAACAAATCCTTTGGAAGGACGGAGATCATTTTATGAAGCGAATCCCCAACCGATGAGTTTCGAGTAACGGTTAAATCCCGAAGCGGCGGGCGATGATGGCCTCGCGCACCCCCGCTTTGGAAACAAAG
Organism: Nitrospinales bacterium; assembly: GCA_023248495.1. Lineage (GTDB taxonomy): Bacteria > Nitrospinota_A > UBA7883 > JACRGQ01 > JACRGQ01 > JACRGQ01. The sequence goes on from JAHFEK010000006.1 coordinate 13,508, forward strand.
TAGCTGGCGAGGCTGGTGGCGAAAAAACCCGCCACCAGCAAAACGCTGATGAGGATGATAAGACGCCTGCTCTCGCCTATTTTCATCGTCTCCTCGGTGGGCATATCCATCGGCCAGTCATGCGGTGCGTGAGCATCGAAATGACCGTTGGGGATATACTACCACGCAATACACCATGCCAGCCCCCTGCCGGAAGGCGGGATTAAAGCCGGCTGAATGCGGCTTCGGCTGCGGCAATGGTATTGGCAATATCGGCATCGCTGTGCGCCAACGACATAAATCCCGCTTCAAATTGCGACGGGGCCAGATAGATGCCGTTCTCCAACATCAGCCCAAAATATTTTGCGAACTTTTTCGTATCGGACGTTTTGGATGAAGGGTAGTCGAACACTTTCTTGTCGGTAAAGAAAATCGAGAACATCGCCCCCGCCCGGTTGCTGGTGGTCTTGTGCCCGGCCTTTTGCGCGGCGGCGGCAAGGCCATCGGCCAATTTTTTGCTCTTCTGTTCAAGCTGGCCGTATGTGCCGGGCTCTTTCAAAATGTTGAGGGTGGCAATGCCGGCCGCCATTGCCAGCGGATTGCCGCTAAGGGTTCCGGCCTGATAGACAGGTCCTTCGGGGGCCATCATTTTCATGATATCCCCGCGCCCGCCGAAGCAACCGACCGGCAGACCGCCGCCAATGATTTTGCCCAGCGTGGTGAGGTCGGGCTTCACCCCGTAGTACTGCTGCGCGCCGCCATATGCCAAACGGAAACCGGTGATAACCTCATCGAATATGAGCAATGCGCCATGCTTGTCGCACTGCGAGCGAAGACCCTGCAAAAATCCCGGCTCCGGTATCCACACCCCCATGTTGCCGACAACCGCTTCCAAAATCACGCAGGCGATTTTGCCGGGGTGCGCGGCGAACAGCTCTTCAACGTTCGACAGATCGTTGTATTTCGCGGTGACCGTGTTTTGGGCCACGCCCGAAGGCACGCCGGGACTGTCCGGCAGGCCGAGGGTTTCCACGCCGCTGCCGGCTTTCACCAGCATGCTATCGCCGTGGCCGTGATAACATCCTTCAAATTTGAGTATCACGTCACGCCCGGTAAATCCGCGCGCTAGGCGGATGGCGCTCATCACCGCTTCGGTGCCGCTGCTTACCATGCGGCACATCTCGATGGAAGGAACGGCGTCGATAACCATTTGCGCCAGCTCTATCTCGCGCTCGTGCGGCGCGCCGAAGCTGGTGCCTTCCTTCGCGGCTTCGGCGATGGCGGCCAATACGCGGTCATCGGCGTGGCCGACGATCATCGGCCCCCATGAGCCGACGTAATCGATATACGTGCGCCCCTCGACATCGGTGATGGCGCTGCCTTTGGCGCGCTTGATGAAAAGCGGATCGCGCCCCACGCTTTTGAACGCGCGCACGGGGCTGTTTACCCCGCCGGGCATCAGTGTTTTAGCTTTTTCGAACAGTTCTGTGGATCGGCTCATGCGTTTTCCTTACTATTTCCTGGGATTCAAATATTTGCCGATGATTGGCTTCAGCGCCAGTTTTGTCTTCGGCGGGATTTTCTTCAGGTCGGTCATTATGGTGTGGGCCAGCATGTGATTGCACCCGGCGGGGCAATCGGCGGCATCATTGATTTCCGCCACCGCTTCCTTGATGATTTTTTGGGATATCTCCACGTTCTTGTGGATGATCTCCAGGATGGCGGCGGTGCTCACCTCTTCATGCCCTTCGTACCAGCAGTCGTAATCGGTGGAAAGCGCGATGGTGACGTAACAGAGTTCCGCCTCGCGGGCGAGTTTCGCCTCGTTGAGGTTGGTCATGCCAATGACGGACGCCCCCCACGAGCGGTACATGCGTGATTCGGCGCGGGTGGAAAATTGCGGCCCCTCCATATTTACATAGGTGCCGCCGACATGGGTAACGGCCCCCGCGCGCTTGGCCGCCGCGGATGTCACGCCGATGAGGTGCTTGCAAATGGGATCGGCGAACGAAACGTGGGCCACCACGCCGTTACCGAAAAAGGTGCTGGTACGCGCAAAGGTGCGGTCGATGAACTGATCCGGGAATACGATATGTCCCGGCTCAATTTCCTCCTTCAGGGAGCCGACGGCGGAAACGGAGAGGATTTTTTTCACCCCCAACGTCTTGAATCCGTAAATGTTGGCGCGGAAATTAAGCTCGCTTGGAAGTATCCGGTGCCCCCTGCCGTGGCGGGGAAGGAAGATAAGCTCTTTGCCGTTCAGCTCGCCGAAGACGTATTCGTCCGAGGGGTTGCCAAAAGGGGTTTTGAGCTTTTTGGTTTTCTTTATTTTCAGCTCTTTCATGCCGTAAAGGCCGCTGCCGCCTATAACACCTATCGCCATGTATCGCGCTCCGTGGATGGGGGGTTGTGGGTGAAAGGAGCGGGACTATTCCCGCTCCGCCTTTTGGTCGCTGATTTTCTTTTCGATCTCGCCCAGCAAAAAGCGAAGTTCGGTGATCTGCCCGGCCGCCCTGTCAATGGTCTTTTCCTCGGAGGAAAGCACCTTGAGCTTGGTCTTGATGTCTTCGGCGAGGATGTTGAGATCATTGAGCCGCTGTTCGGTGCGATTGATAAGCACCATGCGGGAGTTGAGCACGTCGATCTTGGTTTCGGCCTCGTCCATGATGGTGGAGAGAGACCTGATCTTGTCCGAGATTTCGCCGAACGATTCCTGATGCTTGGCGATCTTCCGCTCCTGCGAACGGAGATCTTCTATCTGCGAGGTGAGAACGAGGATGTCTTCCTGGACTTTCTTGATGAGCGCCTCTTCCTTGCCGATCTGGTCGGCTTGGCGGGAGGTCTTTTCCATCATTCCGCCGAGCATGTTAAGCCGCTTTTCGGTCTCGATGAGAAGTTCCTCTTCGTCGCGGACGTTCCCCAGCCGTTTTTCCAGATCGACCAGCCGCGTTTGCATGGCGGTCAACCGCTCTTCGCCGCCGGCAAGCTGCTGGCTCCTCGCCACGAGGCCGCTTATCTGGCCATCCACCTTGTCGACCACCGGTATGAGTTCTTCCTTCGCCTTGATGATCCCCTGTAGAAGGTTGTTTCCTTCCCGCACTTCCTCGAGCTTGCCCGATACGCTTTCCTCGATAACGACCAGCTTGCTGCCGAGCATCTGGAGACGCCGCTCCTGGGCGTCGATGACGCTTTTTTCGCGGGTGATATCCAATATCTTTTCTTCCACCTGGCGGGTGATCTCGCGCAGGTCTTCCACCTTCTTATCAAGGTTTTCAAGGAATTCGACCTTCTTGTTGATGCGATCCACCTTCAGCGTGGCGTCTTCGATGTAGTAATCCAGGCCGTCCAGTTTCTTCTCCAGCTTTTCGACAAGCGCCTTGCGCTGGAGCTGGTTTTCCATTTTCACGTCCAAGTTAATGACGGTGGAAGAGAGGGCGTTAACCTTTTTCTCCACCTGATCGACGATATTCCGGCGCGCCGACAGATCGTTTATCTGGGCGTTGAGCACTTCGTGCATTCCGCCCATCTTCTTGAGTTTGACTTCGATTTCTTCGCTGATCTTAATGTCTTCGCGGAAGCGCTGAAGCTTGAGTTCAAGGTCGTCCGCCTCTTGCTGGAACCGGGCCATTTTTTCGCGGGCGGCTTCCACGGATCCCATGTCGTCCTTGAGGATTTTCATCTTGTTGCCAATGGAATCGATAAGGAACACATTGAGCTTGTTGATCTTTTCCTCGGTGGCGGCCACCACTTCCTTGTCTTCCCGCACGCGGGTGATATTTACTTCCAGCTCGCTGTTCATTTCTTCCAGCTGCTTGAGCTTTCCGCCAATGCGCTTGATCATGTCTTCTTTCATCATGATGTTGCCGGTTTCCACGCGCAACGCATTCATGTCCTTGATCAGTTGCGCCACATCGCGGTTCATCTGCGTCACCAACGCATTTTGGCGCAACAGGTCTTCGCTGCTTGTTTGTAAACGGCTTATGGTCTGGCCGATTTTTTCGATGTCGTGACCGTACCCGTCGATCTCTTCTTTCTGCCGGGCGATGCGGCCGATTTTGTCTTCCAACTCGCGGCTGACGCCCTGCAAGCGGCCTATCTGGTCGTCCGAGGTCTTGAGCAACCCCTTAAAAGTTTCGATAGCCTGCATCCGGTCGGCGATTTTATCCAGCATCTCCTCAAGGCGGATGACGTTCTTTTCGGTTTGTTTAACCAGCTTGTTCTCTTCGCCAAGTTTCTTGACTTTGGCTTCCATGTCCCAGATCAGAATATTGAGCTTGCCGGCCTCTTCGTTGGCTTTTTCGACCACCAACCGCTGCTGGTTCAGCGCTTTCACTTTGCTTTTCACATGTTCCGCGATCAGGGAAACTTCGTCTACCGCCATCCGGTGTTCGTGCAGGCGTCCGGCGCTTTCTTCCACGCCGGAAGCAATGTCTTTCACACGGATTTCAAGGTTCCGCAGCTCCTCGAATTTCCCCCCCATCTTGTCGGCGAATTCGCTGAAAAAAGGGATTTTGCTTTCCAGGTTCTTCATCGTGGTGACGTTCAGGTTCACCTTGTCGATGTTGTTTTGGATGTATTCAACAAGGAGGTTGAGACTCTTTCGCTGTGCGTCGGCTTCTTTCACCAAATCGGCAAAACGGCTGATATCTTCCCGCGTGAGCTGCGAGCTGCCCAACGTGGTTATTTTTTCCTGTTCCATGCAACAACCTCCCTTAACGCGCAACAAATACCGCCGCAATCGAGGGCATTATGCCCTCACCCGGCGATATTTTGGGAAAAAAGCCTCCATTTGGGAAGCTATTCCCCCCTCCTCTTAAATGCCGTAATCTACTTTCACGGTAGCAAAGCAGATTTTCTTAATCAAATCAAGTACTTTTACGTGCTCCGGATGAACTTGGTACTCTTTCAACCGTTCGACATTTTCAAATACCGAGTTGAGAACGATGTCGTACGAATTGTGGGCATGAACAACGTCAAAGGCTACTTCCGCTTCTTTCATCAATCCGCCGGTATTGTGCAACAGGGATGAAAGCTGGTGGGCCAACTGCTTTCCCTCCGCGCCGGAGATCCCCTCTTTCAGCTTGAACAGCACGATGTGACGTATCACTAAATTCCCCCAACGGCCCGTTTATTCTGGGCGGCGGACTCAATCAGCCTTTTCATGCTGGCCACGGCGGAAGAAAATCCCACATAGATGGACTGCGCCACGATGCTGTGACCGATGTTAAGTTCGTCCAACCCTTCGATGGCGGCTATAAAGGTGACATTCCGGTAATTTAGTCCGTGACCGGCGTGAACGACAAGCCCCAGATTGCGGGCCACATGAATCGTTCGTTGCACGTCGCGCAGGGTTTTGGTGACATCCTTATCGCTCACCGCTTCGCTGTAAGCGGCGGTATTGATTTCCACAGCCAGCGCCTGGGTGGCGGCGCAGGCATCAATTTGTCTCTGACCCGGATCCACGAAAAAAGAAAGGGCGATGCCGGCGGCGGAAAAAGTCTTGGTTAAATCGCGATAAAACTCCGGGCGGGCCGCTACATCCAACCCCCCTTCGGTGGTCAACTCCTGCCGCCGTTCCGGCACAATAGTGACTTGATCCGGCCGAACCTTGAGGGCAATATCGATGATCTCGTCCGTTGCGGACATTTCGAGATTCAGGCGGCAGCCGGAAAGCTTGCGTATGGCGAATACATCGGCATCATGTATGTGGCGGCGGTCTTCGCGCAGGTGAACGGTGATGCAGGAAACCCCTTCCTCCAGCGCCATCTTCGCGGCGGCCACCGGATCGGGATAGGCCGCACGCCGCGCCTGCCGCAGCGTCGCCACATGGTCAACATTTACACCCAGTTTCGCCATAGTTGGGATGATTGTACCGCACTTATTCGCCGTGGAATACTGGAGATATGCCATATACGCGAAAACCGCAAAAAATGATTTCCCAATAACCCCCGATGGTTAGATATGGTATATTTTGGACAATAGGGTTTGAGGGTGAGCCATCCGTAATTCACGGATGGAATGGGGGATTGCGCCGTGGGAGCGGCGAAAGTTAACGGACAGGAGAGGCATGTCAGCCAAAGCGGTCTTTACAAGAGATGTATTTCTCCGTATGCAGAGACTTGTCTTCATTGTTTTCCTTTTTGCGCTGGGCCTCGCCATCGTCCTCCTTCTGGAGGAACGAAAAGAAATACGGCGGTCGGAACATTACCGCCTGATGGACTCGATTGCGGGAGGCCTGAATAACGCCGCCAGCTTGCACGCGCTGGAACGTGGAATCGGCAACACCATTCTCGGCATGGATTTCCCCACTCCCGCGATGATCCAGCGGTTCAATGAAATTGGCGGCAAGGCGGATATGGAAACAAACGCCGTGCTGCTGCATCTTGAAGAATATATGGCTTTGGATTCCGATCACGACGTGGAACGGCTGGCGAACGGATGGAAACGGCGCATGGCGGCGCTTGAAGCGGCCCGCAAAAGGATAACCGCCCACAACATTAAAACGGAAGAATGGGTGGCCGCCGCCTCTGAAAACATTGAAACCGAATTCACGCTGCGCGACACGATATTCGCCCCGCATGAAATCGGCGAAAAAATCATGTACTACAACATCGTGATACGGGCCAACATCGCCAAGTTGTGCGAATACGCCGGACGTGAGCGGGCGCTTCTGGGAGGGTTGATCGCCGCGGGCCGCCCCATCACGCCGGAAACAATGGAAACATTGCTAGCTTACCGGGTCATTGTGAACGACGCCGCAATCAGGGTATTGGGCTTGCGCCAACTGGAGGAAACGCCCGCGCCGCTTTTAGCGGCCATCGACCATTTTGAAAAGGTTTTTTTAACCGATTACGAAAACGCGCGTAAATCAGTGTACGCCGCGTCGGCGGCGCGCGCCCCCTATCCGTTTTCGGGGGAAGCCTGGCTGGTCAAAGCCACCGAAGCGATTGAATCCGGGCTGGACATCTCGCGCGCGGTGGGCGAAATATCCAAGAGCGGCGTTGTTGACATCCGTGACCGGGCGGTTTTCCGGGCTGGACTTTACCTCCTGGTGTTTGTGGCCGCATTGGCCGTATTCGGCCTTATCCTTTGGCAAAGGGCCGCCCACGGCAAGCTTGAAGTTGAAAAAAGCGAAGCCGAAAAAGCGACGGAAACAAAAAACAAGCTCCTGGCTCTGGTCGCGCACGACCTGCGCGGCGGCTTCGCCACCATCCTTTCGCTGTTGAAACGGGCGGGATCCGACGCGGAATCCCAGCCCGCCGGGTTCCGGGCGACGGTCTCCCGCGTTATCCTGATAGTGGAGAATCTCATGCGCATGACCGAGGAAATCCTGAGCATCAACCGCATCAAAAGCGGCAAGCTGGGGGTAAAACGCGAGTTCATGGATGTGCGCCACGCGGTGGATCTGGTATTCGAGCGCGTGGCCCAGCAGGCCGAGGAAAAAGGCGCCACGCTGGTAAACGCCATCCCCGCCGGAATGCGCTTTTATGCCGACCCCAACCTGATGGAAGAGGTATTTCACAACCTGATCACCAACGCCATAAAGTTCTGCAAAAAGAACGAAGGGAGGGTCGAAGTCGGCGCCCCGCCCGGCAAGAACGGCGTGGTCACCGTTAAAGACAATGGCATCGGCATACCGGAAACGCTGTTGGGAAAAATTTTCAAGCATGAGGAAAAAACCAGCCGCGCGGGCACTTCCGGCGAACGGGGAACCGGGCTGGGCCTCCCGCTGGTCAGCGACATCATCGGCGCGCACGCCGGTAATATCTCCGTGGAATCATCGGCGGCAAGCGGCAGCACTTTCACGATTACCCTGCCGTACCGGCGCCCGTACGCCGCCATCATGGGCGATGACATTCAGTTCAAATACCGGCTGGAAAAATTCTTCGCCAACAACCTGGACGTGGAAATGGTGGAGGTCGATACGCCTTATTCGCTCATCAAAACAACCGCTAGCGGAGGAAGCCCGGAATTCATCATCATCACCACCCAAGGGGGCAGCGGCGATATCCTTAACTTCCTCTCCGCCTTGCGCCAATCGGATGAATACGCCCGCACACCGCTCATCATCGCCGGGAACGAAACCGATGCCACAAACAAAGCGCAGTACATCCGCGCGGGGGCCAACCATTTCCTGCAGAAACACGACGCCGAGAAGGAACTGCTTGTCCTGGCAAAACGCTACAGCGGCCCGCGCGACGCCGCCGCCTAGTTCCCTTTTTGCCCTTGGGGGCAATGTCACGCGGAAACGTGCAACCTAGCCGGGAAAATTGATAACGAGGGATTTCGGTTCGGTCATTTCCCCAATGGCATATCGCAGCCCCTCGCGGCCGAGGCCGGAACTTTTCACACCGCCGTACGGCATGTGATCGATGCGGAACGTCGGCACGTCCCCTATCATCACGCCCCCCACATCGAGCGTTTCCCACGCGGTGAACGAGGCGCGGAGATCGTTGGAAAAAATACCGGCTTGCAGTCCAAACTCGCTGTCATTGAGAAGCGCCAGCGCTTCATCCATAGTGGCATACGGAATCAGTGTCACCACCGGCCCGAAAACTTCCATACAGTTAACTTTCATTTGGGGGCTGGTCTGTTCCAACACGGTCGGTTGGAGAATGCTCTCCTCTCCTATGCCGCCGCACAGGATTTTCGCCCCACCCTTCACAGCCTCGTCTATCCAACCGAGGATGCGCTGTACCTCGCGTGGGGAGATGAGCGGCCCAACATTGACCGTTTCGTCCAGCGGGTCGCCGGTTTTCAACGCCGCCACCTTCGGGATGAAGAGCGCCTTGAATTTTTCGTAAACCGCCCGCTGCACGAAGACGCGCTGCACGGCGATGCAGGTTTGCCCCGCATAACTGAAGCCGCCGGTGACAATCCGGCTGGCGGCATACTCAAGGTCGGCATCGCCATGCACGATCACCCCGGCGTTGCCGCCCAGCTCCAGCGCCACCTTCTTTTTTCCCGCGATATTCTTTAGCATCCACCCCACGCCGGGACTGCCGGTGAACGAGAGCATTTTGTACCGTTCATCGCGCGCCATTGTCTCCGCCAATTCGTTGGATGTGGGCACCACCGAGAACGCCCCTTTGGGCCAGGCCGAGGCATCCACAATCTCCGCCAGCAGCAGCGCGGTCAGCGGCGTTTGCGGCGCGGGCTTTATCACAATGGGATTCCCCGCCGCCAGCGCGGGAGCAACCTTGTGCGCCACAAGATTCAGCGGAAAATTAAACGGCGTAATGCCTAGAATGGGACCGAGCGGAAAACGCTTTATGAAACACTGCCGCCCCTTCGCCAGCGGGTGGATTTCAAGCGGCAGCACTTCGCCGGAAATGCGTTTCGCCTCCTCCGCGGCCGTAAGGAACGTAAAAAGGCTCCGCTGCACCTCTTGCCGCGCGTTGAGTAACGGTTTCCCCGCCTCGCGCGCGATAACTCGGGCCAGCTCTTCGGCGCGCGCGGCGATGCCATCATGAATGGACATTAAAACGGCGGCGCGATCCGCCGGCGTAAGTTTTTTAGTCTCTTTGAATGCGGCGCGCGCGGCTACGGCGGCGGCCTCCACCTCCCCCGAACCGGCGAGAAAAACCTCCCCGATCGACTCGCCGGTGAACGGCGCGATGACGGAAGCTTTTTTCGCGGTGGCTGTAAAGCGGCCGCCAACATAGATGAGATGTTCCTGCATTGGCTTATTATCCACCTTTCGCTTTTCCCGCGCAAAGATTTGTCATCCTGAACTGCGGTGAAGAAACTCTTTCCGGAAAGAGGGCCTTCGAACGTGAACGCTCTCACAGAATGACCACTGGAACGGAGTATAATTCACCGCATGAGACGAAACTTTTTTCTGCCGGCAATTCTGTGCGCAATGCTGATTGCTGGCGCGGCGGGGTGCGGTGGCGGACTCGGAGTGCCAAAGCCGGCCTTCGAAACATCCGAAACGGTAGCGGATATTCCCTTGGAAGAGAGCGGGATTGAAATCCCGGTTATGGTTCAGATGAACCCTATTTTGCGAAAGGTCGAGGAAAAAGTTCCGCTGGAGTTCAACAGCAAGGGGTGGGAAACCGTGGGAACAAGTCCCGTGGGGGACGTGGGGGTAAAATACCGCGTGTGGCGCGGCCCTTTGCAAGCGTCCCTCGCCGGGAACAAAGTGACCATCACCGTGCGCCTCTATTATTCGCTGGCGGTGGCGCACAAGCTTAAAGCCGGTATTTTTGGCGGCGGCGAAACCCCCTGGATGCAGTTCGGCCAGTGCGGCGATGGCCGTGAGACCCCGCGCGAGGCCATCTTCAGGATGGAAACATCGCTCGACTGGGCCCCGGATTGGAAAGTGCGCTCCAAAACCAAACTGCTGCCGAACCTCTATCCCAACAGTTGCGATTTAACGGCCCTGAAATTCGATATTACCGGCGCGGTCGACGGTAGAATCCATCCCCGTCTGGAAGAAGCGGCGAAGCTGATTGATGAACGGATACCGGCGGCGGCCGATTTCAAAAGCACCGCCGAAGAGGCCTGGAAAAAAATGCAGACGCCGCTGCAAGTGGAAAAAGACGTCTGGCTGCTGCCAAATCCGCGCGAAATACACGTAACCGCGATAGAAAGCTCCGGCGATCAACTTGTCACCGGTATCGGCATTACGGGAATCCCCGCGCTGGTGGCCGGAAAAATGCCGGCATCCACCATCCTCCCGCTGCCGGAACTGAAAGCGGGCCCAAAGGGAACCGGCACATTCAACATAGCGCTCAATGCATCATTGAATTTCGATGCGGCGGCGGAACAGCTTTTCCGGCGGCTTTCAGATAAACCGTTGGCCTTAGGCGCGCGCCGCGTCAGCATCACCGGCGTATCGATATTTCCATCGAAAGAACGCTGCGTGATACAACTGGGGCTGAAAGGGGACGTGAACGGCACAATCTATTTCACGGGAACGCCGGCTTACGACGAGGAGAAAGGGTTTTTGTCCCTGGCCAAACTCGACTACACGCTGGAAACCGAGAGCGTTCTGCACACCGCCGCCGAATGGCTTCTCCACGATGACTTCCGCAATGAGCTGCGCAAGCAGGCCCAGTGGCGGATGGACGCCGGGCTTAAAGACGCCAAAGGAAAAATAGAACAGGCGCTCAATGTTACTCTAAACGAACACACCACCCTGCGGGCGGAAGTCAGGGAGCTTTATTTACGCCGCTTTTTTATGAACCAAAATGGTTTCCGAGCCGATATCGTCGCCCAAGGCGTCGCCGCCGTCGAGTGGAAGTAGACCGTTCTAAAAGGCCATAACCGGCGGGTGGCATGTCGCAAATATTTGCGGGGGCGTCAAAAAAGTGGGGGAAAATCCTTCCAAATTGACGGGGACTTAGGCTGTGCGACCTTTGCATGGCATTGTAATTACGTCACTTGTCATATTGCATTAAACGGCACACAGCTTGCATTTTTATGGGTAAGAGGAAAATTTATGGGACTTATTGGCTCGATACTGTTTAGCGACCGCACCCCGGCGATGCTGAAGAGGTCGCTGGATCTCAACGCCCAGAAAGCGTCGGTTCATGCCGCCAACATTGCCAACGCCGAGACCCCCGGATACAAGGCATCGCGGTTTGAATTTGAAGGTATTTTACGCGGGGTGGTGGACGGCTCGGCCATGCCGATGAAAGCTACCCACGCCGGTCACTTTGGCGCGCCGATCCAGGATATACGGAGCATCCAGGGAGTAACCGACATCGACTTGACGCCTGGCCGGATCGACGGCAATAACGTGGACATGGAAAAAGAGGTTTCGGCGTTTTCCGAAACCCAGATCGCGTACGACGCGGCGATAACCGCGATGAACAAGCGGTCCGGCATTATTAAATCGGCCATCACCGACGTGAAGTAAGGAATAGACGATGAAAATATCCGGGCTTAACACGAACTTTAAGCCGCTGGGGGCCGACCTCGGCGTCAAGGCGGCGCATACCGGCGTGTCAGCCGGCCAAAGCTTTGGGGACGCGCTGAAGGAATCGATGAACGAAGTGAATAATATGCAGCTTGACGCCGACAAATCCATCGAAGCCTTGGTCAGCGGCGAAAACAAGGACATCCACGGAACGATGATCGCCCTTTCGAAAGCGGATCTCGCTTTCCGCATGACGGTGCAAGTGCGCAACAAGGTGCTCGACGCATATCAGGAAGTAATGAGAATGCAGGTATAAGCGGCTTTAGCCGGGTTTAATCAGCCCCGGCAAGCCCGATGACGGGCGGTGACGGCTTGGAGAGAGTAACGTTTTTCCCCGCCACCGCCCTACTTTTTTATTCCCGTTAATAACCCCGGCGGGAACAGCGCCGGATTCCTGAATTCGGCTATTTTAGCGCGGCGGCGAGAACGGCGCGGTAGACGGCGTCAAACGGCTTTCCCGTTTTTTTCGCCAGTGTTTTGCAGTCATCGTACTCCGGTTTCAACCGCCGCTGGCCGCCGGGGGTGAGCGCTTCCTTTACCCGCACTTCGCCGAATTTCGTTTTCACCTTGATGACTTTGCGTTCCAGCTCGAACCGCTCGACCTCGTACTGCCGCACGCCAAGCGTGGGAGTTTCCTCCAACATCAGGTTGCGGAGGCCGGCGGCCCTCAGCGGATCGCACAGCACGGAGAGGATAAATGCCTGCCGCCCCTTTTTCATCATTACGCCAGCCACCCAAACGTCTAGCGCTCCCGCGCCAAGGATTTTCAGCATCGCGTAACCCAGGCTTTCGGGGGTGGCGTCGTCGATATTCGTCTCCAATACCATCAGCCGCCTGCCGCGCCCCGCAGGCTCGCCCAGCACGATGCGAAAGAGGTTCGGCGTTCGGTCTTGCCGGATCTTCGTCCCGGCCCCATAGCCCGCGGCCAACGGCTTCATCGCGGGCATCGCCCCAAAAGTTTCGGCAAGCGCGGATGCGATGGCCGCGCCGGTGGGGGTGGTCAGCTCCATTGGCGTTGCGTCCGGCGTGAGAGGTATCCCTTTGAGCAGCAGAAGCGTGGCGGGAGCCGGCACCGGCATCATGCCGTGCATGGTATCCACCATGCCACTGCCGGTTGGGATGGGGGAACAGACAAAGCGGGTGATGCCGAGCCGGTGAAAACCGAGCGCCGCCGCCGTGATATCGACAATGCTGTCCACCGCGCCCACCTCGTGAAAATGCACTTTCTCGATGCTCTGGCCGTGCACCTTCGCCTCGGCTTCGGCGATTTTTTTAAAAATGGCGAGCGCGGTTTCTTTCACCGCCGCATCCAGCTTGCTTGTTTCGATAAGCTGGCGGATCGCGGCGTAATCGCGGCTTTTTTGTTTTTTGGTTATCTGGACGCCGAAGTGAGTGGCGGTGATGCCGCATCGTTTCACCGGCTCAGCGGTGAGGCGGTAACCGTGCACATCGAGCTTTTTCAGCTCGCGTTTTAGATAGGCCAGCGGCACGCCAAGGTCGATCAGCGCCCCCACAACCATGTCGCCGCTGATGCCGGAAAACGCGTCAAAGTAAGCGATTGTCATTTCTGTCCGTACTTTCCCTTGATAATCCGGTGGGCCATCGCGGCCGCGCCGAAACCGTTATCAATATTCACCACGGCGATGCCGCTGGCGCAGCTGTTAAGCATCGCCAGCAATGGCGCGAGGCCGCCGAACGCCGCGCCATAACCGACCGAGGTGGGCACCGCCACCACCGGCGACGCGACCATGCCGCCCACCACGCTGGCGAGCGCGCCATCCATCCCGGCTGCCACGATGATGCAGTCGGCCCCTTGCAGCGCATCGCGCTGATCCAGCAGCCGGTGGATGCCAGCGACGCCCACATCGTAAATCGTCGTCACGTTCAAACCCATGATGGATGCCGTTACCGCCGCCTCTTCCGCCACCGGAATGTCGGAGGTGCCCGCGGTGAGCACCAGCAAGCGTCCGATTTTCCCAACTGGTTTTTTCTCGACGGTTATCGCGCCGCTCAGCGCGTGGTAGACGGCATTCTGCGCCACCTTCTTCACGGCGGCATACATTTTCTTGTCGGCGCGGGTTGCCAGCAGCCGGTCACTCCGCGCCAGCAGTTTTTTGGCGATGGCGGCAATCTGCGCGGGAGTTTTTCCGGGGCAGAAAATCACCTCGCAAAATCCCTGCCGGTGCGCGCGGTGGTGATCCACCTTGGCGAATACAATATCTTCATACGGTTCGTTCACGATTTTCGCCGCCGCACTTTTGGGCGAGAGCTTCCCCTCTTTAACCGCCGCCAGCATTTTTTCCAGATGCGGCCGATCCATCAATAAAACTCCCCCTTCAGGGTGCGCCCCATCAACTCCGCCACCGCCTCTTTGGGGTTTTTCCCCTCGTGGCAAACGCGGAACACCTCGGCGCAGACCGGCATATCAACCCCTTTGTTCTTGGCCAGCTCGTGCAGGGAGCGGCTGGTTAGCACCCCTTCGGCGACGGCTTTCATGCCGCCGAGGATTTGCCCGATGCTTTCCCCCGCGCCGAGCCTCATGCCGACGGAGCGGTTGCGGCTCAAATCGCCGGTGGCGGTGAGGATCAGGTCGCCGACACCCGACAGGCCGGCGAAGGTCGCCTCGGAACCGCCCATCGCTTTGCCCAGCCGCACCATCTCGGCCAAGCCGCGGGTAATGAGCGCGGCGCGGGCGTTATGCCCCAGCTTGAGGCCGTCGGCGATACCGGCCGCGATGGCGATAACGTTCTTCACCGCGCCGCCCAACTCCACGCCGATCACATCGTCGTGAGTGTATACGCGCATCCGCTGGTCGCTCAGCAACTCTTGCACTTTTTGGGCGGCTGCCGGATCGCGCGAAGCGGCGGTAATGGCGGTCGGCAACCCCATCGCCACCTCTTTGGCGAAGGTGGGGCCGGAAAGGCAGACCAGCCGGCGCGCGGCGGCGGACGGCAGCAGCTCGTCGAAAATCTCGCTCGGCATGCGCAACCGGTTATTCTCGATCCCCTTGGTGGCGGAAACAATCACCACCCCGGGCGTGAAATGCGGAATCATCTTTTTGATAACCCCCTCCATCACATGGGAGGGAACAACGAAAAACACCACATCCGCACCAGCGGCTTTTGCAAGATCCGCAGTGGCGGTGATGTTGCCGCTTAACGTGAAGCCGGGAAGAAAGGCGTCATTGGTATGCCGGCTGTTTATCTCGTCAACCACTTCGGACTCGTATGCCCACAGCGTCACCGGCCCCCCTTTGCCGCCGAGGTGACGCGCTATCGCGGTGCCCCAGGCCCCCGCCCCGATAACCGATGCTTTTTGTGATTCCATGAACGCTATTAGACACAGTAAGCCAAAGCGCCGTCAAATATGATTTATCACCCGTGTCTTACTGGGGACCAACGCTGCGAAGAATCCCCCGCCGAAAGGGGGTACTTCATTACGTTCAGGATGAAAACGGGGAAAAGGGATTTTTCGACGCGTACTCCCTAAAATGATACGGGGGGCGGTTATTTGACCGAAAACGACTTTACCGTGAGAATCTTGTTGTCGTCCTCATCCTCATCCACCACACCGGTTACCACCACCTGCTTGCCGACCAATCCAAGAAGCTCGTTCCCTTTGGCATCGTCGTTCACCAGATAAAATTCGGTTCCCTCCGCCTTCTCCTCCTGGATCTCCACGGCGATAATTTTATCATTTTCATCCACTGCCGCTTTCTCTACGACACCGGTGATAGTGACGTCCTTATCCGGCGCACGGACAACCTCGTTTTGCCGCGCGTGGGCAAGGGGAACGATGGCCGATCCCAAAAGGAATACACAGATGAAAAAAAGACGCGCGGCGGCCCGGAGAGGAACCGGAAAGCGGAATACCGGAAACACCATGGGCTGTATTATATCCTATTAGCGCCATTTGCAATGCGATCTCATTCCTTGCATTGCGGCGGATGGCGCGGCAGAATCTGGGTATGACAATCATCCGATGCGCGGTTACGCGCGTCTTTACCAACCGGGGCAAAAACGGTAATCCGCTGGGAGTGGTAACCGATACCGCAGGGCTTTCCGCCGGGCAGATGCAGAGTATCGCCCATACCCTTGGCTACTCTGAAACATCCTTCGTTTTTTTCGACGCGAAGGGGGGGGACTACCGGGTTCGCTTCTTCACCCCGGATAAGGAAATTCCTTTCGCCGGACATCCGGCGCTGGGAACGCTCTTCGTGCTGCGCTCCCTGCGGCTGGTGCCAAAGAAAACGGCTTACATTCAGATAATCGGGCGGCGGAAGGTACTGCTGGAAATTATGCCGGACGGACTGATACGGATGGAACAGGGAAAACCCGCGTTCATGCCGGGAACGACCCGCGCGCTGGCCGCCGAGTTGGTGGGAGCGGCGGAAAACGAAGTCATCGGTGATCCGTTGACGGTTAGCACCGGGCTGCCGCACCTTATCATCCCGCTGAAAGGGGCGGCGCGGATTCGGGAGGCGCGCATTCTCAATGCCGTGTACCAACACGTGAGGAAGAAAACCGGAGCATCCTGCGTGATGCCGTTCACCATCGACAAGGGCAAAATTCACTGCCGGATGTTCGCCCCGGCGCTCGGCATTGCCGAAGATCCGGCGACCGGAAGCGGATGCGGACCGTTGGCCGCCTACCTCGTGCGCCAGAAGCTTGTGGCGGCATCGGGCGAAACCGCGACGCTTGAAATCCTGCAAGGGGGAGCAAAAAAATCGCTTCTCGCGGTGTGGGTGCGGCGGACGAGGGACGGCATCGCCTCGGTCGCGGTAGGAGGCTATTGCGTCATGTGCAAGCCACGCACGGTAAGGCTGTAACCGCTAGACCGATTATGGGCTGGGGGATTCCGGCAGAGGAACCTTGGGAGCGATGAGCGGCGTGCTTTTTCCGCCGATGTCGCCGATCCCCTTCAGGTTAATGCTGAAAAATACCCTGTTCTCCATCTCGGAACGGGCCGCGCTACCGGAAAGGGGCTCGGTGCGCCGGCGCGAACCCGCGTTAAATGACACTCCCCAGCAGCACGATTCCCAATTCACCGTGGCGAGCGAACCGGTGGGTTCGTGGCGGTCTTCATCGTAGATAGCCGAAATTTCGGAGGAAAATGCCTTGCTAAACCGGTAGCCCAACAGTCCGGAAGAAAAGGTTGAGCGCGGGGTGTTCACGAAACGGCGGTCATATGAAATATGAAAATCGTTCCATGTAAATCCCGCTTCCTGGCTCATGGCCGATGGCTCATGGTCATAGTGGTTGTACGCCAAGTCGGCGTTAAGGAGAAACCATTCGGCGGGGTGGATTTTGAATTCCACCTTCAGGTCGGCCCATGGGCGCGTTTCCGTAATATCGTTCCGCTGCGCCTCGCGAAAGTCATACCCTTGGCTTACATTAAACCGCGCGATTTCATCGGTTCGCAGCCGGGAATAGACGCGGTTCAACAGCGAAAAAGTGGTGAGGGTCTGGGGAGCATGCTGATCCGCCATATCCAGTGGAACCGCATATTGGCGGACGTCACCGCCGATCTCGTATCCGGGAATATATATAAAATCCAGCCGGGGGGTGATGACATGCTTCCACCCCTCTTCGCCACTGTTAAATATCCGGTATATGCGCGGTCCCTCCACCCCCGCGCCGGCGGCATAATAATTCACCGCCAAGGCGCTGTTATCCGTGGTGGAACGGCTGTACCAGGTGGAACGCCCCTCCACCCACGGGGTAACATTGGCGAACGGGGATGCGGCAAACGGCAGTGACAAACGGGGACGCAGGTCGAAACGGCTGATATCGCCGCCGAGGCGGTTGGTGAAAAACGAAGCGGCCGACGCGCTCCCGTCCGCCACCAGCGGCGATCCGCCGATGTACTGGGGCATCGCCGCGAAGAGCAGTTCGGGCTGTTTGCTGAATATCTCGCCATCAATGGCTTCCATCTCGCGCTGATCGCGTCCCGTCATCGACAAGGCGTACGGCCCGCCGGTGGAATGGACGTTGACGAACGAATCGGTGTAACGGCGGGTGCGCATCAAAATGCTGTCGTCAAATTCCTTGCCGTAACTGGTGCGGCTTTCGATATCCGCGCGGGCCATGCTATCGATGTAATCGTTGATTTTCATGCGGTGGTCATATTTAGCGCTGTAGAGCGGCTGCTCAAGAATGCGGTCGTAAAGGTAGTCGAGATTCAGCTGGCCATAGGTGCGCTCGGCGTACGCGTAACGATATTCGACCCCTTCGTGGGCGCCGCGCCAATCCATCCAGTCCAGCGAGAGAGTGACGTCGTCCTGATCCGAAAGGGCGGCAAAATAATTGTTTTTCACCGTGGCCCCCGCCGTGGAGGAGTAGCCGATACCGGGAAGCAGAAAACCGCTCGTGCGCTTGGTGACCGCGGGCGCGAACCAATAGGGGGCATAAAAAACCGGCACATCGTAAAACAGGAGCGAGACCCCTTCGAATACGGCAATCCCCTCCATCCGCAGATCGAGATGGCGCGCCTTGAAAACCCATTCCTGATTGTCGGCCGGACAACTGGTGACAATCCCCTCATCCATTACGTAATGATCGGCGGACTGACGCTCGATTCTCTCGGCGGAAAAGGAGAGGCTTTTCCCAAAAACCCCTTTAGCGCCCCACAGGGTGCTGTAGCCGGTATCAAGGGAAAACTCCATGTTGCGGGCGGTGATGTCGGTGTTATCAACCTGCAGCCGCACATCTCCCTGAATATGCCCCGTTTGGCTTTCACTTTGGATTGTGCATTCCTGGCCGGTGATGGTGAAATCGCCGTACCGTATCTCGATGCCGCCCTTGGCGTCCCACGTCTTTTCCGCGTCGGAATAGGCGATGCTGTCGGCGGTAATCTTAAATGTATCGCCGCCTTTCCCGCCCGCGGACTCCTGATGCGCCGGCGCGGAAACGGGCGGCGTCTCTTCAGCCGCGGCGGAAACCACAAAAAGAAAAAGCGCGCACACTGGCGCGCTTAATAAAGAAATCAGCCGGGGATTATGCATGCTCCCCGGCCTTGGTTACAGAACAAATACGGCGAGCGCGACCACGGTATGCCACACGCGGCCTTTCACTATGGCGGTTTGGGTTATATTGCGGGTGTTAACGATCTTGTTGCTGATCTTGAATACCTGGCGGCGCTCGTCCCAGCTCTGGCTTTCATCGAACTCTATGCCCAGCGTGGAAGCCAACATCGCCGCGGCGAGATCCTCGGCATAGTCGCCGGCGCTTTTCTCCGTTTCGCCGTAGGAGTGGTGTTCGCTCAAATAGCCGTAGGCGTTCTTATCGGTGGGAATGGCGCACCCGATGCTGGTGGCGACCAGCCGGTGCGGCTCGTTGCTGGCTATGCGGGCCTGCACCACAAACGTGATGGAACCCGACTCAAGGAGCTTTTCCCCTTCTTTGCGGCTGACAATCTTGCAGCGCGGAGGAAGAATGGAGGACACGGTCACGAGATTGCAGCGTTCGACGCCCGCGTCGCGCAACGCCAGTTCGTACGAGCGGAGTTCTTCTTTATGAACCCCGACTCCCCTGGTGAAAAATAGTTTCCGCGGTACAAGGTTACTCACTGTCTTCTTTTGCCTCCACCCCATCTATAAACCGGTTTGTGATTGGAACCCTTCGATCCCTCCCGAACGCTTTCGGCGTCAGCTTCACGCCCGGCGCCGTCTGGCGCCGTTTATACTCGCTTTTATCGACCAACGAGACCGTCTTCTTTACATCG
Organism: Nitrospinales bacterium; assembly: GCA_023248495.1. Taxonomy (GTDB): domain Bacteria; phylum Nitrospinota_A; class UBA7883; order JACRGQ01; family JACRGQ01; genus JACRGQ01. The sequence continues at coordinate 33,135 of JAHFEK010000006.1, forward strand.
CGTTCATCATAGCCAAGCGCAATTATCTCCACAACACTTTTTTCTTCTTCCACGTACAGCCGGAGCACCGCGTCGAGCACGGCGTACTCCGGCAGGGAGTCGCTATCCAGCTGGCCGGGGCGCAATTCCGCCGATGGCGGCTTGGTGAGAGTGCCCTCCGGAATCCGGGAAAGTCCCGGCTGGCCGTTGATCCAGCGGCACACATCGTACACCCGTGTTTTGGGCAGATCCTTGATAACGGCGAAGCCCCCCGCCATGTCGCCGTAGAGGGTGCAATAACCGACGCCTAATTCGCTTTTATTGCCGGTGGCAAGCACCAGGGCGCCAAACTTGTTGCTCAGCCCCATGATGAGGCTCCCCCGGATGCGCGCCTGAATATTTTCCTCCGCCAGCCCCGGCGCGATACCGGCGAAAAGCGGCCCGAGGGCGCGGTCAAAACCATCCATCAGATCGGTTATGGGAATGATGTCGAAGCGGATGCCGAGGTTGTGCGCCAACGCGCGGGCATCGGATACGCTTCCTTCGCTGCTGTATTTGGACGGCATCGCCACTCCCCACACCCGTTCCCGTCCCAACGCCGCCGCCGCCACGACCGCGGTGAGCGCGCTGTCGATCCCGCCGGAAAGGGCAACCAGCACGTTGCTGAAACCATTTTTTCCGACGTAGTCGCGGACGCCGAGTTTGAGCGCCTCCCATACGTTTTCCGGATACGGCAGCGGTGGCACGATCCGGTTTTTTGGCGAGCCGTCCCCCGCGTTCAGCGGCACATCGGCGATCAGCAGATCCGGGGCGAATTCGCGCGCCGAGGCTATTATCACGCCATCCGCGCCGCAAATAAACGATCCGCCGTCAAACACCAATTCGTCCTGCCCGCCGATGAGGTTGCAATACACCAGCGGCTTGCCGCACTTTTTCGCAAAGGCCGTGGCCACGCCGCGGCGTTCCCCGGTCTTGCCCAAATGGTAGGGCGAGGAGGAAAGATTCAACAACAGATCCACATCGGGCCGGGCGCAACGCGCCACCACCGGCGACGCCTCCACCCAAATATCCTCGCAGATCGTAATCCCCACCCGCACCCCGTTCACCGCGACCGCGCAGCCATCGCCGGAAACGAAGTACCGCTTTTCATCGAACACGCCGTAGTTCGGCAACTCGGTCTTGTGCGCCACGGCGGCGGCGCGGCCATCCATCAGCACGGCGGCGGCGTTATAAAGTTTTCCTTCGTGGCGGCGGGGATAGCCCATCACCGCGGCGATGCCATGCGCCGATTGGGCGATTTCATCCACCGTCCGCCGGGCCGCGCGGATAAATCCTTCTTTGTACAGAAGGTCTTCGGGGGGATAACCGGTCACCGCCAGTTCGGGAAAAACAACGAGCGCCGCCCCCTCCTTTTTCGCCGCTTCGATGGCGGCGGTGATTTGTGAGGCGTTATGGGCAAAATCCCCCATCACCGTATTAATCTGCGCAAGCGCCACGCGAATCATTGCTTCTCCACCAATACCCCGGACGTGGTTTTATTCCGTATGACGCGAACCGTCGTTCCTTCCGCCTTCACCAAGCTCAAAATAATATCGCCGAAGGCCATGTTTATTCTAAGCCGCACGGGAACTTGGTACTCGTCATCGGTGAGCCAGACATATAACAGGTTGCTATCGGTGAACGCTCCCTCGAATTTCAACCGGGAGATAAGCATAATGGTATCCACCTGCCCGTCAAGCGCGGTTATCCGCTCACGCTTTGCCACGGTAATCTCGGCGAAATAATTCTTGTTGTTCTCGAAAATCGGCACTTGCAGCTTCTGCCCCGGTGCCAGGCGTGTGGCGCGAATAAAGTATGCCGCGCCAAAAACGTCCTGCGCCCCGGGATTGAGCGGAAACCTTTCGCGCGGCTTGTCGTCCTGCGTGACGCTGGCCGTGGCATGGGAATGATCGAATTCCAACAGTTTGTCCTTCGTGGTGGTGCTTTCGCGTATCACCGCCTTCATGCTCACGGGCAACCGTGTTTCCGGATCCCACAGCGAATCAAAATGGTCGTCCATCGTAAAGATTTTGGATATGACATTCATGGTCCACGTGTGCAAAATGAAGCGCAGTCCCGGGCGGCCGTCGGGTTGCACGCCATCGGCCACGTTCGCTTCAAACATACCGGCATCGAAAAAAAGCCACCGTCCGGAAAAAAGCAGCGACTCGCCCGGCTTGAACGGAAGATCCTGCGCGCGCGCGGAGGTGGCGGAAAGCAACAACAGCAGCACGAACAGCCAGACGGCTATTTCGTGTTGGTGGCGAATACGATCGACCACGGATCGAACTTTTTTAATCTGAAGCATGAATCGACCTGCAGGCCCGAGGCCTCGGCCAGATCCGCAAGCGCCAGGGTGGCGCGCCATCCCAACTTGCGGCAGACGGGATCCAACAGTTCCTCCGCCCGCGCAAGCAATTTTTTCTCGCTCAGAAAGTGGTTCACCAGCACAATCGGCTGGCCCGGCTTGCACACCCGTTTCATCTCGGCCACCGCCTTCACCGGATCCGGCACCACGCTGATGACGAACGTGGCGAGCACATGGTCGAAGTGACTATCGGGAAACTGCAAATTGCACGCATCCATCTCCATCAGGGTCACATGCTCCATGCAGTGCTTGCGCTTCTTCCGCTCCGCTTTTCGCAGCATCGACCGGGAAAGATCGACGCCGGTTATGTGGCAATCACGCGGATAAAGGGGCAAGGTAAGGCCGGTGCCAACCCCCACGTCAAGTACCCGGTCATGGGGCCGAATTTTCATGCGCTGAATGGCATGCCGTTGACGCGGATAGAACATCAGCTTGAAAATGAAATCATAGACGTTGGAATAATTGTGATAAATCTTCTTGATGTCTTCGTGATCCATCGATACCCCTTATCCCCATTTCCCAACGTCGGCGGCCAGAATATCAGATTACCCTTTGATTTCCCAATGTCCGCGGCCCGCGTGGCTTAACGTGGCGCGGCGGAAAGGCTTTCGAAAAGCCCCGGCTGCTGGATATCCATGCCGGGGAGCGGCACCGGATACGCTCCGCTGAAACAGGCGGTGCAAAAGTCCGCGCCATGATCGCCGAATACTTTGAGCATCCGCTCGTTAGTGAGGTAGGTAAGTGATTCGCATCCCAGGTACCGCTGGATTTCCGGCACCGATTTGTTGGCGGCGATCAGCTCCTCTTGACGGGGCGTGTCGATGCCGTAATAGCAGGGATTCGTGGTGGGGGGCGAGCTGATCCGCAGATGCACTTCGCGCGCGCCCGCCTGCCGGATGAGATTGATGATCTTGCGCGAGGTGGTGCCCCGCACAATCGAGTCGTCCACCACCACCACCCGCTTCCCCTCAATCAGCTTCTTGATCGGGTTGAGCTTTATCTTCACGCCGAAATGGCGTATCTGCTGAGATGGCTCGATGAAGGTGCGCCCCACATAGTGGTTGCGAATCAGCCCCATTTCGAACGGAATGCCGGATTCCTCGGCGTAGCCCATGGCGGCCGGCACGCCGGAATCGGGGACGGGGATGACGATATCCGCCTTGACCGGATTTTCCCTGGCCAGCTCGCGCCCAAAGGCCTTGCGGATGCCGTAGACCGACTCCCCAAAAACCATCGAATCGGGCCGGGCGAAATAGATGAACTCGAAAATGCAGTGCGCCGGGCGGCGCTTCGGAAACGGGTAGAACGAGCGCACCCCTTCGGGCGAGACAACGACCATTTCGCCGGGGTTCACATCACGCACATATTCCGCGCCGATGAGGTCGAACGCGCAGGTCTCCGAAGCGAATACCGTCGCGCCGTCCAGCTTGCCCATCGCCAGCGGGCGGAAGCCATTGGGGTCGCGCACCGCCACCATCTCGTCTTCGGTCATCAACAGCAGCGAATAGGCCCCCTGCACCTGCATGAGGGCGTCCACCGTGCGGGAGATGAAATTTCCGGCGGTCGATTTGGCGATAAGGTGCACGATCACCTCGGTATCGATGCTGCTGCGGAAGATGGAGCCGAGGTCTTCAAGGCGGCTGCGGGCTTCGGCGGCATTCACCAGGTTGCCGTTGTGCGCCACCGCCAGCGCCCCCAGCGAATAGTTGATGGCGACCGGCTGCGCGTTTTTCAGCAGCGATTCGCCGGTGGTGGAATAACGGTTATGGCCGATGGCCACGTCGCCGCGCAGAAGCTCTATTTTATCTTTACTGAAAATATCCGCCACCAGCCCCATGCCGATCTCGGCGTGATGCGAGGCGCGGTCGGAGGTGACAATGCCGGTGCTCTCCTGCCCGCGGTGCTGCATGGCGTATAGCCCCAAATAGGCAAGGTTGGCCGCCTCGGGGTGGCCGTAAACGCCGAACACCGCGCACTGATCGTGAAACTTTCCCTCTTCATTCTGCATCATTTTTTGATTATACCTTACCCCTCCCGTTTAGCGGTAGGGGGATGAAACATGACCAGGAAAATTTGCATCTTTCAACACTCAAACAGGGGCTTCCATTTCTGAAATGTGGTATCCTTTTGATTAAGGTTAAGGGTTATTGCTAATGGGGTTCTGATGAATATTAAATACATAGATTTATTCGCGGGAATAGGCGGTTTCAGAGTTGCCGCCAATCAATCATTTGTGGAAAACAACCTTACAGGGCAATGCGTATTTTCCAGCGAAATCGATAGAAACGCGAGGGAAGAATATTGCGCCAATTTTGGTGAATATCCTTCGGGCGACATAACTAAAATCGACGCCAGATTAATCCCGGATCATGATTTATTGTTTGCTGGGTTTCCTTGCCAGCCTTTTAGCATCATTGGCAATGGAAAGGGTTTTGTGGATACCAGGGGAACGCTTTTCTTTGATATCGCTCGGATTTTAGACGCAAAACGTCCAATGGCTTTTGTTTTGGAAAATGTTAAGCGCCTAGTTAGCCATAACAATGGGAAAACATTGCAAAAAATCCTCAAGACTCTTCGCGATCTCGGCTATTTTGTGGACTTTAAGGTATTAAATGCCTTAGATTATGGCCTTCCCCAAAAAAGAGAGCGTGTCTTCATTGTCGGTTTTCACAAACCAATGGTCTATTTTTGGCCTTCCAAGCATAATTTTATGAAACCCCTATCGGAAATTCTTGAAAAAAAGGTGCCGAATAAGCATTTCGCCTCTGAACAAATTGTTTTTAAAAGAAAAACTCGGCATTCGCCTAAGTATCATCCGTCCATCTGGCACGAAAATAAATCTGGAAATGTAAGCTCCTATCCATTTTCATGCGCCCTGCGAGCTGGCGCTTCGTACAATTATCTTCTTGTTAATGGAGAGAGAAGACTTACCCCTAGGGAGATGTTACGGCTTCAGGGATTTCCGGAAAATTTCAAAATAGTCGTCCCCGATTCTCAAATAAGAAAACAGGCGGGCAATTCCGTCCCCGTTAACGCCGTAAAGGCCGTAATTGATTCTTTAGTACCCCACTTAAAGGCCGAATTGCAATTGAGCATGGTCTCGGAAAGGGTAAAACCATACCGGAGAAAAAATGGCAGACGAGTCGCCTAAATTAAGAACGGTAAATAAGGTTAGGCCTCCGTTTGCCCTGAATGATTTTCCAAAGAATTTCGGCTACATAATAGGCGAAGAGCTTGTTTACCTTCTTGCCACAAAGGGAAGAGCCGATCTTGAAGGTGGCGAATGGGAAGCGATTTTCGCAAAAAGCATTGGTGCAGAGTGGAAACCTTCAAATGTTGGGCTGGATGATGTTGTGCTAGAATCATGTGCTTGGGGTGCTAAGACAGTTAAGGCCAAAACGCCAAGTAAGCAAAAAATCGTACGATTAATTTCAGGAAGAAATTCCCTCGGCTACTCCTTTAATGTTGACGATGTTACAAAGCCAGCGCTAAATGACGTGGGAAATAAAGTTCTCCATATATGGAATGAACGGGTTGCCGATATCCGCAAACGACATAAACACTTAAGAACCATCGTTATGGTTAAATCCGATGACCTTTCGGAAGTACTTATTTTTGAGTTTGAAACCATAAGATACGATGCAGAACTTTATACATGGACTTGGAATAAAAGAAAAAACCTTGAAGGGGTCGAAAAAAGTTCGGGTGAACATAAGTTCACATGGCAGCCTCACGGTTCCCAATTCACCATTATTGAAACAGTCCCCCAGAATGGATTGATAATCAGAATTAAAAAGCCGAAAAAACTTGATAGAGGCAAGGTGCTAAAAGAATTGGGCTTCGACAAAAGCTGGGTTACGGTTATTAGAAAGTAGTGGAGAAAATATCTTCGCAAAAACGCTCCCAAATTATGAGAGCGGTAAAATCAAGAAATAACAAATCAACCGAACTACTGTTAATCCGTCTTTTTAAAAACCACCACATTATCGGTTGGCGGAGATTTCCCAAAATCACAGGCAACCCCGATTTTTATTTTCCGAAGTTTAAAGCCGTAATCTTCGTGGATGGTTGCTTTTGGCACGGTCATTCCTGCCGGAAAAAGTATCCCGCCACAAATAGCCAATATTGGAAAACTAAAATCAGCAACAACAGACGCCGCGATAAAAAAATTTCCAAAGAATTAAAATTGCGTGGTTACAGGGTCATTAGGATATGGGAATGTGACCTTAAGAAAGCAATGCTTAAGAGAAATTTACTTCCTCGGCCTTTCAAACAGCTTATTGATGTAATCCGCCAAACGATAGTGCCGCCTACGCGAAGTCGCCGGTGACGGCGGCGATGGAGTGGTAAAGGATATCGGCCATCTTTTTCAGCTCGCCTTGGGTGCTGCTCAAAATCGGGAAAAGTACCGTGATGTCGCCCAGCGGGCGGACGATCAGGCCGCGCCGCCGCGCCTCCATCGCCACCGCGTGGCCGGTTCGCAGATGCGGGGCGAATGGCTCGCGCGTGTCGCGGTTTTTCACCAGCTCGATGCCGACGATCATCCCCTTGTGGCGCACATCCCCCACATGCGGCAGGTTCTCGAATTTCACCAGTTCGTCCAGCAACTGAAGGCTGCGCGCCTCCACCTGCGCCAGCATCTTCTTTTGCCGGAACATCTTTAGGCTTTCCAGCGCCACGGCGCAGGCCGGCGGATGGCCGGTGAAGGTGTGCCCGTGGAAAAAGGTTTTCTTCTCCTCATAGTCGCCCAAAAACGCCTCGTACACCTTTTCGCTGGCCATCGTGGCGGCTAGCGGCAACACCCCCGCCGCGAGGCTTTTCGAGAGCGCCATCAGATCCGGCTGCACCTCTTCGTGTTCGCAGGCGAACATCTTGCCGGTGCGGCCAAAGCCGACCGCCACCTCGTCCGCTATCATCAGTATGCCAAAGCGGTCGCATACCTCGCGCGCTTTCTTCAGATAGCCATGCGGCGCGGTGACGATGCCGCCGGGGCATTGCACTATCGGCTCGATGATGAGCGCGGCGATCTTTTCGTGGTGCATCTCGGCCATCCGCTCCAGTTCCCCCGCGCAGGCGAGCGCGCAGTCGGGATACGTTTTGCCCAGCGGACAGCGGTAACAGTGCGGCGCGGGGGCGAAAAAAACGTCCGCCAAAAGCGGCCCAAACACGCGGCGGTAGAGATCGACCCCGCCCACCGCGACGGCCCCCAGCGTATCGCCGTGGTACGCGCCGCCGATTGCCAAAAATTTGGTCTTCTTCGATTTTTTCCCCAGCGTGTTGCGGAAATACTGCACCGACATTTTCAACGCCACTTCCACCGCGGTGGATCCGTTGTCGCTATAAAAAACGCGCGTGAGACTATGCGGCGTTATCTCCGCCAGCCGATGCGCCAGCTCTATGGCGGGGCGGTTGGAAAGCCCCAAAAAGGTGGCGTGATCCAGCCGGGCCGCCTGCTTGGCCAATGCGCGGGTAAGGCGCGGGTGCCCGTGGCCGTGCACGTTCACCCAATAGCTGGAATGCCCGTCGTAATACCCCTCGCCTTCCAGCCCGGTGAGCCGGACGCCGTTGCCACGGCTGACAATGAGCATCGGCTCCTTTTCCCACTCGCGCATCTGGGTAAATGGATGCCACACATGCTGGCGATCCATCCGTTCCAGCCGCTGCTGAAGTTGGGGGGCGTTTTCACGGTCGATGTATTCCACCAGTTTCGCGCTATCGAAACTATTTGCCGCGGCACGGCGCAATTCGGCGTAATCGGGAGTTTTACGCGCGAGGCCCTTGCAATAGGGGAGCACGCCCCACACCGGAACATTGCAGTTTTTCTCAAGGAATTTCAGGTCAACCGGCGGGTTGTCCTTTGGATCGTTCTCCACCACCACAATACCGGCTATTTCCACGCCATAGGTCTCGGCGGCCAACACGGTGGCGAGCGTCTGGTGAATCATCCCCAGCTTTGAACTGGTGACGATCACGGCGGGGATGTTGAGCATCTTGATGACATCGGCCCAAAACAGTTCGTCGGTAAGCGGCGTCATGAGGCCCCCGGCCCCTTCCACGATCACCATGTTGCGCTGTTCGGAAAGGGATCGGAATGCGTTGACGATCCGCGCCGGTTCGATGCGGCGGTTTTCGGCCAGCGCCGCGTGATAGGGGGCAAGCGGCAGCGAAAAGGCATAGGGCATGGCGAGGTCATCCTTATCGCCCGTCCCGGCCATCATGCGCATAAATTCAAGGTCGGACGAAACGGCTTTTCCCCCCTGTACCGGCGCGCCGGTCTGGATCGGCTTCATCACCGCCACGTCGTACCACTCTTCCGCCAGCAGATGCGCCAATGCGCCAGCCACCACGGTTTTGCCGACGCCGGTGCCGGTGCCGGTGACAAACAACCCCTTGTGCTTCATTCGCGCTCCCCTTCAAAATAGGCTATTTCCCAGGTTGCCGTGATGCCGCCGCCCGCCGCCGGGTAGTAGCGGCGCGTTTTGGCAAGGATATCGCGGCGCGGCGCGTTTTCCGGCCTGCCGGCCGCGGCGGCGCCGGTACCCTTGAGCGCGGCGAAAAGCTCATCCACACCGGCATAACGCCGGACGGCGGTTTCACGTTCCCAGCGGACGCGGCGGAATCCCTCCCGCTTCATAAGAGCCTCCAGCCGCGCGGGAGCGGCGAGCGGTAAAAAATTCGCCGTGCGGCCGGTACATTCCAGACAGGCGGCGGCATAAGCTTCACGCAACTCCGCCAGCGTCCCCTCCGCCAGCGTGGCGAAAAAAAGCCGGCCGCCGGGACGCAGCACGCGGGCGGTGCCGGCAAAAAAACCCGGCTCGGCGGCGGCCCACTGGAAGGCAAGCGATGAAACCGCCGCGTCGAACGCCCCATCGCGGAACGGCAGGCGCGCCGCGTCGGCCACCGCCACCGCCCGTATCCCCGCGTTGCGCGATTCGCGCGCCATCGGCAACGCGATGTCGATGGCGCACACGCGGGCGGCGGGCCAGCGGTGCGCGGCGTCAATCGACGTGAACCCTGTGCCGCAGCCTATATCAAGCAGGCGGCCCGGCGGCTCCGGCAATTGGGCGAATTCGGCCACCAAGCGGCGCGATACCTCTTTTTGCAGCGCGGCGTGACGCGTATAGGTGCGCGCGCCGCGGGCAAACGAATTTTTTATCCGGGCCGGAATCATTCCAAAAATGTCTCCAACACGCGGTTAAAAAACTCCGGCCGGGTAAGAAACGGCGCGTGGCCGCAACCCGGAGCAAGAACGATGTTCGCGCGTGACGTTAGTAACCCCGACCATACCCCCGTTACCTCCACCGGGATAATTCTATCACCCCGCCCGTGGACTATCAAAGATTGAACGGCGAGCCGCCGCAGTTCTTCACGGATATCGGCCGCGTGAAGGTCGGCGAGCAGATCAAGAACCGACGCGCGATCCGGCGGGTGTGCGAATACAAGTTCCCCGATCGCCGCCCGGTCATCCGGTGAAAGGACTTCGCCGTGAACAAAGAATGCAAGGATGGATTCGCGCAGGGTGTTTTCGAAGTCGGTGGCCATCTGCCGCGCAAACCATTTGGTCTTGCCGGCGGGGGTGCCCCAGCGGTCGTCTTTCGATGGCGCGGTAAAACAGGGAGTGCCGGAAACAAGCGCCAGCTTCGCCACCCGCGCGGGGTTCAACAACGCCGCATGGCAAACTGCCTGCGTGCCAAGCGACCAGCCGATGAGCGCCGCCCCTTTCAATTGTTCTTCGTCGAGAAAGCGGGCCACCTCCTCCCCGCAACGGCGGATGGTGAGCGGCTCTTCCAGCGGCGCGCTTAATCCGTGGCCGGGAAGATCCACGGCGAAAACGCGGTGGGAAGGGGCGAAGTAATCGAGCTGCTTTTTCCAGACCGCGCCGCTCATCGCCCAGCCGTGGACGAAAACGAGCGGTGTGCCCCGTTCGCCGCCGCGCCGGACGTTCATTTATTTATCTTGTACTGGCGCTCCGTTTCCCGGTCGAGCGCCCTATTCTTCAGCGTTTCGCGTTTATCGTGCATCTTTTTTCCACGGCCAAGGCCAAGTTCCACCTTGGCGTAGTGCCGCTTGAAATAGATTTTTAACGGCAGGAGCGTAAGCCCCTTCTCCTGCGTTTTCTCGATGAGCTTCATCATCTGGTTTTTGTGCAGCAGCAACTTGCGGGGGCGGGTCGGCTCGTGGTTCTGCACATTGCCGTGGGAGTACTCGCTGATATGCAACTTTTCCAGATACAGCTCGCCGCGCCGTTCGTTGGCGTAGGCATCCCCCATCTGCACGCTCCCCTCGCGCAGGGCCTTCACCTCGGTACCCTGCAAGACAAGGCCGGCCTCGACGGTTTCCATAATTTCATAGTTGTGGTACGCCTTGCGGTTCGTCGCCACGATTTTTATGCCATCGGTATCTTTTTGCTTCATACGGCAATTCTATCCGGTTTGTGCGCGATAAGGGGAATGGCGGGGAAAAAAAGCGGGTTACGGCTTTTCGTAAGGAAGAACTTTGGCCGCGATGCGCTCTTTCTGGCCGAATTCCGCGGCGGCCGCGTCCGCTTCTTCCCGCGTGGTGTAAGCGCCCATCATCACCCGGTACCAGGTGTTTTTGGTCGACTCCTTTTTCAGGTAGTAGGCTTGGTGCCCCTTTTTCATGATGGCGGCAACACGGTTTTTCGCGTCGGCCTCGCTTGCCACCGTTTCAACCAAAAGGGCGAATTTCGGCTCGGCCACGGCCGGTTCGGCTGCTTTTGGCTCCGCCGCCTTCGGCGCGGCGGGGATTGGCGCGGCCGGGGCTTCAATCGTTACCGGCGCGGGCGGCACGGTATCAGGCATTATCTCGGTGCTGAAAGATGACGCTCCCGGCTTGTTCTCCAGCTTGCCGGTTACGGCGCCGCTGACCGGCGCTTCACCGGTTACTTTGGCCGCTTTGCGCGGTTCCGCTTTCGGGGCGGCATTTATCTTCTTAACATCCACCTGCTTCTGAAGCGGTTCCAGCGTTTTGCGCTGACGGGGATACACCCTCTTCTTTTTCACCTTTTCGTGTTTGGCCTTATTTGCTTTTTTCGGCTCGGCGTTTTTTTCTTCTATTTTGACGGTCGGCTTGGAGGCGGTTTTTTCAATGATGGCGCCGGTGGAAGGGGCCGGTGCGGCGGGGGCCGCCGCGCCCTTCTGCTGAGCGGCAGCCGCCGGTGGAGCGGGAACCGGCGCCGCCGCGCTTTTCTGCGGAACGGCTTCAGCTTTTTTTTCGGCCTTCTGCCTAAGCTCTTCATCAGGGGTTTGCGGCACCTGCTTGGGCAGGGTTCCTTCCAGTTTGCTTAATTCCTCTTTTTTGGCCCCATCGGGAAGCGGCATTTCTGTCGCCTGTTCGGCGGGCGGAGCTTCCACCTTTGTTTGCTCCTCCAGCTTGGCTTCGTTCTTTTTTGTTAAAAAACCAAGCGCCAAGGCCAGCACCACAATGGCGGCAATACTGCCGACAATAACGGTAAGCTGTGTTTTGGAGAAATTCAACTTGTCGGGGCTATCCCCCTGATCGTCGCTGTTTTTTGGTGGCATACTGGCGGTATTCTAGCCTAATTCCATCGGAAGTTACATCTTTTCGGGAGCCGAAACCCCTAACAGTTCAAGGCCGTTTTTCAACACCGTGCGGATACGCGCCGCCAGCGCCAACCGCGCGGCGGTCAACGCGGCGTCATCGCTCAATACCCGGTTGCCTGTGTAATACTTGTGCCAGGCGCTCGCCAACTCCGTTAAATAATGGGTGGTGGCATGCGGGGCCAGCCCCTTGGCGGCGTCTTCCACCATCGCCGGAAAAAAGAGCGCTTTCTTAATGACCCGCAGATCGTCCTCTTGATTGAGCAACGCCCAGTTGGGCGCGGCGGTAATCGGATCAACGCCGCGCTCCGCCGCCGTTTTGAATATGTTGCTTATCCGCGCGTGGGCGTATTGCACGTAGTAGACGGGATTTTCGTTGCTTTGGCTCTTGGCCAGATCCACGTCGAACTCCAGCTGCGCATCGTAACCGCGGGTGAGGAACGTAAAGCGGCAGGCATCCACCCCCACCTCGTCCACCACTTCCTTCAATTCCGTGAACTTGCCGGATCGGGTGGACATGGCGACAACCTGGCCCCCTTTTTTAAGCGAAACAATCTGGATGAGCAACGGCTGGAGCGAATCGGGATCTTTCCCCAGCGCCTTCGCGGCGGCCTTCATCCGCGCCACATACCCGTGGTGGTCGGCCCCCCAAATATCGATCAGCCGGGTGAAACCGCGTGCGTACTTATCGTCGTGATAGGCGATGTCCGCCGCGAGGTAGGTGGTGATGCCGTTGGCCCGCTTCACCACGCGGTCCTTTTCGTCCCCCGCCAGCTCGATGGTCTTCAGCCAGAGCGCTCCGTCCTTTTCATAGATGGCGCCATGCTGTTTCAGGTGTTCGATTGTTTTTTCCACCGCGCCGGATTCGTGAAAGCTTTTTTCGCTGGCCCAGTTATCAAAGTTGACCCGGAAATTAATCAGGTCTTTCTTAATGTCATCAAGGATTTTATCGGCGGTATACGTGGTGAAAAAGGGGAGCGCGGCGGCGGCGCTTTGCTTCAAAAACGCATCGCCGTGCGCGTCCTTTATCTCCTGCGCGATATCGCGGATATAAAGGCCCTGGTAACTGTTTTCCAGCAGGGCATCGTCTTGGCCGAAAAGCTGCTTGTAGCGGATCAGCGTGCTGCGCCCAAGGTTCTCCATCTGGAGGCCGGTGTCGTTGGTGTAGTACTCGGCGGTGACATCGTAACCCGCCTTTTTTAGCAGGCGGGCCAACGCGTCGCCCACCGCCGCGCCCCGCCCGTGGCCGATGTGCAGCGGGCCGGTCGGATTGGCGCTGACAAATTCCACCAGCACCTTTTCGCCAGGCACCGGCGGCAGGGTGCCGAAATCGGCATTGTCGGCGGGAACTTTTGTAAATTCTTCCAGCCACTTCTCCGGCGTAACCGTCATGTTGATGAAGCCGGGACCGGCAATACCGACGGCGGTAAACAGCGGGTGTCCCTTCAGCGTGGCGGCCAGCTCTTCCGCTATTTTACGCGGGTTGCTTTTCAGCGGCTTCGTCATAACCATCGCGGCATTGGTGGAAAAATCGCCGAACTTTTCTTCGGGCACCTCGATGGCAATATACGGCAATTCACCGTTAAACCCGGCCTTTTTGGCCACCGGGGCAAGCGCTTCCATCACCGCATCGCGTACAGCTTTTCTCATAGGGTGCTCATTATCGCCAATTTGGACGGTGAAGGCAAAAGAAGTTGCCCCCTTCGGGGGCAAGCACAGACTGAAGTCTATGCTACCCGGAAAAAAGGTACAATACGCGGACGATAATGAAAAAATTTATTCCGCTCACGGTATTCGCCATCGCCTTCGGGCTGGTGGAGGCGGCGGTGGTTGTGTACACCCGCTGGCTCTATTACCCAAACGGCTTCGCCTTTCCGGTGAGCATGCCCCCGCTGGCGTTCCTAAAAGTGGAGCTTTGGCGCGAGTTGGCGACGCTGGCCATGCTGGGCGCGGCGGGCGCGATGGCCGGGCGCGGCGGCTGGCAAAAATTTGGTTTCTTCATGTGGGCGTTCGGCGTATGGGACCTTTTCTATTACCTCTGGCTAAACCTCTTCATCGGCTGGCCCGCATCGCTGTTCGACCCGGACATCCTGTTCCTCGTGCCGGTCACGTGGTGGGGGCCGGTGCTCTCGCCCTGCATCGTCGCGGTTTCCATGTGCGCGGCGGCGCTGATAATCGTGCGGCGCGGCGAGGCGGAACAAATGCCCGTACTAAAACCGCTCGACGTAATCGGCGTTGCCATCGGCGCGTGCATCATCCTTTACACCTACATGGCGGATGCCGCCATCATCACGGCGGGCGGAATGCCGCCGCCATACCGTTGGGGCATTTTCTGGATTGGCGAGCTTGCGGGCGCCGCCGCCTTTATTAAACTGCTCTCGAGGAAGCCGGATGGACGAAGCGCTGCTGGTTGAACGCCTCCACGCCGCGCGGTGGCAGGAGATCATTATTCTCGACGAGGTGGCAAGCACCAACGGCTACGCCCTGCAAATGTTGGCGGAGGGAACGCTGCGCGATGGAGCGGTTATAATCGCCGATCGCCAAACGGCGGGACGCGGCCGATTCAAACGCGCGTGGTTTTCTGGCGGCGGGCTGGCGTTTACCGTGGTGATAGTCAGCCCGGAGTTGCCGCACCGCATCGGCCCCATCACGCTGAACACCGGTGTGGCGGTGGCAAAGGGATTGAAAGCCGCCACCGGGCGCGATTTTTATTTGAAGTATCCCAACGACGTGATGAGTGAAAAAGAGAACGGTAAAAAGATAGCCGGGATTTTGGTGGAAATGAAACCCGCTCAAGGAGGGACGGCGCTCATCATCGGCATTGGCGTGAATGTGGGGCAGAATCAGTTTCCTGATGAGTTGCAATCGACCGCCGCCAGCCTGCGCCAGTTGGGGTTTAATGCGGGACGGGAAGCGGTGGCGGCGGAAATCCTCAATGTGCTGCAAGCCGATCTCGAACGGCCGTTTTGCGATTTGCGGCAAGAGTGGCTTAATATGGATTGCACCATTGGTAAGCAGGTGCGGATAAAAAATCTCAAAGTGGACATCAAAGGAACCGCCGCCGGACTGGATGACAACGGCGCGTTGCTGGTGAGCACCGCGCGCGGCATGGAACGGGTCACCGCCGGCGACGTACTTTTCGGGGAGTAAACAAAATGCTGATTGCCTTCGATATTGGAAACACCAACACCGTGGCGGGAGTTTTTAACAAGAATGCCCTTCGCTATAAATTCCGTTATCACACCAGTAACATCGAGACGGCGGACGAACTGGCCTTGAAAATCAGTATGTTGCTCAAAGATAAAGAGATCGACAAAGGGGACATTACCGCCGTCATCGTCTGTTCGGTGGTGCCCACTCTTACCGGGGCGTACATCGATATCGCCAAGCCGCTCTTTGGAGCCAATCCCATAGTAGTGGGTCCAAGGGTGAAAACCGGGATAGCCCTCCTGTACGATAACCCGCATGAAGTGGGGGCCGATCGAATTGCCAACACCGTCGGCGGCTTCGTCAAATATGGCGGACCGCTCATTGTGGTGGACCTCGGCACCGCAATAACCTTCGACGCGGTATCGGCGAAAGGCGAATATTTGGGGGGCGTCATCGCACCCGGGATTGACACTTCTATGGCCTCACTCTCCAAACGCGCGGCACAACTGCCGCAGGTGGGGCTGGATAAACCTACCAAAGTCATCGGAAAAAACACTGTGGCGGCCATGCAAAGCGGCGCGGTCTTCGGTTTTTGCGGATTGATCGATACGATCGCGCGAAAAATGCAAAAAGAAATGGGGGGAAACCCCAAAGTGGTTGCGACCGGCGGCCAAAGCTATTGGTTGAAAGAGGTAAGCGAAACCATCGAGGCTGTCGATCCCGACCTTACACTCTTTGGACTTTTGGAAATATGGAAGCGGAATCGGTAAGGTGATAAAAAATATCTGCGTGTTTTGCGGATCCGGCGCGGGAACCCGTCCCGCTTACTCCATCAACGCCCGCCGCCTCGGCGCGCTCATTGTCCAACGGGGCATGGGGCTTGTATACGGAGGGGCCGACATCGGCCTGATGCGCGATGTGGCGGAAGGAGCTTTGTGGGAAAGCGGGAACGTTACCGGCATCATTCCCGCCGGCCTTGTCGAGAAGGAGATACAACACCGGGCCCTAACCCAGCTGCTGGTGGTAAACAACATGCACCAGCGCAAAGCGAAGATGGCCGATTTGTCAGAAGCCTTCATCGCGCTCCCCGGAGGCCTTGGCACGCTGGAGGAGTTTTTCGAGGTGCTTTCGTGGGCGCAACTCGGCTTGCACAAAAAGCCGTGCGCCCTGCTAAATGTGGAAGGATACTACGACGGCCTCATTGCTTTTTTGGATCACGCGGTGGAACATAAGTTCATCTCTCCCCCGCACCGGCAACTCGTGTTGATGGAAAAAACCCCCGAAGCGGTCTTGGACGCCATCGCCGCCTACCAGCCTCCCGCCATCGACCTCTGGATCAAACGGGGCGAAACATAAAAAAAGCCCGCGGGGATTAATCCCGCGGGCGGTCTGATCGGCGCAAAGCGGCTTAGTGCTTGTGTTCGGCATGCCCCTCGTGGCCATCGCCCAGAAGCTTGGCCTGATCGGGGTGCTCACCCATCCATTCCACGTGGCCATCCACCAGGTCGTACACCGCGCCGACAACCTTAACTTTACCCGAAGCGACAAGGTGGCGGATCTCTTCACTGCGGGTAAGCATGTCGGATATCGATTGCAGCACGTTTTCGCTGATGGCGCGGTTAATCAGATCATCGCCTTCAAGACGCTTGTCCTTTGCGCGCTTGGCGGCGGGAACGATATTATCAACCAATTGCGGAATGCTGCCGCCGACTTTATCCCCCTTAACCACGGCGGTGACGGCGCCGCACTTTTTGTGTCCCAACACCACAATAAGGGGGGTGCCGAGGTGCCCCGCGCCATATTCCACGGTGCCAATCTCATCGGTATCAGACACGTTGCCGGCCACGCGAATGACAAACAGATCGCCAATGCCGCGGTCGAATACCAGCTCGATAGGCGCGCGCGAATCGGAGCAGCCGAGAATGCTGGCGAAGGGATGCTGGCCGCCTTTGGTTTCATCACGGCGAGCCTGGGAAACGTTCGGGCTGGTCAACTTGCCCGACATGTAGCGGGCGTTGCCTTCCTTCAACATGGCAAGGGCCTGATCGGGTGTGGGACCGGCGGGCGTCGCCGCCGGTGCGGCTTCCTTACCGGCGGCAAAAACCGCCAGTGGCGAAAGGATAAACATAATGGCAAACGCGGCGGCAACCATGGACTTTTTCATTTATAACCATCCTCCCAATAATAATTAACAGCATTTTTTAACAGGCCCTGAATTTATACATCAACGACGGAATGAATAACAATTTATTAATAAAAGGCGGCGGAAAATGATGTTATTTCATTTCGGTGGTGGTGGAATAAAGCGGGATTTTCATTTCCGTTTTCGTTATCACCACCGGCTGGTAGGTCAGATAAGCCTCCGCGACAATCTTGACGATGTCCCTGGGCCGAACGCCGAAGCGGAATGTCTCTACCCGCGATTCCCCTGGCAGCAGCCTGTTGTCGCTTGAAATCTTTTTGCCATAGAGGAACGCATCGCCGTCCGTCAGCATCTCTTCGCCTTTGTCGTTCATGATCCGCTTGCGGTACAGTTTCTTTTTCACTTCCACGACATTACCGGCGGCATCCAGCGCATGCACTTCCAGCACCAATGTCCGCGCCGGAGTGCCGGTGGGAATGGCGTGTCCGGCCCCCTCGTTCGTCAACAAGACGTCGGCCAACACGGCATCGTTCATCCGAACCGGCTCTTTCGTTTCCACCCGCACCGCCCCCAGCATTTTTTCCATGCTGTGGGCCAACGAGTGGTCATGGATGGAATCGCGCCCGTTTTCCTTTGCGCTCCGGCCGGGCATCTCGGCCATGTGGCAGTTTTGACAGTGCACACCGGACATCATGTATTGCGATTTGTTCCATTCATCATATGTATTCCCCACCTTTGTTCCGAGGCGGTTCGTGAAATCGTGGCAACCGGAACAGAGCCGCGCGGTGGCGAAGGCCTCGCTATAGGCGGTGCCGTGCTCTTTTGGGGCGCTTTCCTTCAGCGCGGAATGTTTCACATCGCCCGTCTTCAACACGAAGACACCATTTTTCACATCCGCCACGCTATGGCAAAAATCGCAGGTAATCCCCTCGCGGGTGATTTCTTCCTTCGCGGCATAGTCGCCGGTTATCCGCGTGGTGGGTGCGTGACAGGGAAGACAGATGCGCGCCGCCCCGCCTTCGGTCTCGGCATATGCTTTTTGGTACGCGGCCTGGAATATCGGATTGTTATAGGAAAGGGCGTGAAGCGATTTTTTCCAATTGTCGTAGTGATCCTGGTGGCATGAACCGCAAACTTTGGCTGCATTAAAAGGGACGGGTGTTTTGGCGAAAGCGGTCAACGGAACCGCCAGAATGAAAAGCAAAAATATGATCCGCCGGTTCATCGCAGCCTCCCGCCAAGAAAAATGAACACCCTTGTGCTTATGAACTCATCATACCACGATTTTTTAATGGGCCTCCGCCAGCCAAGAGCAGGTCAGTTGCGGAAGGGTTTTTCCCTTGAATGACCATACGATTGCTTATCGCCACCCTCTGCCAAACCGATCGCAAGGCCGTACCGCGGTACTGTTATAAATATAATAATTTAGGCCCCAAATATCTTTCTGAGTGATAAAATGGCACTTGTAGGGAGGGAGAAGATGTTACCGAATCTTCGATCCACTAATAACCTCATTGGTCTTGGCGCTATTTTTCTAGTCTGCCTCTTTTCTAGCGGTGCGGGAGCCGCGTCCTTTTCCCTCAAATCTTCCTCGCAATTCCTTTGGGGTGAAAACTGGCTGGGAGAAAACGATCCGGTCGTGGCCGAATACCTCAAATTTAAATATGATGGCGAATCTAAAATGCGGTTTACCGGCTATGGCAGGGCATCGAAATCCTTCGGCGCTGGAACTCTGCGCGATACCGCCACCCAGGGCCGCCTTTATTACGGCTATCTCGACTATTGGGGGATCGATTCTTTTTCACTGCGGGCGGGCCGGCAGTATGCCAGCTATTCCGCCGGCGGCATGGTTCTTGACGGGCTGACCGCCGACTTTCGCAACCTTTCATCCTATGCCGGGATGGCGTTGTCGGCCGGCAGCGATGTGCAAATGCCGGTTAACTCCGATTATTCCACCGATCAAAAAACGGCGCTGGCCGCCAGCGTCTACCTGAAGAACACCGGCCTCACCGAAGCCGACCTCAGTTATGTGCGCAAATACGACGGGAAAAGCGCCGCGCGTGAAACGGTGGGCATGAATGTGGCCTCCTCGTTTCGACTGGTAAAACCGTATGCACGAGCCGCCTACAACAATCTCACGGAATCGTTCGACACCATCATAGCCGGCCTTGATATCTTTCCCACCGCGCGCCTGGCGGTGCGGGGGGAATACTACCAAGCGTATCCCACATTCGACGCAAGTTCCATCTACAGCGTTTTCGCGGTGGACCGCTATAGCGAATATCTTTTGAAAGCGGCGTATGACGTGACAACGCGTTTCACCGGCTTCGCCGCGTACAAGCGGCAGGCGTACGAGGAGAACGACACCGCCGACGTCATTTCGTTGGGAGGAACGTACCTGCCCTCGGATAACGCGTGGATGAATGTGACGGTGGATAACCGGCAGGGCCGGGGGGGCCGCCTGTGGGGAGGCCAAATCTACGGTGATTATGGCATTTCCGGCGACCTCAAGCTTTCGTCCGGCATCCAGCGCGACATGTATCAGCGCGTGGAAACGGTGGACACCTGGGCCAATGCCTCCCGCTACTGGCTGGGAATCAAGTACCGGATCAAGGAAGAGAGCCAAGTGACGGTGCGGGTGGAGGAAAACGTAAACGAAAATTTCAACCACCGGCTTGTGGGGAGGGCAACCTTTGATATCAGCTTCTGAACGCGTTGCGCGCATCACGGCGCTGTCCCTGTTGATAACGGGAATCTTTTGCCTGTACGCGGGCGGCGCCGGGGCTTTTGCCCACAAGAAATATGCCACGGAGCCGCGCGATGTCTGCAACGAATGCCACAAAGACATGAATGTGGCCCAAAATCACGGGCCGCTCTGGACCACCGAACACCGGACCTATACGTTGAAAACCGACACCAACTGCAAGACCTGCCATGAACAGGCTTTCTGCACCGATTGCCACTATGGCGGCGGAATCGGCGCCGACCTGCACGCAAGCACCAGCGGCCCGGATTACTTGCCCAAATCGCATCGATCCGATTTCCGCGAACTCCACCCGCTCAAAGCAAAGGACGATCCCCCTTCCTGCCAACGGTGTCACGACAACGAGCGGTTCTGCGCCGATTGCCATGCCCGGTTCAACAAAGATGAATTGATGGGCGCTTCGCACCGGAAGGGTTTTTCAGAGCTTGAGGTTCAAGCGGGAGGGGTCAAGCACAGTTCGTTCACCAGCGGACAATGTATACAGTGCCACCCCAATAGCCTGTTGCCGAAGCACGAGTGGTCCGCGCAACACGCGCGCGAAGCGCGGCAAGACCTCGCTTCGTGTCAATCGTGTCATACCGATGGCGACGTCTGCCTGAAATGCCACGCCGCCACCAATGGCTTAAAACGCAACCCGCATCCGAAAGATTGGGCGAAGATCGCGGACAAGATGCGCACCGCCAGCGGGGGCAAAACATGTGACCGGTGTCATCCTTAAAGCATGGAAGGGGTTGTTATGAACAGGCATATGAAACGGGTGGCGGTTATGCTCATGGCGGCCGCGGTGCTGCTTTTGTTCGCGGCATGCGGCGATGGCAAAAAGGGAAGTTCGGGAATGGGCAGCGGCATGGGAGTTACCGCGATCGGCACTACAACCTGTTTCAAGTGCCATGCGGATAATAACAATCCCGCCGGGCTTAAAAAGCCTTTCGGTGACACTCAAGCGGTTGCGGCCAATGGCTTGGGATGGCTGAATTCGCGCCACGCGAACAAAATCGGCGGGCCAAAATATGCCGATGCTGATTGGGTCTCCTCCTGCGCCTCTTGCCATGATCCAAACCATGAAGGTTCGGAAATTGCCAGTTTCTATTTTGACACCGGACTGAATACATTCGGCACCACCAACCGGCCGATTACCGGGTGCGAGTCGTGCCACGGCAATGGCGGCAATCATTATGGCGTGGGTCCGCTGGAATATAACAATCCCGGTGCCGCCCGCTGTGCCCTTTGCCACGGCGCTTCTTTTCCACATTCCGCTCTCGCCCGTTATAAGGAGAAGCTCGATATTTATGCCGACTACCTGGGTTCCGCTCACGCGGGATCGCGAAACGCCAACGTGCTGGTTACCGGCACGCCCGCCAATGTCACCGCCATCTGCTCACGCTGCCATACCGATGAAGGCGCGAGACGTTACATTAATACTTACGATGGCTCCTCCGGCGGCCAATCCAGCTATGCCGGTGCGGTCAACGCCCTCGAAGCCGCGGCCAGCATCAACGGCGCGTCGGCCATTGAATGCAAAACCTGCCATGACGCGCACAATCCAAACCGGTTCCTGGCTGAGAACGGCCCGGCGGGCGCGGCATTAACGAATATCACCACCGGCGCGTGGTCGGCGGAATTCGCCACCTGCAACACCTGCCATCAATTGCTTAATGCCGACGGCACAAAAAACACCGCGGGCTACCATAATCCAGCGGTGAACACCGCGGCCGCCGCCGATAGCAGCCAGATCATCACCGATACGCACTTTGCCACGAAAGGGAGCTGGACCGGCGCCGGCGGCGTCAATATAAACGCTATTGCCGGCTACTACATCGATTTCGCGGATAAGCGCGCCTGCACCAACTGCCACAATCCCCACCAAGCCAACGTGACCATCAACCGGCAATGGCACGCCTCGAAACACGGCGGCGATTTCACCGCCGCCGGGGCGTGGGCGCACTACGACTGGAAGGCAAGCAACCGGCAGGCCTGCCAACGGTGCCATACCACCAGCGGCGCGGTCACGTACCTTGATACCCTGATCGCGGGTGGAACCTACGGCACCGGAAACATCGCGGCCACGGCCAATAGCACCGCGCCGGAAATGTTGCAATGCCAAGGCTGTCACACCGACAACAAAGGGACGCTGCGCAATCCCGGCGCTCTCACGGTGACGTATTACGGCGATGCCCAAGCGCTGGCCGATTTCGTTACCACCGCCGCGGTGCCGGTTACCTATCCCGACCTGGCCGGATCGAACATCTGCCTATCGTGTCACGTTGGCCGTGAAAGCGGTTCCAGCATAAAAGCCTCCACGAAGGCCTTCACCAACGGCACCAGTTTCATAAATTCCCACTATTTGAGCGCCGGTGGCACGGTCTTCGCCCAAACGGGGTATACCTACTACACCGCCACCGCCACTTCCGATCCGTACGCCAACCCCAGCTTCTATAAGCACGACACGATAGGGTTGGCGGCCAGCAAGAACATCGGCGGCAGCAACGGCCCCTGCGTTGGCTGCCACATGACTTCCACGGCGGATGCCGCCACCAACTATGGCTCGCACCGTTTCCTCCCGGTGCAAAAAGATTCCGCCGGCGCCATCACCGCGATGACAACCACCGTCTGTGCCAACTGCCATGCCGGCAAGTACAGCATGACCCCCGCCGAGTTGGAGCACCAGATGACCCTTTTCAACGCGGGCATTGGCGTGCTTAAAGATATGCTTGCCAATAGCGGGTTTTACTTCGTCAACACTTCGCCGTATTTTTACACCACCGCCGCGGGAACAGCCGCGCAAACCGTGTGGGGAAGCAGCAAGGCCGTCGGCCAGCAGAATATGGGGGCCGCGTTCAACTACAACCTGCTGGAGCATGACCCGGGGGCGTACGCCCACAACCGTTATTACGCCAAACGGCTGATCTACGATTCCATCGACTGGCTGGATGACAAAACGATGAACCACAGCGTGCCGGGCACGTTGGATGGAATCGCCGCTTCATCCAGTTACAGCAGGGCGGATGCCATTGCGTACCTTATCGACAGCGCATCGGCAACCGACCCGTTGACCGGCGTCGGCGCGGCGCAGACCGGCGGCAGGCCGTAAACGAACGATGAAGCGCCAGCGGAAGGGCTTTTACTTTAAGGGAGGTGGAAGATGAGCGAAATCATGGGACGAAAAGGGATAAGCCGGCTTTTGCCGCTGGCTCTGCTGACCGCCGTTCTCTTCACCGTCAGCCCCGTCATCGCCGAGGAGGATGAAGATGAAAAACCGCCGGCCGACTTTGTGATGAAAGACACCGGCGAGAGCGACTGGGTCATGTTGAGCCATGCGAAACACGAGAAAAAAGTTCCTAAATGCACCTCCTGCCACCCGAAAGTTTTCTCGTCCAAAATGGGGCGGACCAAGGAAACGAAGGGTGAACTGAAAATGACCGCGATGGAAAAAGGTGAATTCTGCGGCGCGTGCCACAACGGCAAAGATAATTTCGACGTTAAGGTGAAAGATGATTGCATAAAGTGCCACAGCGTTAAAAAGGAATAGCTTTATTGCGCCGCGGAAACGCCCGGCGGCGGGGCGATGCCGTCAAGTTTCTTTTTCAACTCCTTGGCGGCGCGTTTGATCGGCTTTGGATTATGCATGCCGTGGCTGCCGTCGTTTACGATCCCCAGGACAAATGTCCGGGCGTTGTCCACGGCGGCTTTCTGCTCCGCCGATAGATTCATTTTCACGGCGCGGGTGATGCCGGCGTTCAAATCATCGATGAGGGCGTCGGTGTCTTTCACGCCTTTTCTCATTTTTTCCGCGTAGACGGGATCCTTGTGACAGGCGGCGCAATCCTCCGGCGTCACCTCTTTGCCGTTCATCTGGTGGCACTTGGTGCACGGGAAATCAAGGCTCTTCATGCTCGGCTCATCCACCGCGTTCCAGCGCCCCTGAATGATGTCGTTTTGCGGCGTATGGCACTCTTCGCACTTCTTCGTAATTTTTTGCTTGTGGTGGCACGGGGCGCATCCCGCTTTGTCGATGGTCAGCTCGGCATGTTTCACGGCGATGCTGTGGCACCGTTGACATTCAAATTTACCGCCGGTATGGGTCTTGTGATTGAACGGGAGACCGGCATAGAGCGGCGCCACTTTGTCCAGATAGAAGTGGCAGGTGAGGCAATCGGCGTTAGGTTTTCGTTCCTTCATGCCGGCGCGCGGCAGGATTAGGGAAATCTTGCCTTGTTTGCCGATGTTCGCGAGGGTGGCCCGCGCCGCTTCCAGAATCTCGTTCGCATAACGGACGTTATGCACGATGTTGCCGCGCGCGACGATGGCCAGATTCCCGCGCACGGCGGCCACTTCCGCTTTTGCCCCTTTACCGGCGAGATGCCCCTCCAGCGCCGCCGCCGCATTGTTGAGCGCGACGACCCGCTCTTCAGCGTCGTGTTGCCATGTTTTTATAAGCTTGTTAAACCCCCGCCCGTGGCAGGTATCGCAGCTTTTACCGCTGGCATAGTAAGTGCCGGGGCCTTTTTCCCCCGCCGCTGTCAGACCATGGGAAATGTGGCAGCCCCGGCAGTTCAGCCCAATCTCGTACATCCGGTTCGGCAGGGGGGGTACGCCGCTGGCCCCCTCGCCGGTGAATAGGGTGATCGTGGCGTTATGGTGCCGCGGGTGGCAGGTTTGGCAATCCGCCACCGTTGTGGCGTCGCCGGGGCGGAGCTTGTGTTCAATGGCGAGATGGCACCGCTGGCATTCGATTTTGTTTTCGGAAATATGCTTTGCGTGCATAAGGCTGGTGTTTTTGAATTGGCCGAGCCGTTCGTTATCCCAGTGGCACGCGAAACAGTTTTGCTTGGCAACGGGGCCGGTTCCCTGCACGGTGTGGCTGTGGCAGGTCTGGCAGGCCAGTTTCTCGCGCAGCACGATGCTATGGTCATAGCGAAGCTCGCCGGCCTTTGAGCGGCGCAGCATCACGTCGCGGTCGTGACAAACGGTGCATTCGGCCTGTTTCGGCGTGACGCCCCCCTCTCCCGCTTTAAAGTGGCAAAGGTAACAGGCGGTCGCCGTGACGGTTATATGCAGCCCCTGCACAATCTGCGAGTGGCAACTGGTGCAGCGGAGCTTTTTGCCCCCCTTCAAATCTCCCAAGTGCGGCGTGTGGTCGAATACTACCCCTTCTTTAAAGTTCACCCTCCCCCGAAGGAGGCGTGTTTCGTGACAGCCGGTCCGGAGGCAGCTTTCATCCGGGATCTCGGCCCACGGACGTGATTTTTTATATGTACGCGAAGTGTATTTCACCAATTGCACCAAGCCGTTCAGTTTGCCGGCGATGGCCCCTTTGAGACCCGGGGCGAAGTGGCATTCGATGCATTCGACCTTATTGTGCGATGAATTCCGCCAACTGTCGTAAAACGGCTGCATGTAGTGGCATGTAACGCAAAAACCGGAACGGGACGTGAACATGGCCGTGCCAGCCGTGAGAATCGCAAGTCCGACGAGCGAAAGGACGGCTATGGTGAGCGCCCTTTTGAGCTTACCCATATGATTTATTAAACCTTCCCCGTGATGCTTTTATTATACCATCCCGCGCGAAACGCCTAATGCATTATTGAAACCGGGGGTAAACCAAAATGTGCGTATGGAAGATCATCACTGGCAAATGGAAGTAGGACGCGAAGTGTAAACTCCGCGAAGAATCCCTTTCCGGAAAGGGATTCTTCGTCGCCCTGCTCCTCAGAATGACATGCATGTGCAGTTTTTCAACATCCTGCTAAATGCACTATTCGACCAAGTATCCTTGCAGCCAAAGAACGCCGGTGATGCATTTTCCCAATTCCAACATGCAGTCAGCGTCCAATGCCGAATCCGCGATATAAAGAAAAACATTGAAATCATAATCGTCAGGGCGCATCAGTGTCGCTTTTAACCGGCTTAGGTCAATTCCCCGAACATGTATCCTCTTAATCTCATCCACCTTGACCATAAAGTCATAATCATCACTTCCAAGGTCTTCCCGCTGGAAAAGGATTGCCGCCCCATCAAGAGATATTTTTATTGGTTCCAAGCTATCAGAAACATCTGGACGGCCCGCCTGACGCATAGCCTTTAACTTTTCAGGATCATCAATCACAACCTCATTGTGTTTGGGGTTGCCAGCCATGTAAACCAAGCCCGACAACATGAACTTTGCTTTCATTCCTGGATGATACTTATCCCGGTTCTTATAGTAATGCGTATCAAAGAAGGAGATGGGAGCGCAACCGGCAATGGTGCCTAAAATAGTCCCTATGCTCACCACATGTTGAACGAAGTTTAGCTGTTTGTTGCTGGTGGTTGCCCAAAAGTCGTCCCGCTCGTAAGTCATTTTGTCCTGCTGTTTCTCGCCGTTCTCCCCCACGATAGTGACGCTGCTCTTTTTGCCGAAGGGTGGATTCGTCAGCACCATATCCACCTCTTCAGCTACTTTGCCGCGCAGGGCGTCTTTGCTTTCGACCGGGCTTTCGTCGCCACCGATGCCGTGCAGGTAGAGATTCATGGCGCAAAGGCGAACCACGCTATCCACTATGTCCGCGCCGCGCAGGGCTTTCTCTTTAAGGTGGCGCGCGGCCCCGTGATCCAGCTTTTGGTGCTTCTCGATGTAATCGTAAGCGGCAAGGAGGAACCCGCCGGTACCGCAGGCCGGGTCAGCGATTACCATTCCGGTCTTGGGGCGCATTACCTCCACCATCGCGCGGATGAGCGGGCGCGGCGTGAAGTACTGTCCCGCCCCGCCTTTTACGTCGGATGCGTTTTTTTCCAGCAATCCTTCGTAGATGTCACCTTTAACGTCGGTGCTCATGGAGGACCAGTCTTCCTTGCCGATCATGTTTATCAGGTGGGCGAGCTTGGCGGGGTCGGATATCTTGTTCTGCGCTTTTTTGAAGATGACGCCGAGCAAGCCGGGATACTTGCCCAACGCTTCAAGAATGTGGCGGTACTGGATTTCCAATGCGTCGCCGTCCAGCTTGGCAAGGGCCTTCCATTGGTATTCTTTCTGGATTCTTACATCCTTCCCCTGCTCCATCCGCTCCTGCGCCATTTTGAGGAAGATGAGGAAGGTTATCTGCTCAACGTAATCGCCATAGGAAAGGCCGTCGTCGCGCATGACGTGAGCGTAGTTCCAAACTTTCTGGACAATGGCGGCGCTGTTTTCGGTCATTTTTGTTCTCTGATTATAATGGCTACGGCTCGTTGATGACCGTGTCAGGAAGGAAACTCGGCTTTAAGGATACGTTCGACCTTATCTTGCAGGGCTGGCGCTTCCACCGTAGCGGCACTCCAGACGAGAACCCAGTCCACTGAAAAATAGGCGTGTACAACATAGTTGCGGAAATCCGTGATTTTTCGCCACGGGATATCAGGATATTTTTCTTTGACCCCTTGCGGCAATTTGGAGGCCGCTTCCCCTATAACTATCAGTTTCATCAATACGGCGCTTTTTACAACGTCGCTATCCATGAACTTTTCAAAAGTAACACCTTCAATAAAAGAGCGTATCGCCTTTGCGGCTTCCACTATATCCGCAAGATAAAGCTTTTCACGCCGCATAAAAAACTTTCGAGCTGTTTAATACCTCATCCCGGATGATGGGATTAAGCCCCCTTTTGGAAACGAGGTCCACTTTTCGGCCGAGAATATCAGCAAGCTCGTGCTGCATTCCGATGAATTCCAAAAGCCCTATTTTTGCATCCGGCATGAACTCCACAAGAAAGTCGATGTCGCTTTGATCGGTAAAATCGTCCCGCACGGCGGAACCGAAAACGGAAAGCTCCCGCACCTGATACCGTTTGCATATCCCGGCGATGGCCTCTTTCGGCAATTCAATTTTTATTGCGTTCATTTTTATACTTTCCTTTACCTTACGCCCATTTTAGCCTGTTTTCGTGGTTTGGCGGAATGGGACTCACGGTTCCTCTTTAAATCCCGTCCTTTCTCTCTTTCGGCTTGGATACGCTTGAGGAGTTCGCTGGCCGGTTCGTCGTCCGGGTTTTGCGGCACCAGCTTCCCCTCGAACGCCTTTTTCAGGATGGACTGGCGGAGGCTCTTAATAATTGGCTCAACCTTAAAAACACTTTGCTCAATGTGCTTTATTCTGCTCAGAAGTTCCTCGTATTCTTCTATCAGGACATGTTGTTCATGCAGTGGGGGCAACGCGACTGGTATTTTCCTTATGATACCTAGATTTAAAATTTCCATCGTCCCTCCGTGCGAGGCAATCTTGAACAAATGTTTTACTTGTGGTGCCTGCAAATATATTTGCACATACTTGGATAAAACGAGCTTGTTGTCTAAAGACACTTTCACAAGGCGTGGATTTATTATGCCCGGCTCACAATCTTTAGGGAGGATTAATACCCTTCCAATAGTTCCAACCAAACTAATCAACATATCGCCCGGTTTGATCGCGCAGCTTTCAAGTTCTTCATACAACTTTCTATCAACGTAATAATCACCATATCTATGGTCGTTCCTAATAACTTGCTCTTGACCATATATTTTGTAACCAGCCTTGGAATACATCGACTTCTTAAGAGAAGAACCAAATGGTCCGGCTTTTAGGGAATTGTCTTCATCGGTCGCTAGTATCTCAAGGTTTATCCATACCCACCCCTCGGGCAATTCGGGGAGGGATGAAGTATCAGGGGAAGCGGGTTCCTGGTATTTTTCTTTCCATTTGTCGTCTTTGGGGGTGATGCCTTTGCGTTTGAAGTCGGCCAGCTGGGCTTCTTCCCACTTTTTGCGGCGTTCTTTCAGGATGCGGTCGAGAAGTTTTGAGGCGGGTTCCAGCTTGGCTTTGTTCTTTTCGCGCCACTTTTTGGTGAGTTCACCGGTGACGGCGGCCTTTAGCACAGATTGGCGGTACTGCTTTAAAAGCGCCTTCGCTTTTTCCAGCGCCTTCACCCCCGCATCCAGATTGCTGAAAAGCTCCTCAATCTTCGCCACAATCCTCTTTTGCCCATTGAGCGGCGGAAGAGGCAAGGTGATCGTTCTTAGTTTTGATGCATTAACATTCTGCAAAGCTATGCCACTGCTGAGTTCAGAAATATTTTTCCAATATCGCGAACTTTGTAAAAAATAAGCTAAGTAGCTTGGATTAATCAGAGGACGAAATCGAATTAAGTAAGATGCAAATACAGATTTGGCGGGATTCTTGATTAATGAACTTACACCAATTGACCCAGCTCTGGAAATTACAATATCTCCATCGTTCAAAAGATACTTATTGAGATTATAAGGCTCCTCGTGGCAGAAAGGAACATCGTTCCAATTTATTGGCCCCGAAGTAATATCTGTGGTTCTTAGAAAGTAGATTTTGCCCGTTTTGGATGCTTTGGTTGTCCATCCATACTGTGGATATGCACATACCTCATCAAGAGTGCTCTCAACCCACCCCTTCGGCAGTTCCTCGCTCACGCTACCAAGGCTCCGTTAAGGTCTTCGATAATGTGGACGGGTGTGGGGCAGGTGAGTCCCATCATGGCGTCGGCCCAAGCGAGGCCCTTAAGGTTATCCGCAGCTCGCGCTGGGCCGTTGCGTAGTCCCCTCCTTCGGCCTTTTCGACCCACTCTTTAACGAGAGGCTTCAGCTTCATGGAGCGTTTTGCCCTTGTTGATGATGTCGGAAATAAAAAAATCATCCCATGCCAGCCGTTGCCGCACCTGATCGGGAGACCGTACAAGAATATCCACCGGAAGGGTGGTGCCGACCCGCGCCAGTATTTCACACGCCTTCCGGGCCGGTTTCCCTTTGAAAGGCATGACGACAAGCAAATCAACATCTGAAGCATCGGTTGGCGTGCCCGTGGCATATGAACCAAAGAGAATTATTCTGTCGGGATTATATGCCTCGGCGATACGCCGGGAAAGATTGCGGATTTCCGCGATAGTTATCTTTTTTCCCATACCTAAAACCCCTTCGCCATCCGCCCGAAAACCCGTCAATCATCCTAATCTGTTACCGTCTTAACTAGCTTGAGTATAACATTTCCCGGATACGGTTTGATTCCCGGAAATCACCGCGAATCACGCCACCAAAGCTCCGTTAAGGTCATCTATGATTTGGTCGGTTTCGGGACCGAACAGTTTTAGCGCCTTCCCCAGTCCGCCGTGTGCGGTGAAAGGGGCCAGATCAAAATCGTCCCGCTCCACCGATCCGGAAAGGGAAATACGCTCTTTTATCATCCGCAGCCACTCCATCTGTTCCGCCGTAAAGCTCTTGCCGTTCCGCTGTTGCTGGGCCAGCCATTCATCAAAACGGCGTTCCACAATATCGGGAAACGGCTCCAGCACGTCCGCCGCCCCCGCAGCAAAACGGATGAGCGAAATTATATTGGTCAACACCGTGGCGGGGCTGGCGTTGCGCACCCGGCTTTTTTCCAGATTGGCATAGGCGCTCCAGACCCGTTCCGGAGCCAGATTGTATGGAGGATCTTGCAGTTCATCGGCAAGTTTCTTTATCGCATCGTGGGTAATGTGGCGTTTGGCGTAGGTCTGGCTGTAGATAATCTGCAACGCTGTAATCTCGTCCTTGTGCTTCTCTATAAATTGGCGGAAATTTTGAATTATCTGGCGTGCCTTTTCTTTATCATGCCCCACTTCTATGAGCGTATCTATAGTGCCGTGGTCTATGGTCTGCTCGTTCTCGCGCCTCATCGATTCCAGCAGGTCGCGCACATCGGGGCGGTTGAATGGCTCCACGGCGGCATCGGCCAGTTTTATGCGGGCCTTCTCGCATTCCTCCGGTTTTGGTTGCTCTTTGGCGTTGGTGGCTTTAGCGGCATCCAGCGCCGCATCGGGATTGAGCGAGTGGATAATATCGCCGGTGATCTGCATAACCTGTTTACCGGCTACTTCCTTTATCCGTTCCTTTTGGCGGGAATCCAAAGTGCGGTCCAACCGGGCAAGGCGGTTTGCCAACGAGCTTAGGGTATCTTCATCGCGCGCGCCGAGGGCCACTTTGTGCATCAGCTTTTCAAAGGAAATGCCACGCGCCCGCTCCAATGAGCGGCAATCCCCTTTGTCCGATTCCGTCACCCCCACGGCGTCCACCAGAACAAAGTGCGTTTTGCTAATGGCATCGGCGGTGACAGACCTTAACTCCGTTTCTGTAACGGTGCGGGTGCCGCGCCCCTTCATCTGGTCGAAATAAACCTGGCTTTTCACGTCGCGCATGAATATCAGACACTCCAAGGGCTTTATGTCGGTGCCGGTGGAAATCATATCCACCGTGACGGCGATGCGGAAAACGGGATCGTTTCGGAATGCCTTTATCAGGTTGTCGGTGCTTTCGCTGGTGACGCGATAGGTGATCTTCTTGCAAAAGTCGTTTCCTTTGGCGAACTCTTCGCGAACGATCTGCACTATCCGCTCGGCGTGGTCGTCGCTTTTGGCGAAGATAAGGGTTTTGGGCACCCATGTGCGCCCGGGGAAAAGGTCGGTAAAGAGCTTATCCCTGAATGTGCGGATGACGGTGCGTATTTGATCCGGCACCACCACGTCGTGATCTATCTGCGTTTTTGCGTAGTTCTCCTCTTCGTCCAACGTTTCCCAACGGCTTTGGCGGGTTTTGCGGTTTCGGCGCTCCACCTCGAACCCGGTTTCCAGTTTCACGCCGTTTTCGGATACTTCGGTTTTTATGCGGTAGATGTCGAATCCAACGTTCACGCCGTCGGCCACGGCGTTTTCGTGACTGTATTCGGCCACGAGGTTTTTATCGAAAAATCCAAACGTGTGCTTGCTGGGGGTGGCGGTGAGGCCGATGAGGTAAGCATCGAAATACTCCAGCACCTGCCGCCAGAGGTTGTAGATGCTGCGGTGGCATTCGTCCACCACGATGAAATCGAATTCCTCGATGGGGATGCGGGGGTTGTAAGCGATTTCGCGCGGGGTGACAACCTCCGCCGCCTCGAAGCCGGATTTCTCGTCCAGTTCGTCGTCTATCTCTTGCCCGGCAAGTTGGGAATAGAGCCTCTGGACGGTGGTGATGGTGACCTTTGCCACATCGCTGAGCTGGCTCCCCTTAAGATGCTGGATGTTGTACAACTCGGTGAACTTGCGGCCGCCATCCGGTGTAAGGTATTGCTGAAACTCGTTTTCGGCCTGCGTGCCAAGCGATTTGCGATCTACCAGAAAAAGGATGCGTTTGGCTTTGGCGTACTTGATAAGGCGGTAGGCGAATGTGACGGCAGTAAACGTTTTGCCCGCGCCAGTGGCCATCTGGATGAGGGCGCGAGACCGGTTTTGGGCCAACGATTTATCAAGGCCGGTGATTGCCTCTACCTGGCATTGGCGAAGACCGGCTGTATCCAGCTGCGGCAAATGACGGAGGCGGGCGCGAAGAGTATCATCCTCTTGTAACCATTCGTGCAGTGTTTCTGGTTTATGGAAGGTGAAAAGGCGGCGGGAACGGGAATCGGGATCGCGCTGATCGCGGAAGAAGGTTTCCACGCCGGTACTTTCGTAGGTGAACGGGAGCGGATCGCCCCAACGCTGGATAATCTGCGTACTGGAGCGGGTATAGCGGGAAGATTGTTCCGCCACGCCGGAAAGAGTGGTTCCGACCTTTTTCGCCTCTAGGGTGCCGGCGGCTTTGCCATCGATGATAAGCATGTAATCGGCGGGCCCGGAATCGGTGGGAAATTCGCGCACGGCCACGCCAAGGCTGGCACGGATATTAAGCTTTTTGTAATCCTGCAACACCCAGCCCGCCGCCGTGAGCTGTTTATCTATCAGCTTACGCGCTTCGGCTTCGGAAGCGCCTAACGGCTCTTTGGCTTCATCCCCGGTTTCGCCATATTCCCTTGTTGGCATTCGCTAGCTTTCCCCTATGCAGGTAATGCACTTTATACTTGGATATAATAGCAAAGTCCGCAGGATTTAGCTTAATTTCAACTATATAGCTTCCGTAAAATATAGTCATTTAAACGTTGGCGCCATTTTCTTTGCCCTGATACAAGATCTAATGTATCTACTGAACTGGCAGTAACTTGATTATTCCAAATGATTTCATCAAACTTCGCGCAGTTTACGGTTTAAACAACACCGTGAAACGGTTCATTAATACAACGGATTGTGAATTCAACCCCAACAAGGGGTGTGAACCACGATATCAAAATAGTTCTATCATCTTCGCCGGAAATTATACTATTTTCAAAAGGGCATTTATTTAAGTTTCAATTAATAATTTCAATTTATGCTTCACAAAATTTCATCTTATGGTTCAACTTACAACACGAGCGCTATTTACACGTCGAGGTTGCGGACTTCCAAAGCATGGCGGTAGATGAAATCGCGGCGCGGTTCGACGAGTTCCCCCATCAAAAGGCTAAAAATATCGTTCGCCTCCACGGCGTCTTCCACCTGTACTTGCAGCAGGGTGCGCTTGGCCGGATCCATTGTGGTTTCCCACAACTGTGAGGGATTCATTTCACCCAGCCCTTTGTAACGCTGAACATACATCCCCTCGCGCGCGGCGGCCAGAATGCGGTCGACCAACGCGCGGATATCGGTGCACTCCTGCGGCTCCTTTCCCTTCTCTTCGATGGTGAACGGAGGGGTGAGCGCGCTTTTTATTTTATTTTTCAGCTCCATGCCCTTCTGGTATTCGGCGGTGGTAATGATATCCCAGTTGATGAGGCTGTGAACGCCGGTTTTCGGATTGAACCAATCGAAGGCGAATCCGCCATGCTCAACGTGCGGTACGATGCGGTTCCTCGCGCTGGAACCTTCGCATCCACGCATTACCTTTTCAAGATTTTCCTGTTTGGTGAAAAACTCCTTGGTGTTCACCCCGGCGCGGTGCAGCGCGCGCACCAGCTCTTCCGGGTGCCCCTTCCCCGCCAATCGGTCAACCTGGCCAAGGTAATCGGACATCAGGTTCACCTTGCTCAATAGTTCGTCCCCCGCCAATTTCTTGCCGTCGGCCAACGTCACCGAAAGGGACGCGGTGGCTTCTTTTAGAAGATGGGTATTAAGTTCTTTTTCGTCTTTGATATACCGCTCGTTTTTCCCTTTGGCAATCTTGAAAAGCGGCGGCTGCGCGATGTAGAGGTAGCCCCGCTTTATGACATCTTCCATGTGGCGGTAAAAAAACGTAAGCAACAGCGTGCGGATATGGCTGCCATCCACGTCGGCATCGGTCATCAAAATAATCTTGTGGTAGCGGATTTTGTTGATGTTGAAATCTTCGGCCCCCGCGCCGCCGCCAATGGCCGTGATGAGCGTGCGTATTTCCTGCGAGGCCAGCATCTTGTCGAAACGCGCCTTCTCGACGTTGAGGATTTTTCCCTTGAGCGGCAGGATCGCCTGGTAACGCCGTTCGCGTCCCTGCTTGGCGGAGCCGCCCGCCGAATCCCCTTCCACGATGTAAAGCTCGCATAATTTGGGATCTTTTTCCTGACAGTCGGCAAGCTTGCCGGGGAGGGATGAAAACTCCAGCACCCCTTTACGGCGGGTAAGATCGCGCGCCCGTTTGGCCGCTTCGCGAGCGTCGGAGGCGATCATCGATTTTTGGATGATCATCTTGGCGGTCTGGGGGTTCTCCTCAAAAAACGTATCGAGGGTCTCTTTCACCACCGATTCGGTGACGCCCTTGATCTCGCTGTTTCCGAGCTTCGATTTGGTTTGTCCTTCGAATTGCGGATTCATCATCTTCACGCTTATGACCGCGCAAAGGCCTTCGCGCACGTCGTCGCCGGTGATCGACTGGTCTTTCTTCAGCAACTTGCTGGCGGTGGCGTATTGGTTGATGGAACGGGTAAGCGCTGAGCGGAATCCGGTGAGGTGCGTGCCCCCCTCCGGCGTGTTGATGTTATTAACATAGGAAAAAACGTCTTCTTTGTAGCCGTCGTTATAAATCATGGAAAATTCGATGGTGGTCATTCCCTTTTCACGTTTCATGTAGATCGGATCGGGAAATATGGTGGTTTTTGTGCGGTTGATATATTTCACGAAGGAAACGATGCCCCCCTCGTAAAAGAAATCGTGCTCCTTGTCCGTCCGTTCGTCGACTATTTTTATTCGGATGCCGCTGTTGAGGAACGCGAGTTCACGCAACCGGAGGGAAAGATAATCAAAATTGAAGATCGTTTTTTCAAAAATGGTTTCATCCGGTTTGAAACGGACTTTTGTGCCGTGGCCGGTCGCCTCGCCTATTTTTTTCAGCGGAGCTTTCGGATCGCCTTTTTCATACCGCTGGGTCCATACGGCCCCGTCGCGGCGTATTTCCAGTTCCAGAAAAGCCGCGAGTGCATTCACCACGGAAACACCCACGCCGTGCAGGCCGCCGGATATTTTGTAGCCATCGCCTTCGAATTTGCCTCCGGCGTGCAATACGGTTAACACCACCTCAGCGGTCGATACTCCCCGGTCGGGATGTATTTCAACGGGAATGCCGCGGCCATCGTCCTCAACTGAAATGGATTCGTCGGAATGGATTACGACATTGATATTTTTGCAATGGCCTCCCATCGCTTCGTCGATGGCGTTATCGACAACTTCGTACACGAGGTGGTGCAGTCCCCTTTCGCTAACATCGCCGATATACATGGCCGGACGTTTGCGTACAGCCTCCAGGCCTTCCAGAATTTTTATCTGTTCAGCGCCGTATTTGGTATTTACTGTTTCCATAATATTTAAATAAAAATTGTAGAAGTAGTAGAACCTGTGGATTCCGTGGATAAGCCGGTTTGCATTAAGCTAATCAACGACAAAGCATCGGGATAACATGTCGACAAATGTACCGAGGTACCAACAGGTGATGGATTATAAATCATATGAACAGTTTATCCCCAGCTCAATTAAAAGGTTATTCACAATTCCAGCATCTTTTTAACAGCGGTTATATCGCTGTAAATTTTGGTGTTAGTCTCCACTTCCCTTTTTATTTTCTGATGGGCGTGGATAACTGTGCTGTGATCGCGCCCACCGAAAACTTTGCCAATTTGCGGCAAAGATTCATCCGTAATTTCGCGGCATAAGTACATGGCTATTTGCCGCGGCACCGCCAGATTACGGCTGCGGTTTTTTGATTTGAGATCGTTTGGTTTCAGGCCAAAGTACTCGGTGACGGTTTTTTGTATCTGCGGTATGCCGATATGTTTTTGCGCGTTCGAATAGACGTCGTGCAACACGTCGCGGGCAAGCTCGATATCAATCGGCACCCCCTTGAGCGATGAAAAAGCGACCACGCGGGCCATGCACCCTTCCAGTTCGCGGATGTTCGATTTAATCGTTTCCGCCAGAAAGTGGATAACGTCCTCCGGCAGTTTATAGCCGTTAACTTCCGCCTTGGTGCGGATGATGGCGATCTTGGTTTCCAGGTCGGCGGGTTGTATATCGGCGATCAGGCCGGAAGCGAAGCGGCTTCTAAGCCGGTCCTCCAGTTTTTTGATGTCTTTGGGGAACTGGTCGCTGGTGATGACGATCTGCTTGCCGGCATGGAACAGCTCGTTGAAGGTGTGGAAAAACTCTTCCATCGTGGCGGGCTTTCCGGCGATGAACTGGATGTCGTCGATGAGCAGCACGTCCAGATTGCGGAAGGTGTTCCGGAATTCCTCCATCTGTCCCTTTTGCATACGGGAGATCATTTGGGTGACAAATTGATCCGACGAAAGATACAGGACGCTCCAATCGGGGTGTTTATCGAGGATGAACTGGCTGATCGACTGCAGCAGGTGGGTTTTTCCCAGACCGACGCCGCCGTATAGATACAGCGGATTGTACTTCGTGCCGGGGCTCAGCGCCGCTTGCAGCGACGATGCGTAGGCGAACTCGTTACTTTTGCCGCGGACGAACGTGGAGAAGGTATACAGGGGGTTGAGCCGGACCGGCGGCGCCGCCTTGCGTTGTTTTGTTTTTACCGGAATGGGGGTGCGCGCCTCTTTCGTCTGGGCGGCGGACACGACGAAGCTGATCTTACGCTCGCCGCCAACGCCGCGGTTGACCGCCTCGGCGATGTCCGCCAGGTGGTTCCGTTCTATCCATCCCTGCGAAAAGGCCGAAGGCACCATGAGCGTCACCTCATTATCGGTGATGGACGAGATGGTTATCGGTTCAATGTGGGAAATGAAGTTGTGCGGATCGATTCGCCGCTCAAGCTCTTTTTTGCACGCATTCCAGAAGTGTTGCATGAATTAGAGTTGGTAAATAAAACTTGGTTTGTCGCTGGAAACGCCGGCGGCGCCAAGGGTTTCGCTGGAGACTTCCGCCAAGGATATGGAGTAGAGCGTTTTTTTCAGCGAAGATGTGATGCGGCTCCAGAGGAGCTGCGTGAGGCAATTTTGGGTCTTGCTACAAGCCGATTGCGTCATGTCGTCCACACAGTCCGAGAGAATGATGTTTTCGTCCACCGCTTCGAAAATTTCACCGATACTGATT
Source organism: Nitrospinales bacterium (assembly GCA_023248495.1). Taxonomy (GTDB): domain Bacteria; phylum Nitrospinota_A; class UBA7883; order JACRGQ01; family JACRGQ01; genus JACRGQ01. The sequence continues at coordinate 70,549 of JAHFEK010000006.1, forward strand.
TGGGACGGCTTCTTGCCAAGCAAGTAGCCGCCGCCAGGTCCGCGCACGCTTTTCACCAGTTCCGCTTTCCGCAGTTTCAGGAAAAGTTGTTCGAGGTAATTCAGTGAAATGTCTTGGCGGGCTGAAATGCTGGCCAGCGAAACCGGCGAACCGGCGGGCTGAATGGCGAGATCGACCAACGCCTGAACGGCATAGTGTCCTTTGGTGGATATTTTCATAGATTGACGATAATTCTATCAATATTTCTATCTATTTCAACGGTTTTATTTTCACCGTATAACGGATGAAAAAACATATAGATACATAATGTTATCCACAATCGAACGGTTGTGGATAAGTCCCATACCCGATTAAGGCGCACGGGTAAGCCACACGTTACCGTAAGTAAAGAAAAAACAATAAAATAGAGTCAGCCCCTCCTCTTTGACGGAGTTGCTCGAAGAGGACTCCGTCATGCGGGCGAGACTCCGCCGGGGTAATAATTCGGGCTACCCGCGCAGGGGAGTCATTGCCGCAAGCTCCGCTTTTACCTCGCGAATGATGAGCGCCAACAATTCGGGCGAAACATTCGGCAGAACACTCGCGGCCACTTTTTCAACGCTGGGGGTGGAAGCGGCGGCCCGGCTATCCGTAGACACCAAGGCGTTTTCGACGGACATTGAGGTGCCGCCAGCCACTAATGAACACGCGCCGCCGCTGTGCTTGCCGCAAGCGTTGCAATCGTTGCAGGTTATCTTCCGTTCCGGCAGGCCGAGGTTTTTGCTGATCTTCACCAGCTCGTTCACCTGCGCGTTGGAAAGCGGCTTGGCGTTGCCCAGCATCCTTGAATGGAAGGTAATCTCCGCCACATGTTCCATCCGCTCCAGCGTATTGTAGGCGGCGAAAATATCTTTTCCCACGGTGACGCTGCCGTGGCGTTCCAGGATGACGGCGTCATAGTCCTTGATTGGCCCCTCGATGGAGCGGGGCACCTCTTCGGTGGAAGGGGGCGCGTAGTTCGCCGTCGGTATGCCGCCAAGGGTGAACACCACCTCCGGCAGCAGGCATTGGGCCAGCGCGATGCCCGAGACGCTGAACGCCACGCAGATGGTGGGATGTGCGTGAACCACCGCGCCGATATCGGGCCGCTGCCGGTAGCAGGTGAGGTGCATCGCAAGCTCGGTGGACGGATTGCGTGTGCCGGAAATTTTTTTTCCCTCCATATCGACGACGATGAAATCGTCCACGCTGAGATAACCCTTGTGTACGCCGGTCGGCGTGGTCAAAATCCGGTTCGCGTCCAGCTTCACCGAGAAGTTGCCATCGGTGCTCGATATCCATCCGCGGCCATGCACCCGGCGGCCCACTTCCATCATGTCCAACCGGTGTTGATATTCAGTTTTCACGGCTCACCTCATCCACAATGCCGACGATCACGGAATGCACCGCGCCGTTGGGGTTCATAAAAAGCTGGCGGGCCGCGTTTCCCTCCGTCTCCACCAGCACGATGTCGCCCGGGCCGGCCAGCACGAAATCGCACGAGAGGAACGTCTCGCCTTGCGGCTTCAGCTCCGCGTCCAGCGGTTGTACGATCATTATCTTCGCGCCCCGGTATATCGGCTCCTGGTGCGACGTGGTGATATTGCCGACCACTTTGCAAAACTTCATTACGGCGTCTCCCGATTGAGTGGTTCGTCCACGATGCCGACGATGCCGGCGTCCACCGGCCCGTCGTTATGCGGGCAGGTGTGCATCGCCTCGCGCCCCGACACCCACGAAACGATGCTGCCCGGCCCGGCCTGCATATTTGAATCGACCATCACCTGCGGCTCCCCTTTCGGCTGGAGCAGATCGTTGATCGGCTGCACCAGCAGCAGTTTCACCCCTTTGAGGGTTTCCGTTTTTTGCGAGGCCACCACCGTGCCGATCACTTTTCCCAAATGCATATCACGTCACCTTTACAATAAGGTCTTTGTGCGGACGGGGGATGATTTCCACCGCCACCATGGCCGCCAGATGCGCTATCGCCTTTTTGGCGAAATCCGCGGCGGCCTCTATCTCCGCTATTTCGCCGGTCATGGTGAAAAACGATTTGCCCCCCAGGCCGTTGGCAAGCCGCATCTCGATCAAAAATATGTTGGCTCCCTTGGCCGCGGCGTCGGCGGCGAGAATGCAGGAAGCGACCGTAAATGTTTCAAATACCGCCAGCGCGTCAACCTCCGGGGCGACGGCGCAGGCCTCCATCGCCGGGATGAGCTGCGGATGCGCGTTCGGTAAAAAAAGCTCGTCCACCATCATGTCGTCGCCAATCAAAAGACCCTGCTTAAAACTTTCCTCCACCGGCGAGACCGCCCCGGCGAAAAGCACCATGTATTTGCCGGGACAGAGCGTTCGCGCGTCGAGCAGCTGCACGTCCGCTTTTTTCAACACCTCGTCGCAGGTCTTTATCCCGCGCGCGATGGAGCGGAGTTCGAGAAGCGCCAACGCCGGTTCGTTAATCATTGTTCAATCCTTATGAAGCCGTGTACCTTCGTCACGGTACCGGCGATGGAGGCGTGGATGGCCGCGCCCAGCTTGCCCTCCGGGATGGATCCTATTTTTTGGCCCCGCTTCACTTTGTCGCCCGCTTTCACCAACGGCAATGCGGGCGCGCCGAGGTGCATCGATAGCGGCAGATTCACGGCCGGCATATCCCATCGCGCGCCGTGATAAGGCGGCTTGATCTCGTATTTCGACAACGCGAGGCGGCGGGTAAGTTTGTCTTTCGGCACCCGGCGCACCTCGCGGTAGACGTCGGCTTTAAGTTCCTTTTTTTCCGGCGTGAACCGGATGCCGCGTTCGGAAAGGCTCCTTTTAAAATCGCGGAAAAACCGGCGCGGCGAAAGCGCGATGGGGCAGGCGAAAAGATCGCACACGCCGCACTCGCAGCAGAGGAACGCATTAAGCACCGTCGCCGCTTCCGGTTCGCGCTGTTCATTAATCACCCGCATGATGGCATGGGGTTCCAGCGCGTGGCCGTTGAGCGAGCGCGGGCAGAGATCGGTGCAGTAGCGGCATTGCTCGCAGGCCCCGCGCGAGAGGCGGATGTCGGCGGCCAGCGGACGGCTGAGCCGCGCCACATGCGGATTTTCTTTAGGAAGGATGAAAAGGCCGGACGTGGTTTTGGTCACCGCCTCTTTTGCCGGGTCGGCAAGGCGTCCCATCATCGGGCCGTTGAGCAGCACGGCGTAATCGTCAAGCAACGGGCCGCCGCAACCCGCGATGATGCCGGCCAACGATGCGCCGAGCGGAACGCGGTGGACGCCGGGGTTTTTTATTTCACCGCCGACGGTGATGATTTTGTCCGTGACCGCCTCCCCTTTTGCCGCGCGGGCGATGTTCGCCAAGGTGGCGACGTTCTGCACCACCACGCCGACGTTCAGCGGCAGCCCCGCCTCCGGCACGATCCGCCCGGTGGTTTCATACACCAACACCTGCTCGTCGCCGGAAGGATAGAAATTGCCGAGGAGAAAAAGTTCCATCCCTTTTTCCCCCGCGATCAGCTTTTCAAAGCGGGCGATGAGGTTGTGATATTTTTCTTTCACGCAGAGCAGACCGCGCGAAGCGCCGGTCTGGCGCATCACGTGGCGCAGGCCGTCGACGATCTCTTCGGCGTATGATTCCATCACGAATTGGTCGGAGTACAGCAGCGGTTCGCATTCCGCGCCGTTCGCCAGCACGGTATCGACCCGCGCGGCGAGCTTGACGTGCGTGGGGAAGCCCGCGCCCCCGGCGCCGACGACACCCGCTTCCCGCACCAGTTCCATGAGGTTCATATAATCCTGAATGCATCCTTCAGCGTGCAGCGCCGCTCGCGCGAAAAATGGCGCGCGGTGGTAAGCCCCTCGCCGGTCGGGCTGGCGATGGTGAACGAGGTGTACCCTTCGCCCCCCGCGCCGAGGCCCGCGAATGACGGCGCGTTTTTCACGAAGATGGAGGTGTTGACCGCCCGCGCCATCCGGCTGAGGTTATCGATGTTCTTCGAGTGCATGACGGCGGTGTGGCGGAAGCCGTGCTCCACCTCCACCGCGATATCGATGGCGGCGTTTACGTTGGGTGCGCGGACAAAGCCGACCACCGGCATCAGCAATTCCATCGCCACAATCGGATCGTCTTTCAACGCTTCGGCCACGATAAGGCGAATGTCGTCTTTAACTTCTATGTCGATGGCCGCCAAAATCAGCCGGGCATCTTTGCCAACCCATTCTTTATTAACTTCACCGTGGTCGCCGCCGCATGTGGGGGCGCGGTTGATGATTTTCTTTTCCAGCCGCCGCAATTGCTGCGGGTTGAGGAGATACGCCCCCGCCTTTTTGAGTTCGCCCAGCAGTTTGTCCGCGATGGCCTCCACCGCGATGATCTCTTTTTCCACGATGCAGACGATGTTGTTGTCGAACGACGCCCCATCCACGATGCAGCGGGCGGCGTTCGCGAGGTCGGCGGTTTCATCCACCACCACCGGCGGATTACCTGGGCCGGCGGCGATCACTTTCTTGCCGCTTGCCATCGCCGCGCCCACCACGGCCGGCCCGCCGGTGACCACCAGCAGCGCGATGCCGGGGTGTTTCATCAGCTCGTTGGCGCTGGCGATGGTCGGCACGGCGACGGTGGCGATGAGGTTCGGCGGCCCGCTCGCTTCCACAATCGCCCGGTTCAGCAGGTCGATGGTGAAGAGCGTCACGTTCTTCGCGGTGGGATGGGCATTGACCACCACCGCGTTGCCGGCGGCGATCATGCCGATTGCGTTATTGATTATTGTTTCCGTGGGATTGGTGCAGGGAGTGATGGAGCCGATGACGCCATAGGCGGCGCGTTCCAACAGCGTGAGGCCGTTATCGCCGGTCCAGGCTTCGGTCTTGAGTATCTCGATACCGGGGGTTTTGGCGATGGCCAAACGGTTTTTAATCAGCTTGTGTTCGTAGCGGCCCAGGCCGGTTTCATCCACCGCCATGCGGGCCAATTGTTCCACGTTGGCCATCGCCGCGCGGCGCATCGCCTCGATTATCCGCCCGCGCGATTCCAGCGGCATCGCGCCGAGCGAGCGGAACGCCGCTGTTGCCGCCGTGACCGCGTCCGCGATGGTGGCAAACACCCCCATACCGGATGTTTGCGCGGGGGCCGACGGGCGCGCGGAGCCGCTTAACGCGCCGGTTGCGGCAAGCCGCTTGGCCACCCGCTCCACGGCGGCGGCTATCTGCTCTTCACCGAATTGCATGGTTTACCGCCTTTTCATTTCATCCCGGCATCGGCGGTGTACTTGTCATACATCACCTCGCCGTTGATTTCCCA
>JAHFEK010000077.1 GCA_023248495.1 Nitrospinales bacterium
CACACGGTCGAAGCGGTGGACTTGAAGAACGCCACCGCTCCTTTCAAGTTGGACGTGGGCGGGCAAAAACATGCCGCCATGAGGTTGCTGGGAGCAAAGCCGAATCCCTCCGGCTCCAATCCGGCAGCCCATCAGGCCGCATACGCCGAGTGGTTCAACAAATCCGAACTCTGCGGCGGATGCCACGAGATGGTCAACGCCAATGGGGTGAAGGTTGGGTCGACCTATAGCGAATGGAAGGCCTCGACCTATGCCTCGGAGGGAATACAGTGCCAGTCGTGCCACATGGCCCCCGTGGAGGGAACCCCTTATGTATCATCGATAAAAGAACCGGCTAAACATACCATTGCCGACCACTCGCTTCTTCACAACAGGGAAAAGCTGGAGAACGCCGTGGATGTAAAGGTGGTGTCGGCCGCGCTCAACGAAGCGGGAGCGTACGTGGTGGATGTGTCCATGACGAACGTGAAGGCGGGGCATAACGTCCCCACCGGCTCGCCCTCGCGCGCGTTGACGCTGGAGGTAAGCGTGGAAGGGGATGGATTGGTGCGCGTGGTGCAGATGCGGGCATTCGGCAAGCGTATTGTCGATAAAAAAGACAACTGGCTGACCACCGAGGCGGATGCCCAATTGAAAGGGGCAAAGGAAAAGTACAACACGGCATTGAAGCCGATGGAGACGCGCGAGGTGCGTTTTGTGTTCAGCAACGTGCCGCCGGGAACGCTGAAGGTGACCGCTAAAGCGTACATAACCCAGAACCCGGTGGCGGATTCAGAAGAACATCTGCAAGTGCCGCTTGGCGTGGCCGGGGATTAACGTGGGAATCAGGGGAGCAGGGCCAAGTCTTGCGTAGCATTTGGCATGCCGTTACCGCAGGTCGATAAGCTTGGTGCGCGGTCCCAAGGGGCGAATGAATTCGCCCCTGCCGGATCAGGAAACGGGGCGCGGGAAAGGATTAGGAGCAGTAGACGGAGCTGGGGCCGAGTATCTTTTCAAATTCGGCCAGCAGCGATTCGTTGGCGGCGACCTTGTACCGGTCGGAGGCGTTCACCTGCATCCGCTTCCGGTCAGGGAACGTAAAGTGGAGCACCAGTTTGCTGTTGCCCCGATGGCTCGCGGCCAGCTGTTTGAGATCCGCCAGCACGGTGTCTTCCAGCCCCACCACTTGCAGATTAAGATGAATGACGTTGGTGAATTTTTCCTTCGCGGCCTTGATCGGCATAATATCGTCCACGATGACTTTTACATCGGTCTCATCGCGGTCGATTTTTCCTTTGATGAACAACGCCTCATTCGATTCAAGGTACTGAACCGTTTCCACCAGCGTATTGGGCCAGACGAGCAGGCTCGCGCTGCCGCTCATGTCTTCCAGCGTCACGTAGGCCATCTTCTCCTTTTTCTTGGTCAATTGCGTGCGTAGGGCGCTCACCACGCCGCATAGCCGCACTTCCTGTTTGTTGACGGTGTCGGCCAGTTGCCCCGCCTGATGGGTGGCTAGCCGTTTTTGGTCTTGCAGGTACCGCTCCATCGGATGGCCGGTGATGTAAAAGCCGAGCGCCTCCTTTTCGTGTTGCAACCGTTCGGGTTGCGGCCAGTCCGGCAGATCCCGGATGAGCCGCTTCTCGCGGTCGGCTGCGGTCTCGATGGCGGCGAACATGTTGGATTGCCCCATCTCGATCTCTTCGCGGTCTTTGGCGGCCTCGGCGGTCACGCTGTCCAGCGAGTCGAAAAGCGCGGCGCGGTTTTTATTCTGCCGGTCGAACGCGCCACACTTGATGAGCGCCTCGAATACGCGGCGGTTCACCTGCTTGCCGTCGACGCGGCGGGCGAAATCGGTAAGCGACGCGAACGGCCCGCCCTCCTGCCGCGTGCGGATGATTTCGGAAACGGCGCCCACGCCGACCCCCTTCACCGCCGCGAGCCCGAAAACGATTTTCCCCGCGAGCGCGCCGAAATCCACTTCCGATTCATTGATGTCAGGCGGAAGCACCGGGATACCGAGATCGCGGCACTCGTTGAGATAGAGCACCACCTTGTCGGTGCTATCCCGCTCGGAAGTGAGCAACGAGGCCATGTACTCTTCCGGATAGTTCGTCTTGAGGTACGCGGTCTGATAGCTGACCAGCGCGTAGGCGGCGGAATGCGATTTGTTGAATGCGTATTCGGCGAATTCCTGTATCTGCCCGAAGATGGTGACGGCTTTGTCCTCCGCGATTTTGTTTTTCTTGCACCCTTCCACGAAGTCGTGGCGCAACTTCTCCATCGACTTGGCGTCTTTTTTCCCCATCGCCTTGCGCAGAGTGTCGGCCTGCGCCATGGTGAAACCGGCCAGCTCGTTGGCGATTTTCATGACCTGCTCCTGATAAACCATGACGCCGTGGGTTTCTTTCAGGATATCGCCCAACTGCGGGACGATGTTCTCGATTTTTTCGGTGCCGTTCTTGCGGTGGATAAAGCTGGTGGCCATGCCGGAATTGAGCGGGCCGGGCCGGAACAGGGCCACCAGCGCGATGATATCGGTAAAATGCTCCGGCTTCATCTTGCGCATCAGGTCGCGCATGCCGCTCGATTCAAGCTGGAACACACCTAACGTACGCGCGTCCTGCAGCAGCTTGAAGGTGGCCGGATCGTCCATCGGTATCGCCCTGAGGTCGAATGTTGCATTTTTATTTTTGCGTATGCTCTTCACCGTCCAGTCGATAACGGTGAGGGTGCGCAGGCCGAGAAAGTCCATTTTCAGCAGCCCCAGTTCCTCTATGTATTTCATGGTGAACTGGGTCACCACTTCGTCCTTGCTGGTTTTATACAGCGGCACGAAATCGGTGAGGTCGGACGGGGCTATCACAACACCGGCGGCATGCACGCTGGCGTGGCGCGAGATGCCTTCCAGCACCTTTGCGATCTCCAGCAGCTTTTTTATTTGCGGATCCTTCTTCTCCATGTCGGCGAGCTTCGGCTCCATCTCGATGGCCTTGGCGAGCGTCATCTTCAGCTCTTCCGGCACCAGCTTGGCGATGCCGTCCACCTCGCCGTAGGGGACGCCCATCACGCGCCCAACATCCCGGATGACGGCGCGGGCTTTCATGGTGCCGAAGGTGATGATCTGCCCCACGTTCTTCGCGCCGTACTTGTCAGTGACGTATTTGATCACCTCGCTGCGGCGGTTCATGCAAAAGTCGATATCTATATCTGGCATCGATATACGGTCGGGATTCAGGAAACGCTCGAAGAGAAGGCCGTACTTGATCGGGTCGAGGTCGGTGATGCCAAGAGTCCATGCCACCAAAGAACCGGCGGCGGAACCGCGGCCGGGGCCGACAGGAATGTTCTGGGTCTTTGCATAATTCACAAAGTCCCATACGATGAGAAAATAACCGGCAAAGTTCATCTTCTTGATAACGGCCAATTCCAGCCGCATCCGGTCGCGGTAATCCTTTTCCCTTTCGCTGTCGATAACATCCCCACATTTGCGGCTTTCGTCCAGCCGCAGGGTGAGGTTGTGATCGACAAGGCTTTCCATGAACTGCTGCGGCGGTTCCTCGGAGGGAACGGTATAGGCCGGCAGGTGGTATTCCCCAAGCTTGAGATCGAGATTGCAGCGGTCGGCCACTTCGCGGGTGTTTGTGATCGCCTCCGGCGCCTCCTTAAAGAGCATCCGCATTTCGTCGGGAGACTTGAAGTAAAACTCGTGGGCGTTATAGCGCATCCTGTTGGCGTCGGCAATCAGCTTGCCGGTGCCTATGCAAAGCATGGCATCATGCGCTTCCCAGTGGCTCTGCTCCATGTAATGGCAATCGTTGGTAGCCACCAATTTCAAGTTGTGCTTTTTCGCCATCTCGATAAGCGCGGTGTTCACCTTGCGCTGTTCGGGAATGCCATGGTTTTGCAGTTCAAGGTAAAGCCGGTCGCCGAAAACGTCTTTGTAAAAACCGAGCGCCTTTTCGGTAGCCGCGTCATCCCCTTTCAGAATCTTGCGCGGCACCTCGCCTTTAATGCAAGCGGTGAGGGCGATAAGTCCCTCGTTATGTTCGGCCAAGAATTCCTTGTCGATACGCGGCTTGTAGTAAAACCCTTCCGTGTAAGCGGTAGAAGCAATCTTGCAAAGATTGCGGTAGCCCTTGAGGTTTTGGATGAGCAGGATGAGGTGATAGGTGTTGGGATCGTTTTCGCCGTCGCCCCCCGCCACGCCGCCGCGGTCATGGCGGCTGCCGCCGGTAATGTAGATTTCGCAGCCGACAATCGGCTTGACGGGGCTGTGCATTCCCTTCTTAAAAAATTCGATGGCCCCGAAGAGGTTGCCATGGTCGGTGACGGCCACGGCGGGCATTTTGAATTCCTCGGCCTTTTTAAGGAGATTGTCGAACCGTATCGCCCCATCCAGCAGCGAGTATTCGCTGTGCAGATGGAGGTGTACAAAGTCCTCGTGTTTCAATGTTTAGCCCTTCTTGGGTTCAACCATTTCAACGGACAAATCCCAGCCGGGAAAAATAGGATTGGCAATCGGGAGAAAGCTGGTCGAAACTGCGTTCAAGGCAGCGGAGGGTGCCCTTGTTCAACTTGCGGGATTTGCAAATCCGCCACGCGTCATTCTGGCACACTTCCCCGGACAGGCCGCTCCCCTGCCCCAACACGTCGGCGCAGCCGAATGAAAGCTTGGAGGCATGTTGCCGCAGACAGGTATACAGTTTCTTCTGTTTCACATTCGGGCAGAAACGAACCGCATCATCGACGCATTGCGCCATTACACCCGCCGCGGCGTTCCCCGCAAGGCAGAAAAACACAATGGCGGCAGCTAACAACGGTTTTACGCCCGCCATCCTTATTACGCTGATAATCATTTGGCTGACCGTCGGCGTTACTGATCGATGTTGCCAAAGTCGGACGGCTTGATGTTGTCCAGCCATCCCTTCCACTGGTCGGTCTCGCCAATCTGGTTTTCCGGCCGCACATCGAAGCTGCGGGCCTCCTCCACCACCTTCAGCGCCACCATGATCGGCGCTTTCATGCGGAGCGCCACCGCTATGGCATCGGACGGACGGGAATCGATCTTCACGTCCATGCCATGCAGAACCAAGCCAATCTCGGCGTAGAACGTGTTGTCGCGCAGATCATTCACACAAACGTATTTCACTTTGGCGTCGATGCCGTCGAGAATGTTCCGGATGAGGTCGTGCGTCATGGGGCGCGGCGTGTTGATCTTCTCCATTTCCAGCGCAATGGCGTTCGCCTCGAAAATACCGACCCAAATGGGAAGCGTGCGCCGCCCCTCCATATCCTTGAGGATGATGATTGGCATGTTGGTCACCGGGTCAAGCGTGAGTCCCTCGACCTTCATTTCAATGCGTGTGCCGTCCTTGTCCATCGCCTTCCGTCATCCTCCCTGCGCCAATGTTCCGGCTAAATTGTACCCCGAAAAAGAAGTGATTGTTACCGGCAATGTGCGCCCCGCCAACAACGGATCCCCTTCGAAAACAACCAAATGATTTCCCGGCGTCCGGCCGAAAACCGCGCCCGGCCTTTCGGCGGCCCCTTCGCAAAGCACCCGCTGGGTAGTGCCAACCAGCAACCTGTTTTTCTCCGCGACTATTTTTCTTTGCAACAACATCGCCCGGTCAAAGCGCTCCTGTGAGATGGCACGCGGCAACACATCCGTTCTTTCGGCGGAGGGGGTGCCGGGGCGCGGTGAATAGTTGAAAAGGAACAGCGCATCGAACCGCGCTTCCTCCATCACCCGGATGGTATCTAAAAACTCCGATTCCGTTTCGCCGGGGAAGCCGATCATGATGTCGGTGGAAATGGTGATCTGCGGTACCGCATCCCGCAGGCGGCGGACTTTTTCCATATACCCGGCGGCGGTATAGCCGCGGCGCATCAGCCCCAGAATGCGGTCGCCCCCCGCCTGCAGCGG
>JAHFEK010000049.1 GCA_023248495.1 Nitrospinales bacterium
ATAGCCGCGATGTGGTAATGAAACGGGTGATTGTTAAATATGCTCTGCTGTTTTCCGGCGGTACTCATGGCCCCTCCTCGGCTTTTCATTGCCCTGTGCGGTCATGGCCGCGGCTCGGCAAACCGGCAGGGGATTGAAACAACCCTGGCAGTGTGCCGGAACGGCCAATCCCCCATGTCTTCCGATTGCCTCTTCTTTACGTATCTATATATCCCTTGAATTAATGCTAAGGCGTGCGGCCCTATATGTCAAACCACGGTGTGGACCGCGGCGCCGCACGGATCGGCACAAAAGAAAGGCGCGCGTGCGCGCGGAGAAAAGGGATTATATCCGTTAATCCAACCTTCACCCTCCCCTCGGATGCGTGGAGAAAATTCCAGAAATACTTCCCTTGGATTGGAAAATTTCAGAATTGGCCGGCTAGGCGTAAATGAACCGGTTAACAGGCAAAAAAAACGGGGGCGAATGGCCCCCGCCGTGTGCCGTGTATAGAAGGTATTAGAAGGCGAATTCGAACATGCCGTAGCCCCAGGTGGAACCATCGGTGCCGCCGCCATGTTCCTTGGCCGCGGTTCCTGGGGTAAACATTGAGTACCCCGCCGTGATTTTCACGGCCGTGTTGTACTGATACATCGCCGTCAGGTCGATTTCCGAACCCGCGTCGGTTGACGAAGCCTGTGCCGCCGTATACGAAGTGTTGCCCAGCGTCGTCGTCGCCCCGTTGCCCACCGCGGAGTACCATCCGTCCCTCGCCTGATTCAACGCGAAGATGTGGTACGCAATCTCCGTGGTCACTGGACCCGGCTTGGCCTTGACCTTGAGCGCGATGTCGCTCATATTGCTCCAGCTAAAGTAATCCATGTAGCCATAGGGGGCATGGTTGGTGCCAAAGCCGAATGCGTAAGTCTTGTGCACCGTAGCGTCGGCCTTATCATCGCCACTGCCTTGGTCATACTCCGCGCCGATCCGCAATCCGCCCAGAAAATCCGCGAACGTGTAACCGCCGGTGACGGCGAAAGCCATAGCGGATTGATCGACGGTGGCCGACCATTTGCCGCTCTGCATAACCGCTTCGGCGGTGTAATCAAGGCCGGCCGCCTTGCCGGCGAAACGCGCGCCGTAGGTGTTAACGCTCCGCGCGGCGTCGTTCTTCCAAACGAGGTAGTACACATCCAGCTTGTGCGCATCGCCGAACGGCCAGATGCTATAGAGGCCGTACAAATCGTCGTCGCTTCCGCTATCGCTCGGGCTCCCTTTGGTTTCCTTCAGCTTGGCCAGAAAAACATCGAGTTGCACTATGTCGAAGCGTGCCGATGCTTTATAGGCGTCAAACGAGCGGCCATTATCTGTCCAGTTGCTGTTGCCGATGAGCCGCTGATCGCCATACACTAACTGTTGGCGCCCTATTTTGAAATCGATAGGAACGCCCCCGATGTTTTCAAGCATGAACCACGCCTGACTGAGGTCCAGCGATTGCCTGTCCGATCCCTTGGTGGCGTATTGGCCGGTTGAACCGGCGGTGGTGGTGCAAGCGGTACCGGCTGTCACCTGAGCCTGCGTACACACAGTAGTGCCGCCGTACGAGGTGCTCGAGTTGCCGGCGGTTTCATTGTTGGCAACATCGCCCCAGTTGCGCGAGTCCTGCACCGCGATAAACGCTTTGACGCCGCTTTCGGTCTTAACGTCGAAGTTCACGCGGATTCGTTGACCGATGAATGCCTTTTGGTCGTCAGCGCTGTCTTTGAAATCCTGGTTGTTCCGCATTTCGGGGCGGAACCGCTCTTCACCGGTGATGTTCAATTGCATCGGCTCGGCTGCCGCGCGCCCTGCAAATACGAGAAGAAAACATAATAGGAACAGTCTAATTCGCGCTTTCATCGATTTCATCTATTTCCTTTCATGACCTCTTAGCCACCCTTAATTCACCTGGAATCAGACTCAGACATCCCACTTCAAATCGTTTTTAAAGTGTAACACCATGATGAAAATATGGCAAAAGCAATGTTAGGGGGGATGGCATGGGGCGTAACGGAGAGGGAATTAGGAAAAGCCCGCGCGGCCGAGGAGGTTAATCTCGCCGCACGGGCCGGGGAGGAACGGGTTAGAAGCTGTAACCCGCCTGTACGACGATCACGTCGTTGGCGGCGGCATCTTTCGTGCCAAGGACGGTGGCGTTGTACGCCTCATCCTTTTTGATGTAGTTGGCTTGAATCTTCATGTTGTGCTTCTTTATGTAGTAGGAAATGCCCGCGGTCATGGCGGTGTCCTGCGTGGCCTTTACCACGCCGCCGCTGGTGAACTTGTTCTCGTCACCGTAGTTGAAGGTCTCATAGCGGGCGGCAAGGGCCAGCTTTTCGGTCAATAGATAGCTGGCGCTGACGGTCATCGCGGTTTGTGAAACATTGTCTTCCGTTGCGCCGGCCGCCGTAGCGGTCACGGCGGTGCCCGCCGTAGTGACGGTCGCCACTTTGTATGAATACTCAAGGGTCCGGCTGGCGGCTTCCGCGCTCACTTCAAGACCGCCAGTTCGAAAAGTGGCGTCAAGGCCAAGCGCGTTGGAGCCTTTGCTCCACATGCCCGTGGAGGTGGAGCCAACGGTGGTCGCCGATGCCGCTGGAGCGGAAAGAGTCAACCCCGTGTCGTCGCTCTTGTAATAGGAAAGGCCAATGGCCAGCTTGGTCTCGCCGCTGAAATTCTCAAACCCCTTGGCGAGATAACCCATGGGGTGAAGTTCGACGCGCGCGGCCAACATATTGCCCCCCTTGTTGTCGTTCCCGCTTATATCGGCATTACTGTAGATGCGCTGTTTTTTCTGCTGCAAATACCCGAAAGCGCCGGTATCCACCATGCCGTTATAGATGCCGGCGTTGAGGGCCAGCAACTTGTCGCCGGCGAAGTATTCGACTTCGGTTCCCACCTGGCGGCCAACGCCGATCTGCGACGCATAGCCGCTATCGATAAAGGAAAGATTTTTCGAGGAAGTCAGTTCTTCCCAGCTAAAGGGAACTTTTTTCTGCCCGGCGTATACATTCAAGCCGCCAGCCGGCTTGAACGCTATGAAGGCGTCGTTAAGTTTGCTCCAGCCGGTGGCGCCGCCAAACTCCGGCTCGATCTGCATATAACCCATATCGGTGAGCGCGGCCTTGAATTCAACGGTCATCCGCTTTACGAGGAAGCCGGTTTTATCCGCGGCGTGCGCGGTGCTGGCGGCGGGCCCGGTATCCTGCCCTTCGCTGCGGTACTGCACATGCAAACGGCCGCCAATCTCGATGTTGCTCTTTTCGTCTTTTTCAATCGCCTTGACGTCCTCGTCGGTAAGAACGCCTTTCTCCTTCAGCATCTCAATCAGCGGCTTATCGCCGATTGTCTGCCCGGCGAATGCCGGGATGTCCATGGCAAACAGCGCCGCCATCGCCAACAGTAAAATCTTCTTCATTTTTTATCCGTCTCCCAATCATCAAAGTTTAAGGGCTCGTTCAATAACTGGCGCCCAGTCTAACCGCGGCATGTTACGCGAACGTGAGCATTGTATGACGATTTGGTTAAGAAACCCGGCAGCGGCTTTTTCTTTTCCCCGGGGGTATTGAGCGCGGCCCAATAATCTGTTATTTATTAAGCAGTTAATGCGGCCGCGCGGGCCGCCAAACCATTGGAGCAAAGGGCGCGATGAACCATAACGAATACGGATTAAGCAGAAACGGAAAGCTGCGCCGCTCCATCTATAAAACGTTGCGCAACGAACTGGACTACGCGCTTATCCAATACGGTCTCATCGACAGCTATCAAAACCACCTTGACGCGAAGGTGGAATACAAATTCGTGGAAAAACGCCAGCTCAAACCCCGCTCCAAGGTGACGGAGATGGAAAGCGAACTGAACAACGGCTTCATCGTCCTATTCACCGAAACCCCCGTGCCATCGGATATGAAGAAGTACATCCGCTACTTCGACAGCAACAAGGTGGTGAAGGAAAATCTGCCCGAAATGGTCTTAAGCGCGCCGCGCGTGGCTCCAGACCTGCTGAAAATTCAAAAACAGTATGAACACGCCAAATTTTACGACCTCCTGAAAAGCCTGTTGCCGGTGGATTACGCGCTGCTCATCCAGCAGGATGCCGCCAGCCGCAAACGGGTACGCTATGTCCTTTCGCACTTCCACGTGCGGATAGACTGGCTTATCGATTTCGCCGCGGAAGCGCTGGGCAAGCAGCTCCGCTACATTTCAAAAGACCTGTACGAAAAGGGGGAACGGTACGCCGAAGAGATGGTGGAAAGGCTTTTTGAGTATTACTCGTTTCACCACACCGTGTCGGGACGGCGCACCGCCAGCACCGTGGCATACCAGCTGTTGAGCCAGATGGCCGGCATCGCCAGCCTGTACGTGAGCAGCTCGGAAGCGCGCACGCTAAGCAAACTGTACGAAGACGGCATCAGCAAATTCTGCCTTGTCAAAATGCCGCGCGAACACATCCAGCTCATGGAGAAAACCCTGGAAAGGAAGGACTTCAGGAAAAACTACCTTATCCATGAAACCGAGGAGTACGGCGTGGCGGTGTTTCATGTGGTCTACGAGCGCAACGAACATTCCACCCCGCCGGCGGACGGCAGGATGCGCGAATTGCAGCCGGACGTGCAATGGCTGAAAGTAGCCGAGCAACTGCTGATGCCCAAAGCCGGCGCCGCTGACTGCGGGCCGCTGGACTATTTCACGATCTACGACCAGCAAGACCCCTTCAAGCGTTAATTTACTGGCTACTCTGCGGACCGCACGCGCGATTCCAGCGCCGCCACCTCTTCCTGGCTTTCGCCATATGCAGCCACGTCCAGCCCGCCGGTGAGCGATGACGCGGCAAAGTGAAAGGGGAGCAGGCCGCGCCCCTCCGCCGCGTTGAGAAGATTTTCCTTTCCGCAAAGTGCGGCGAATGCGGCGAACGTGAAACCGCGGGCGACCGGCACCTTGAACGAGCGCCAATACCGCGCGCCAATCCGGTGCGCGGCGGCGATGACCGGCGTACTGGTGTTTTCCCGCGCGTTGATTTCGGCAATGTAAGTGACGTTTCCGGCACTGATAAAATCAATGCCTATCATTCCACGCGCTCCCATCGACGCCAGCCGCCGCACCGTTGTGTCCGCAAGCCGCTCCACGGCGGAGGGGACTTCCGCCCCCGCCTCGTTTCCCTTGTGGGAGGTTCCTTCCATGATCTGGCGGCTGGCCCCGAAAGGCGCGGGCTTGCCTTCCGGCCCGATGGCATACTGCACATTCCAGCTTTCATCGATGGCGAGGAAGGGGGAAACGAAGTAGCGGGTGATTATCCGGTTGCGGCCGATAATACGCACTATTGCGGGGATGTCCTCATCATGTTCCACCGTGAAGGTTTGCGAGCCGCCACAGCTTTCGTTGCCGCGGACAAAAAGCTTGCCATGCTCTTTGAGCAATTCCCGCACCGGCTCGGCAAACCGGGAAGACCGCACCTGCGCACGCGGCGGCGCGGGGATAGCCATATCCTCCTCCAGCCGCAGCAGAAAATAGGCGGTGTTGAACATCCGCGCAAGGGCGGGATGCATCACCATCTGCCGCGCCCCCAGCGTCTCCGCGATCTCCCATTCCTCCTCAAGGTGGATATAGAAATTGGGAACGCCGCCGCCTTTGAACTGTCCCGCAATATCCGTCCCCAAAACGTCGGCGGCGAGATTGCCGCTGGCGCCGGGGCAGAGGATGATTCGTTCCGTCCCCATCCCGTTATCCATCAGAAAGCGGAGGTAGTCCGTTTCCGGCGTGGCGGCAAGGACGATGGCGTCCTCCGTCGAGCATTGCAGCAGCGCCCGCTCGGCATATGCCTTCAACACGCGGCGAAATTGGGACGCCCGGTATGGCAGCGGTTTGAATACCTCGCGGCCGTGCGGCAGATGCACGGCGGGAATGAAAAGCCGGGACATCCTACCTGAAATCCTTTTTATCCAACCCGTACTGTTTCATTTTGCGATAGAGCGTTTTCCGGTCCATGCCGCTTATTCCGCACACCTTCTGGATCGATCCGCCGTTCCGTTCAAGAAGACCGGCGACGTATTGACGCTCATAATGATCCAACACCCGCTGTTTCATGTCGGCATAATCAAGGCCGAGCAGTTCCTCCACGGCGGGTCCGCCGGGACCGGCCGCCGCGCCCGTATCGGGGTCGAGCGTGACGGTTTCGATAATTCCTCCGTTGCAGTGCAGAACGGCCCGCTCGACGGCATTTTCAAGCTGGCGGATGTTCCCCGGCCAGTAATGCGCCATGAGCGACGCTTCGGCCATCGGGGAAAACCGGTCGATTTTCTTTCCGGCCGCCGCGGCGTATTTTTTCAAAAAATAGGCGGCTAGCAAGGGAATGTCGCCGGCCCGTTCGCGCAGCGGCGGCAGCGTAATGGCAATCACGTTGATGCGGTACAGGAGATCGCGCCGGAAGGCGCCCGTACGGCCCATCTCGAAAACATCGCGATTGGTGGCGCACACCACCCGCGCATCCGATGTCACCTGGACATTCCCCCCCACGCGGTTAAACGCGCCGCTTTCCAGCACGCGCAACAGCTTCACCTGCATGGCGGGGGCGAGTTCGCCGATCTCGTCCAGGAAAATCGTCCCTTTATGCGCCGTCTCGAACTTGCCGGCTTTGCGCTCGTGCGCGCCGGTGAAAGAGCCCTTTTCGTGGCCGAACAACTCGCTTTCGATAAGCGTTTCGGGAATGGCGGCGCAGTTCACCGCCACAAACGGGCCCTTTTTGCGCGAGCCGGATTCATGCAGGGCGCGCGCGACCAGTTCTTTGCCGGTTCCGGTTTCCCCAAGGATAAGAACGGTGCTGGGGGCATTGGCCGCTTTTAGAATGAGCTGTTTTATTTCGTGTACCGCCCTGGATGCGCCGATGATAGAAGGAATGCTGGGCGGAGCGGCGGCGGGATGCGCCATTCTCGCGGCCGGCTCCGACAGCCGCCGTAACGCCGCGGCGGTTATTTCCGGATCGTAGGGGTAGGTGAGCACCGGACCAATAATGCCATTCTGGCGGAAAAGGGCATCGACCTTATCAATCTCCCCGGCGGGGGCGGAAATGGCGATACGCATCGTCTCCAGGACAGGTGAAAGGGGAAATGTATCAAACCCGGCAACAAGAATGGCGAAACCGCCGTCAGCCGCCGCCGCTTCGGCCTCGGCGCGGTAAAAGGCGGCGCGGCAGGTGAAACCAGCTTGTTCGGCGATGCCGCGCAAGGCCGCCGCCCGGTGCAGGCTTTTTTCGTAGATCAGTACGCCGAGGCCGCTCACTGCCCCTGCGTCGCCAGCGTTATGTTGTTCCTTTCCAGAATCGTGCCGGTGGCCCGGTCAAGTTGCGCCAACGCCTTTTGACAATCGGTCGCCGCCTTCATTTCATTGCTTTTCGCGGCGGCGAGATCTTTTTGATATTGCAAAACGGTAAAAGAGGTGGAAGTTCCCACTTCAAACTTGCGGGTTTCGGCGGCCAGTTTTTTCTCGGCCAGCACGCGGGAAAGCCGCGTTGCTTCAATGGTCTGGCGGGCCGTCTCCACGCTTCGGGCAGCGGCCAATA
This sequence comes from Nitrospinales bacterium, assembly GCA_023248495.1. Taxonomy (GTDB): domain Bacteria; phylum Nitrospinota_A; class UBA7883; order JACRGQ01; family JACRGQ01; genus JACRGQ01. The sequence continues at coordinate 7,574 of JAHFEK010000049.1, forward strand.
CTTGCAGATCTATGGCTTGGCGGACGCTGGCGAGCGTCATGCGGGCGGCATCGGTATCCACTTGGCTTTTTATGGCGCGGCTTTTCGCCGCGCGGTTGAATAGGGGATATTCAAATTGCATCCCCACCGAATAATCATAATACTTGCCGCCTATGGCGTCGCTAAGCGATTCGGACTGCGACCCCGCCAAATTGCTGGTGACGGGCTGGCCGCCGATGGTGACCGTTTGCGGCTCGCCGCGCAGGCTGTGCAACTTCATGTCCGCGACGAGGTTAAGCGTGGGAAGGGTCTGGTTTTCGTTGTAAACCCGTTCGGTCTGTTTGCTGTCGAGAGCCAATACGGCTTGACGGTAATCGGGCCTTTTGTCGTAAGCGGTCTCGCGCAGACCTTTCAGGTCAAGGGAAACCTCCCGATACACCGGATCGTCGGTGGGGCTGATTTCGTCATCGCCGCCCAACGGCAGATCTTTGCTGTTCATCAAGCTTTTTAAGCTGTCCTGCGTATTTCTAATAGCGAACCGGCTTCTAATGAGCACCTCTTCCTGCGCCGCGACTTGGGCATCCGCCGCTGAAATTTCTATCGGGGCCATCACCCCAACCTGCACCTTGAGTTCCATCTGCCGCTTGAAGTCTTTCGCCCAGCGCAAGGCCTCTTCCTGCACCGCCTTATCACGCATCGCGGCCACCAAGTCCCAATAGGTCTGCTCGGTTTTCGTCACCACATCCATAACTTTTATCGAAAAATCGGCCTCAGAAATGCCTTTGGCATTTTTAGCTATCGCGAGCTGATAAGTATTTGCGTCCTTCCCGGCATTCTTGAGAAGCGGCTGGGTAACCGCCAAATCCAGATTGCTGGAATAGGACGGGTTCAGCGTGGTCACCAGCGAGTTGGTGTCGGCTTTAGTGCTGTCCAATGTCAGCTTGTAGCTGGTTCCGTACGAAAATTTCTGTTGCACTCCCAGCGACGCAACCGTTGTTTTGGTATCGCCCAACGCCGGGTTGGCATACGGTGAAGCGCTGGGGGATTGCGTGTCGCCATAGTTGAAGGCTCCGAAAAGGGAAGGGTCGAATTGTGCCTCGGCGGCGATGTAGTCCTGTTCGCTGCCGAGCGGCTTCGCCTTTTGCACGATGATGTCAAGGTTGTTCGCCAGCGCCTCTTCAATGGTTTGGCGCAGGGCCAGCGGCCTTCCGCCGGCCGCCTCCGGCTCGCCCGCCATCGCGCAAAGCGGAGACAACACCAGCCCGGCGGCAATCAATACGGTATACGATAGATAAAGTGACCTCATTATTTTCCTCAATCTGTTAGTCCTATTAGATGCGCATTGGAGGGAAAAGGTTCATTCGTGCCGGCGTGCCCCGGCCATGCGGACTGAACGGGGCACGGGGGATATTCCGCGGCGCGCGGCGCCTCATGCCGAACATCCTTGACCGACAACATCAAGCCGGTTTTTCAATACGGGCAAGCCGCTTGTCGGCCTCGTTGATGCGTATCATGAGCGACTTGATGATAGTGAAGGCGATGTCTGGATAATTGTCGAGCGTCTCGCGCAACTTATCGCCGGGGAATACTTTCACGATGCTCTTTCCCTTTGAACGAACGGTGGCGGTGCGGGGTTGATTCATCAGGGCGGACATCTCGCCGAAATATTCCCCCGGTTGCGATATTTCGCCCACCATCTTTCCGCCTTTGGTGATAGCCAACGAGCCTTGCAGCAATTGGTAGAAATTCTTGTCGGTGTTCCCTTCCCGGATAATCAGGTCGCCATCTTCAAAAATCAGCTCGTCGGGATTCAACAGATAGGCGGGAAGCGCTTCTTTCTGAAGCACGGTGTTGGCGATCACCTCTTCCAGCGTGGTGACCCCTTCAAGCACCTTGTTCAGCCCGTCGCGGCGCAACGTCAGCATACCGTCCTTAATGGCGATCTTGCGCAGCTGATCTTCGGGCACACGCGCCGTGATGGCCACTTTCAGCACCTCGGAACACTCCATCAACTCGAAGTTACCAACACGCCCCTTATAACCGCGGGTGCAATTCGGGCAGCCGACGCCGCGGTATATCTTGGCGTTCGGCAGTTCTTCCTTGGTGAAGCCGGCTTCCAGCAATGTCTGATGCGGAATATCGGTGACCTCTTCCTTGCACTTGGTGCAAAGGCGGCGAAGCAGGCGTTGGGCCAGGATGAGCACCAGGGCGGTGGAAACCAAATACGGCTGGATGCCGATATCGATGAGACGGGAAACGGTGCTGGGACAATCGTTGGTGTGCAGCGTGCTGAATACCAAGTGGCCCGTGATGCTGGCCTTGACGGCGATCTCGGCCGTTTCGAGATCGCGGATTTCGCCGATGAGGATGATCTCGGGGTCTTGCCGCAGGAACGCTTTCAGGGCCGCCGCGAACGTCAGCCCCACCTCGTTGCGCACCAACACCTGATTGATGCCGTCGAAGTTGAATTCGACCGGGTCTTCCGCGGTGAGTATCTTCACGTCTTCAGTGTTCAACGACACCACGGCGGAATAGAGGGTGTTCGTTTTGCCCGATCCCGTTGGGCCGGTGACCAGCACAAGTCCCTGCGGCATCTCCAGGCCTTTTTGGAATGTCTCCATGGCCCATTGCGAGAAGCCCAGCTTGGTCAAGTCGGTTTGCAGTTTGGTCTGGTCGAGAATACGCATAACCACCGATTCGCCAAACAGCGTGGGAAGGATGCTCACGCGGAAGTCGAGAGGCTTTTCGCGGCCGGGAACTTTTATCTTGATGCGGCCGTCTTGCGGCACGCGTTTTTCGGCGATGTTGAGGTTGGCCATAATCTTGATACGGCTCACCAGTGCGTTTTTCATCTGGAGGGGCAGTATCAAATCTTCGAAAAGCGCGCCGTCCTTGCGGTAGCGGACGCGGTAGCGCTTCTCATATGGTTCGATATGGATGTCTGAAATGCCGTTTTGCACGGCCTTGATCAGGATGCCGTTCACCAGGCGGATGAGCGCCGCGTCGACCGCGACCGGCCCTTCGTCTTCCTCTTCCTTGGCGATTTCCAATTCATCTTCGACGCTGGAGATGATTTCGCCCATGTCGTAGGTGTCGGCGGCGGTCTGTTTGGCGGACTTTTTGTCTTCCTCTTTTACTTCCTCTTCGCTGGGCAGGAACGCCTTGTAATCCTCATCGGTCATGCCGTAATGCTTTTTGTACGCATCGGCCAGTTGCACCAAACGCACGATCTTGCCGCGCACCGGCAGCTTTGTTTTGCTGCTAATCTCCTCGATGGCGGTGAAATTCGTGGGATCGACCATTCCGCAAATCAGCGCCCCTTCCATTACCTCCATCGGTATCACCATGTGTCCTTTGGCGGTGGGAAGGTCGATCAACTTGATCGCCTCTTCCGTCGGGCTTTCTTTGGTCAGGTCGATGGCCGGTATCTGCAGACTGCGGTTAACGAAGGCGATGATCGCTTCCTCGGTGATGTAGCCGAGCTTGATCAGGATGTGGCCGATCCACCCCCCTTTTTTCTTTTGAACATCTTCCGCCTCTTTGAGCTGGCGGCTGGTGACACGGCCGTCTTTACGCAGAAGGTCGGCAAGCTTCTCCCGTTTGGTATCATCCTGAATCGTCTTTTTAAAGCTCGACTTACGATCGTCAACGGCCATTCAGTTGCCCTTTCCTTTAAAGAGACCCGCCCACAATTGCGCCATTATATCACCCTGACGGAATGTCACAATAGGCGTTGTCCCCGGGCGCGGGGCGCCGTTTTTTGGCGGGAAGCCTATTTTGCCAGGCGGCGGATGGCCGGTTTCAGCCGTTTGAACAGAGCGGGACGGTGCTTCTTTATCCAGCCGATGAGCTCGCGATCCGTTTTAAAATGCTCTTTCACCGATTCGGTGAAATCGCCGCCGTGGCAACCCTTGGACGAAAACTGGCGGCACACGGTGGGACGCCGTTCGTAGATAACGCAACGGTTTTTCCCGTCGAGATGGATGCATCGCTGATGGAACACCACGCTCCAGTCGCCGTCCACGTCGAGGTACAGTTCGCTGGCCTGATGGTAGATGTACCACAGCAGATCGTTGAGCAGCGCCGGGGTGCGGGGATTGTCCACCACGATGTTAAGGTAGGCGCAACAGGCGGCGGGGCATACCTCGCAGGGATGTTGGTTGGTCTTCGTTGCGCGCGGCATCGTTATTTCCCCACCACCGCGCGGGTGGCTTCGGGCAACCGGGCGAAAAGCCCCGGCCGATGCTCTTTTACATAACCCAGCAATTCCACTTCCGTGGTGAAGACGAATTTCGCCACATCATGAATGTCCTTGGCTTTGATGTGCCCGTGCTGGGTGCAGTAATCCGGCTGGCGGCCTTCGAGTTTACAGCGGCTTTCCTTCGTGAGATGCACGCAGTTGGAGGGCACCAGCAGGTACCATTCGCCGTCCTTGCCGATGTACACCTGCGCATTGCCGTGATAGATGTACCACAGAAAGGTGTCGATGCCGCCACGCTTGGTGGGGTAGTTCATCATGATGTTTACATAGCGGCACGAAAGATCGTTCGTCCGCGGATCGGCCCTCTTCGTCATGGGGTGCAATGGTACCACCGCCCACTTGGCGGAACAATGGCAAAGGATGCGGGATGCCGGGAACGCTATTAGGCGGCGGGGATTTCGATGGAGACGAGAAGGCCATGGGGCCGCACGTTCCTGGCGGTGATGGTGCCTTGGTGGTCGGCGATGATGCGGTTGACGATGGCGAGACCGAGGCCGGTTCCCTTTTTCTTGGTTGAAAAATAGGGAAGAAATATTTTGTCGAGGTTGGCGGGATCGACGCCGGGACCGCTATCGCGCACTTCGATCAGTATTCGGTTGCCGCCGTTCACGCGGCGTGTTTTTATCTCGACGGCCCCCCCGGTTTCCACCGCGTTGACGGCGTTTTCCACCAGGTTGCGGAAGACGCGGTGCATCTGTTCGCGATCCAGCCGCACGTCGTGGATCGAGGGATCGAAATCGGTGCGCAACACCACATCCTGCTTCATGCCGTGGAACATCTGCGCCACCTCTTCGATCAGCCGGTGCAGCGGGTGCATCTCCGGCTTCGCCACCGGCAACTGGCCGAAACGCGAGAACGAATCGACCAACCCCACCAGCACATCCACCTCATGGATGATTACGCGGGTTGCGGTATCGAAATTCCGGTCGAACGCCGCGCGGTCGGTCTCGTAATTGCGCCGCAACCGTTCGGTGTTCAACTTGATGGGGGTGAGCGGATTTTTTATTTCGTGGGCGAGGTGTTGGGCGATGTCGCGCCAAGCGGCGGTCTTCTCGGCGTTGATAATGGCGGTGAGGTCTTCAAACACGACCACCATTCCCATAAACGCGCCGTACTGGTCCTTCAGCGTGGAGATATGCACCAGCAACGTGCGGGTGACGCCCTCCACGGTGAGCTGGGTCTCCTGCTTGATGCTCTCCTTCCGGCTTTTGCCCATCTCGCGCACGATGGAGCGGATCGGATCGAGCTGCACGTGGGAAAAAATCTCTTCGTAATATTTGCCGCGCGGATCTGCCACGTCGAGGTGGAGGATGGCCGCCGCCGAGGGATTGCAGGTGGTGACATGGCCGCGGTGATCGATGGAGATCACCCCGGCGGCGATGGTGGAAAGTATCGTCTCGATATGCCGGCGGCGGCGGTCAAGCTCCTGGTTGACGTCGATCAACTCGCGGTGGTTGGCGTCCAGCGTTTGCCGCGAGGTGCCGAGCTCTTCGGTCATCCGGTTGAACGACTGCACCAGAAAGCCGATCTCATCGCGCGAGGTTTCGTCCACACGCACCGAGAGATCCCCGTCGGCCACCTTCCGGGTGGCATCCACCAGCTTCTGAATCGGGGTTGTGATGTCTTTCGCAAGATAATAGCCAAACCAGATGGCGCCAAAAATAACGACCAGCGTCACTATTCCCAACGTGACCTCATACATCATCTTAATCGGCAGTTTCCGCGTCTGCATCTGGCGGTATTCCTCGGAAGCGCGGGTGATCGTCTCAATTTTTTCGAGCAGCCAGGGATTTATCGGCTCGGCCAGGAGCACCGCCCCCTCCACCGTTCCATCGGCGGCCAACACGGGCGCGAACGTTGCCACATAGGCAGCGCTGGATGTGCGGCGCTTCTCGGTGAATATCCCGCCTTTAGCCATTTTTTCGACTTGGAATCCGGTTAGCGTGGAGGGCAGATACTCGTCGTCGCCGTTAGCCGTATACTTTGCGCGCAGGGTAAAATCCGCGCCATATACCGCCCCCCCGGCGGCGTTCAGCTCGCCGATCCTTTTCGACAGCATGTTGGCCAGGTACATGCCGTTGGCGCTCAGCAGCATCTGCTGTTTTTGCACCAATCCGGCCAGCGCCCGCGCCTCGGCCCCGGTCCGCTTTTCATACTGCGAATAATAGTCGTGTGCCACATCCAGACTGTCCCGCAGCGACCGCTCCACCGTGATGTTCGACCAGTTCTCGATGGAATTAGTGATAAGTCCGCTGGCGACCACGAAGAGAAGCACCGTGGGAATAAGCGTAAGCCCGAGAAATGCCAGAATCAGTTTGGTGCGAAAAGCCGCCTTCACCGATTTTTCTTGGCGCTCCATGAACAGCTTCACGATGTTGCGCCCCACCAGCAACGCCATCACCAGCAGCAGCAGAATATTGAGGTTCAACAGAAAGAAAAGATTCAGGTTGTTGATGCCGCCGATGCGGGGCCCATCGTACACCAGTTTGTACATGGTGAAGAGCAGGCCCGCCGAGAAGACCGTCAGCATGGTGATCCGCAGCCGGCGTAAGGCCGTGGCGCGCGCCTCGGACGGAAGATCGTGCCCCAGGTTAAACAGCTTGCGCAATGCGCTATCGTTTTTTTCGCTCATGGCAATGCCCGGCGGGCCGCGCCGCTATCGTTAAAACTCATTAATGAGGTGTGCATCGTATTATTTAATGGAACCTGATATCGCGAGTCAGAATAACAGGGGCCGCCCCGCACTTCAAGCAAACGCCGCCCCTCTTTCCTCCACCGCTGTCGTACTGGACACCGATCATGGAGCTGCGGAATAAATATGCGGCGGCGAAATGTACACATTAAAATGTGCACCCGCCAAAGAAGCACAATTGGCCCGTTGGGCCGAAGAGGGGGAAATTATTTCACGCGGAGGTGGTCGCCGATGCGGCGCATCCACGCCATCTCATCCGCTTGCATTGGGCCGCGGTCGAGCGCGGCCAGCGCCTCTTCCGTCTCAGCCATATTCCTCGGACCGGTCATGCAGACGTTGACGGCGGGATTGGTGAGGACGAACCGGTAGCAATCCGACGCGCGCGGCGTCTTTTCTCCCGCCGGCATCTTACGCGGACTAATCAGGCCGCCCCAGCGCGTGGCGGTGTAGGTAACGATGCCGGGGCGTTCCCCCTGCGGAATCGCGTCAAACACTTCTTTTTCCGCGCCGCGATGGGCGGCGGAGTAGCGCACATGAAAAATATCGAAATGCCCCGCCTTGGCGAAATCAACAAACGCCGGCCGCTCGTGCCCCGATATGGCGATGTGGCGCACCAGCCCTTTGTGCTTCATCTCCAGCGCGGCATCAATGATCGATTGCGGCGGCATGCCATTCCACCAGCCAAGCAGCAGCACGTCGGCGTACTCCAGCCCGGTCTTTTTGAAAAAGCGGTTCATGCTCCAGCGCATCAGCCACGGCGCGCGCATATAGGTTTGCGCGGCGATGATCAGCTTTTCACGCTGCCCCTTGGCTGCGATATTTTTAATGGCCTGATTCATGCCGGGGCGGCGTACCGATCCGTGATAGAAATAGTTGCAGCCCCGCTCGAAGGCCATCTCAAACGCCGCAGCCGGCGCCCCATAGCCGCCGGAAAAGCCCAGCCGTCCCGCCACCAGTCCACTTGTTCCCAATGTATTTTGCGGTGCGTGCATATCGTCCCCCTATCTCAGCGCCCGGGCCGCCGGGCAAGTTCCTTGAGTATGGCGTACAGCTCCATCGCCACCGCCTTGGGTCCCTCCTGCTCAAAGCCGGGAATGCCGAGGCGTGTGCGAACCTGCCCCACCCGCACGCCGGTCTCGAACATCCGCTTGAAAATCGAGGCCGCCACTTTCTCATGAATCGTATGGCGCTGATGCGCTCCGAAGGGATTGGCGAAGTAGGTGCGCACCAGCCCTTTCTCATCGGTAGTGCCTTTTGCCAGGCGTGAGCCATCGCGGAACACCTGCAGAGCCTCATCCGCGCGGGTGAAAAATTCCACCGCCGGCTTGTCGTCGCCCAGGTGCTCGTAGTTGTTGGCGTAAAAAAGCATATCCACCGCATAGCCCTTCATCACGTGGTGGTAAGCGGTTATCGGCATGATAAGCCGGGCGTTTTTCCGGTCGGGATTGATGAAGATGGAGCGATCCACCTCGTCATAGGCGTATTTGGGGTGGAGATCGTCCAGCCGGACGAAGGCGCCGATCTCGGTGCCGTAGCCGTGGACGCGGCCATCCTCCTTGATGGCGAAGCTCCCCATGTCGTCGAAGATCACCTTGATATCGCTGAAATGTTCCTCGGCGACGGCGCGCAGCGCCTCCAGCGTTTCGCTTTTTCCCGCGCCGGAATCCCCCACAAAAGCGATGTTGGCGTAGCCCCCCTCTTTCAGCTTGAGGTGCATCATCGCGCCGTGGAGCGGCAGACGTCCGCGATTCAGCATCGCCACGTTGTGCAGCGTTAACGTCATTTTTTTGAAGTAGCCGAAGTAACCGACATCGGCGTTGCGTTGCACCATACCGGTGATGATGCCGCTCTGACGGTCTTCAAAAAACTCGGTGTACTCTTTCATGCCGTCGCCCGGCACCCCGAAGAGCACCACCATGTCGGGCGTCTTTTCGCTGATGTCGTCGAATTCGGCCAGTTCGAACAGGTTCGCCATCGAAAGCGCCTGCGCGATGTAGTCGTGGTGGAAAAAGATGAACGCGGTCAATTCACCCACCTTGGCGGGAAAACAAAACCACTCTCCCGGATCAACCGTGATCGGGCCGTGAGGCCCGGGAATTTCCATAAACGTCCCCTTGCGGGTGTTGGACTTCGAGTAAAGAATGAGCGGCGGCTCGATAAGCGTGATGCGGATGAACGGCACGTCCTTGAACGCCTTCAGGAACGGGGGGCATTTCCAGCCGATCCGCTCCAGCAGCATCCCCATATTCGCCCCGGCGGGCAACTGGCGGTAGACCTTTGGATCCTTGCCGGAGAGGTGCTCGCCGATAAGACGGTTGGTATACAAAACGAGGTCGCGCAGGTTCTCGCAGCCGGTCATGAACTGGTCATGATAGATGTCTATCGATTTCTGGCCGGAGCCATGCGGCATCTCAAGGAACACATAACGCTCGAAGCGCCGCCAATAATTATAGAGATCGCGCCGCAGCTCGTAAATCCATTCCCGGTCGTCCCCTTTGTTGAGCACACTCCCGTAGTCGGGGTTGAGGATGATGATCTCCTCCGCGCTGTGGCCCACCAACAGGCGGAGCAGGCGCAGCACAAAATCGGGAATGTCCGTCGGCTTCATGTCCGGACGCCGCTCGCGCAAAAAGAGGTAACCGGGAGTCCGCTTGTCCTCGATGCGCCGGATGAACCGGCCGAGGATCTCATGAAACAGCGTGCTCTTCAGCAACTCCTGCGGCGTGCGGCAATAAATGGCGGCATAGTCGATTATGACTTTCTGGTCACCGATGATGGTGAAGGGATTTTTTTGCAAGGCTACCGGCATATTCCGCATTCGCGTCCGGCTCCATCTGATCTCATTCGTTAAGTATACCGCACTTTTCACAGGGGGCATTTTCCGCTTTTTTGGCAATGCGCGTTTTCCTGTAAAATCAAACCATGGCGCCGAAAAGACCAGATTCCCTGTCCCCTGCGGAACGAAGCCGGTTGATGGGCAAGGTGAAAAGCAAGAATACCCAGCCCGAATTGGCCGTCCGCCGCCTTGTCCACTCACTGGGTTATCGATACCGGCTGCATGTGAAAAAACTGCCCGGAACACCCGATATAGTTTTCGCCAAAAAGAAAAAAGTAATATTCGTAAATGGCTGTTTTTGGCACAGGCATAATTGCGCTGGCGGGCGGCGGCTTCCCCATACCCGGCGAAAATTCTGGCACGCAAAATTGGAGGGAAATAAAAAGCGGGATGGGTATAATATGGGAAAGCTTAAACGCATGGGTTGGATGGTATTAACCATTTGGACATGCGGGATTGACAGCAGCGGTTCAATGAAGAAAAAGGTTCTCAATTTCTTGGGGCGGTAAATGAATTCAATAGAACTGTTTGCCGGGGCCGGTGGATTGGCGATGGGTATTTCCAATTCCGGGTTCATCCACAAGGCGGTCATTGAATACGATGCCGATTCATGCGAGACCCTGCGTGAAAATCAGAAAAGGGGCGTAAAGCCGGTTGCCGCATGGCCCATTTTCCAGCATGACGTCAGGGAATTTGATTACTCCGCGCTGAACGGCGAAATAACGCTTATTGCGGGAGGCCCGCCGTGCCAGCCATTCTCCCTCGCCGGAAAACACAGGGGCTTCAATGATCGCCGTGATTTATTCCCGGAAGCGGTTCGCGCGGTGAGGGAACTGCAACCAAAGGCGGCCATTTTTGAAAACGTCAAAGGGCTTCTGAGGCCGGCCTTTTCGAATTATTTTGAATATATCGTCCTTCAGTTGTCCTATCCCTTTTTAGAGGCTGGAAGGGACGAGGGGTGGGAAGGCCATCTATCGCGCCTTGAAAGGCACCACACCCAATCCCGGCGGAAGAATGTTTCTTATAAAGTCCTTTTTCGCCTACTAAACGCCGCCGATTACGGTGTTCCCCAAAAAAGGGAACGAGTGTTTTTTGTGGCGATCCGCGCCGACATCGACCTTGAGTGGAATTTCCCGCCGCCGACTCATTCGCATGAAGCGCTCTTATTCGATCAGTGGGTCAGCGGGGCCTACTGGAAACGGCATGGAGTTTCCCCGCGCCATATTCCGAAGATGGAAGAAAGATTGGCACCCAAAATACGGCGCATGGAATCCCGCCTGTTTGAGCCAACCCTGAAACCTTGGGTTACAGTGAGGGATGCCATCATAGGCCTTCCCGATCCACGCGCTAAAGAAGCGCGGGCAATTCCCAACCATGTTTTTAACGGCGGGGCGAAAACCTATCCGGGGCACACGGGGAGTCCCCTTGATGAGCCTGCGAAAACCCTTAAAGCCGGGGACCACGGCGTGCCGGGGGGCGAAAATATGGTGGTTCTGCCTTCCGGCGAGGTGCGTTATTTCACGGTGAGGGAATCCGCGAGGCTGCAAACCTTCCCGGACAAATACCTATTTCCCCGCACATGGACGGAATCGATGCGCCAGATAGGCAACGCCGTCCCGGTAAAGTTGGGGCAAGCGGTTGCGGAAAGCGTGGCGACACTGCTTCGCGGGGGCAATTGAATAACATATGAACGATAAACCATTTAATCCGCTGGATAAAAAAAATCTGGGACTTAGTGTCGCCGACGCACTTCTTGAGCAAGTAGCCTTCCGCCTGCAAGATATCCAGAAGTTCGATGGGGCGGGTGTTTACGCAATTTACTATGCAGGAAATTTCCCCTTCTACAAACGGATATCGGCGAAAAACAAAAACGGAAAATTCAATTGGCCCATCTATGTGGGCAAGGCCGTTCCCGCCGGATCCCGAAAGGGGGGCTACGGTTTGGACGAGCAACCGGGAAACGTGCTATTTAAACGATTGCAGGAACATCTTGCATCCATTGAAGATGCTGAAAATATCGATACAAAAGATTTTTATTGCAGATACCTGGTTGTCGACGATATTTGGATACCCTTGGGCGAATCCCTCTTGATCGAGAAATTTTCGCCTCTTTGGAACAAAGTGCTGGATGGTTTTGGCAATCATGATCCGGGTTCGGGGCGTCACCAGCAACAAAATAGTCCATGGGACATTTTGCATCCTGGAAGGGCGTGGGCCGTCAAACTCAAAGAAAATAAAAAATCACGCGCCAAAATTGTGGCGGATGTCGAGGCATTCTTTGCCAATCATTAATTCCCGGAATAACAGGCTTTTTTCGTTCCCACCCCTGAACTATAATTCCGGGACTATATGACAAAAAGACATGAGCGGGCGGATTTCGGGAAGATCACCAACTATCCCATCGCCGGACGGACGAACAAGGTGAAGGTCGCCGATTTCGCCAACATAGACCGTTACCGCGCGTCGAAGAACATCGCCGACCTGTTGCCAAGGCAGCTCAAGGCTGCGGATTTTAAATCCATCGTGGGGCATCTGCATGCGGCGGCCAAGCACGGCAAAGGGGTCATCTTTGCCATCGGCGCGCACGTCATCAAGGTTGGCTGTTCCAGCATCCTTATTGATTGGATAGAGCGCGGCGTTATCACCGGCATCGCCATGAACGGCGCGGGGGCGGTGCACGACCTGGAGATCGCCCTCATCGGCCAGACCAGCGAAGATGTGGAAGAGGAAGTGAAGACCGGCCGCTTCGGCATGGTGGAGGAGACCGCCGCAATGACGATGGAGGCGTTGCGCGCCTATCCGGAGATGGGCTTCGGCCAGTGTATCGGCCAATACATCCTCGACAAGAAAATGCCGCATGCGGACAAGAGCATCCTCGCCGCCTGCGCCGCCAAGGGCATACCGGCCACCGTCCACGCCGCCATCGGGTGCGAGATCACCCACATCCACCCGCTGACGAATGGCGCGCTGATCG
>JAHFEK010000050.1 GCA_023248495.1 Nitrospinales bacterium
AACGGCCGAGCGCGAAGCCAAAGGCCTGGTCTGGAACGCCGAAGTCCTGCGCTATGTGCAGGGGGGCAAACCCGGCGCCGTGGATGAATTCATGCGGAAGCGGCTGGAGGCCATGCGTGAATCGGCGCTGGAATTCCGCCCGATCCTTACCGCCGCTGTGGATCACGCGCCCAACGAGGCCGCGCGCGAAAAAGCCAAAAAGGTCCGCGCGGCGTTCAACGAAACCTTCGGCGCGCCGAAGATTCTCGACCGCGTCATGTCCGGCGCGGTGCGGATGCTCGCCGTGAGCGAAAAAATCCGCGCCATGGTGAAGGGGAGCGACGTTATGCGCCAGCCGAAGACCATCCGGGTGACCTATCCCGACCGCACCGGCATTGACTATTCGGCCGACGAACAGCGCTGGACGCACGCGCCCGGCATGCCGCTGGTGGAAGATACCGCCGACATCGCGGCCGACGTCTCCGCCGGTTGAACCGCCGGAAGCGTTTCAAAACAGTTGCCGCAGGCGGGGGAGCCTCCTCCCCCGCTTTTTTCATTCGCGCGGAAAAAAAGAAAGAGCGGAATATTCTTTATTCAATCCGGACCCAAAGATATTAAGCTATCCACCATGGATGCGGTATCGGCCAGGGGGTTGCGGCGCTCGTTCGGGGCGTTTGAAGCGGTAAAGAACATCGGCTTCGCGATCCCTCCCGGCGAATGCTACGGCTTTCTCGGCCCCAACGGCGCGGGCAAAAGCACTACCATCGGCATGATACAGGGGCTGCTCCCCCGCTGCGGCGGCGAGCTGAACGTGTTGGGGCGCGATATCGATCTCGACCGCCCCGCCATCAAGGCCCGCATCGGCGTGGTATCGCAGGAAAACAATCTCGACCGCGATCTCACCGTCCGCCAAAACCTGCTGACTTACGCCCGTTATTTTGAGATACCGCCGCCGGAAGCGCGCCGCCGCGCCGCCGAGCTGCTCGCTTTCGTGCAGCTTGACGCGAAGGCGGACGACCGCCTCGCCACCCTTTCCGGCGGCATGCAGCGGCGGCTGGCCATCGCCCGCGCGCTTATCAACAATCCAAGCCTGCTGATATTGGATGAGCCGACCACCGGCCTCGACCCGCAGGCGCGGCATCTCATTTGGCGGCGGTTGAATATGCTCAAGCGGCAGAAGATCACGATCATCCTCACCACCCACTACATGGAGGAGGCGGAACAGCTTTGCGACCGCGTGGCGATCATGAATGGCGGCGAGATTTTGCTGGAGGGGCCGCCCCGCGAACTCATCACGCGCGAGATTGGCGAGGAAGTGGTGGAATTCCATGTGGAGGAAGGGAAGATGCCCGCCGCCTTGGAATCGGTGCGGGGGATATGCGAGGACTACGACGTTCACGGCGATACGCTCTACCTCTACAGCGGTGAGTGCAAGAAGCTGGCGCATGACGCGATGCGGCTGGAACACCGGATGATCGTCCACCGGCGCGCCACGCTGGAGGATCTCTTTCTGAAGCTCGCAGGGAGGACGCTCAATGAGTAGCGTAAAGACCCGGTTCACCGGCGCGTTCCGGTACTGGCAACGGAATGCCGATGTTTTCCGCAGCCATTATCTTTCCTCCATCGTCGGCAATATCGGCGAGCCGCTGCTGTACCTGTTTGGCCTCGGCGCCGGTATCGGCGGGATGATTGAGAAGGTGGACGGCGTTCCGTATCTCCAGTGGATTGCCCCCGGCATGATGGTCGCCGCCGCGATGAACGCCGCCGCCTTCGAGTGCACCTTCGGCGCGTATACCCGCATGGCGGAGCAGAAGGTGTACGAAGGGGTGCTGGCTACTCCGCTGGAAGTGGAAGACATCGTGCTTGGGGAAATCTTCTGGGGCGCGACCAAAGGGCTGATGAGCAGCGGCATTCTGTTGCTGGTGCTGGCGGCGCTGGGGTTGTTCGACCGGTGGGCGGCCGTGCCGTTCCTGCTCATTGAGATGGCGCTTTTCGGCACGGTGTTCGCCGCGCTTACCATGTGCATTACCGCAGTGTCCAAAAGCTATGAATTCTTCAATTACTTCTTCACGCTGTTTCTTACGCCGATGCTGGTTTTTTCCGGCATTTGGTTTCCGGTCACGCGGCTTCCCGCGTGGCTTACGGGCGTTTTCCTGATTTTTCCCACGCCGCACGCGGTGAGCGTTACCCGTTATCTTTTTCACGGCGGCGGGGTGGTTATGCCTATAATAGGTATTCTCTTTCTGGCCGCCTGCGCGCCGGCGTTGGTCTGGCTTGCCATGCGGCTGGTGCGGCGGCGCCTGATTCCCGCCCCCTGAGGGGCGCCTGACATAAGGAGGATTGCGATGGATGTGGTCATAATGATGGGCAGCAAATCGGACATGGCGGTGATGGAAAAGGCGGCCGGCATTCTGAAAGATTTCGGCGTCACCTTCGAGGTGCATGTCGCCAGCGCGCACCGCTCGCCGGCGCGCGTTGCGCAGATCATCGAAAAGGCGCATGGCGCGGGGGTGAAGGTGTTTATCGCCGCCGCCGGTCTCGCGGCGCACCTCGCGGGTGTGGTCGCCAGCCAGACCGACAGGCCGGTGATTGGCGTGCCGATGGACGGCGGCCCGTTGCAGGGAATGGATGCCCTTCTTTCCACCGTGCAGATGCCGGGCGGCGTGCCGGTGGCCGGCATGGCGATAGGAAGTCCCGGCGCGAAAAATGCCGCATATATGGCGGTGCGGATATTGGCGCTTTCAAATCCGGCATTGGCGGAAAAGAACCGCCGGTTTATCCAGGAACAGGCCAACGCCGTGGGCCTCTGATCGCGCATCCCGCCGGTTCCATTCGGCCCAGCGGGCCGACCCTGCACTTCCCGGCGCGTGCGCAATTTATTGTGTACATTGGCGCAACGCGCCAAGAGAGAGGTCATGCCTTGCGGCATGATGTACCCAATAAATTGGGTGCCCACCTAAAGACCGGCCTGCTTGGCGCTTTGCGCCAACGTACATGCCGAGGCATGTGCCCGTGGGGAAAATAAGGAAAGGTTGGATACTATATCCGTATCCCGGGTCAAGCCCGCGATGACGGCAACATCGTTTCCGTGAAAAGTTAAAACACCATGCCGAGGTAGATGCCGTAGCTCCAGAAGCTGTTATTGATCAGGTGTAATTTGATGTCCGCGCCCATGAAGAGGTGATCGGAGATTTCATACAGCATTCCGTACAGCGCCGCCCCTCCCATGTTGCTTTCATTGCTGGTGGCGGCGCCGGCGGCGGATTGTATCTGATCCATGCTCATTTCCATGCCCAGGTCGGCGTGACACCAGATGTCGCCCATATTCCAGAAGTAAAAACGTCCGCCAAGGAAGACCGGCATCCGCGTATAGGTGCCGGCCGCGGCGGTGCCGGTGAATTTGTATCGCTCCACCGCCACGCGGATTCCCGCGTTGTTGCCCAAACGGTATACGAGGCCGAGGGAGAGGCCGGTCGTGTTATTCCAGCTATCCGAGGGGCTTGTGGTCGATGCGGCTCCCGCATCGACGGAGAGGTTGACGAAGCGGCTATCTTCGCCAGCGGCGGCAAACGGGGTCGCCGCGAAGAAGGCGGCGCAAGCGGCGCAAAGGGCGGCGAGCAGTTTAAATCGGTTCATCTCAATAGTGCATCCGTAGTCATTTCGTCAGCTGTCGACGATTTGTTTTTCCAGTATAAGTGCGCTTTTTTCCAGCGATTTACGCCCAAAAAGGCAACCCCGTCCCAAGGCGGCCAGCCGGCGCCAACTCCACATGGGAGCCAGCGCCCGCTCTTTATACCATCAACCGCCCTGACAGGTACACAGTCAAATTTGTC
Source organism: Nitrospinales bacterium (assembly GCA_023248495.1). Classification (GTDB taxonomy): domain Bacteria; phylum Nitrospinota_A; class UBA7883; order JACRGQ01; family JACRGQ01; genus JACRGQ01. Next base: position 3,813 of record JAHFEK010000050.1, read on the forward strand.
CGCCTTCGGGGGATGGCGGTCAGTGTCCGCGAGCCGCCCAAAAGCGGAGCCCCTTATTTTTTCTTGTTAAAAATGCCGAATATTTTGCTGATGATCCCTTTTTTCTTTCCCGGTTCGGCCGGCTTGTGCGCGGGTTTATGGGCGGGTTTATGGGCAGGTTTGTGGGTGCCGGGCTTTTGTTCGGCGTGTCCCTGTTTTTGTCCTTGTTCCAGTCCCTGCGGTTTCCCATGGCGCGGCCCTTTGCCGCGGTTGCGCCGCCCCCTGGGGTGGTCGCCCGGTTTGCGCTCGCCGCCTTGACGCGGCGGTTGCCCGCCGTGCTTGCGTTCACCGCCGGCGGGGCGTTCGCCCGCGTGGCGGGGGCCATGTCCCATGCCGGTTCCCTGCTCAGGGGCCTTGCCGCCGAAGGAGTCGCCGTATTTGTTGCGGTAAAGTTCCATCCTTTGTTCTTCGGACATTTCCTTCTTCGGTTTGGGGGCCGGTCCGCGTGTCTCCGGTCTTGGCCCGCCCCTGCCATCACGCGAGGGGGGAGGTCTGCGTTCGCCGCGACCTTCGCCACGCCCGCCGCCGCCAAATCCGCCGCCGGAGTGTCTATCACGTCCGCCGTCCCTGCCGCCGCTTGGGCGTCCGCCGCGGGTGTCGGGGCGGCGTCCACGGGGCCGGTTGCCCGACACGTCTTCCGCCATTTCAAAGTCCATCGGGGCCACGTCAATTTTCATGTCGATGTAGCGTTCGATGGCCGGTAGATTTTCAACATGCCGCTCACATGCGATGGTATAGGCCACGCCGGTGGCGCCGGCGCGCGCGGTGCGGCCGATGCGGTGCACATAGTTGGGCGCGTCAGCGGGAATGTCGAAATTAATCACGTGTGAAATGTTGTCGATGTGCAGGCCGCGGGCGGCCACATCGGTGGCGACGAGGACATGCACTTCGCCGTTTTTCATCCGTTCGATGATCTTCAACCGCTTTTTCTGGTCGACATCGCCGGTGAGCACCTCGGCCTTGATGCCGTTCCCGTCCAGCTTGTAGCCGACGTCTTCCACGGTGCGCTTCATATTGCAGAATATGATGGCCCGTTCCATGTTCTCGCGCCGGAGCAGCGTGAGCAACAGGGGGATTTTTTCCTCAAGCGAGACATGGAACAGGTGCTGCGTCACTTTTTCCACCGTGATCTGATCCGGTTCGATCTCCACCTCAACCGCTTCGCGCATGTATTGATAGGCGACGTGGCGCACCCGGTCGTCGAGGGTGGCGGAGACCATGATGGTCTGGCGTTTTTCTTTGTCTGGGGCCTTGCTCAGGATGTATTTCACGTCTTCGGTGAATCCCATGTCGAACATGCGGTCGGCTTCGTCTATGACGAAGAAGGAAAGGGTGCCCAATTTCAGCTTGCCGCTTTTGATGAAATCAATCATGCGGCCGGGGGTGCCGACCACGATTTCCGCGCCCGCCGCCAGCGCCCGTTCCTGTTCGTCGTATCCCACGCCGCCGTAAATGGAGACAGATCGGTAGTGAAGGAATTTACAGAGCAGGACGGCTTGTTCTTCCACCTGTACGGCCAATTCACGGGTGGGGACGACGATGAGGGCGCGCAGACTGCCCCCCGGGTCGTTGCTGGTTATCATCCGGTTCAGGATGGTCAGCAGGAAAACGGCGGTTTTGCCGGTGCCGGTTTGGGCTTGCGCCATAACGTCTTGGCCGGTGAGGCACTCGGGGAGGGCCTGCTCTTGCACGGGCGTGCATCTTTCGTACCCCATGGCGTGTACTGCGTCGATCAGTTTCTGGTCAAGGTTCAGTGATTCAAATCTCATGTTTTCCGTTCAAGTAAAAATGTTGCCTTGGCGCGCCGCCCCAATCATTACACATGCGGCGCTGTTTAGCTTGCTTTGAGAGGAAAGAGGCTTCCGATCGAAGCTCCTGATCCCGCCCGGCGTGTGCTGGGTATGGCGGGCGGCGTATTCGCGGTGGAAATAATGCAGTTCCATCTCAACAAGCATACAAATAATGCCTAATCATACCATCATTTAGAGCGCCGTGATACAAAATATGGAATTGACGGTTTGCTTTGTCTTGCAGGGAGCGCTTTTACCGGAACAGCCCCTCCCGCGTGTGGTAACCGGAAAGAAAGATATACGCCGCCGCAAAAAGAAACAGGAGATGCGCGCCGCCCGCGGCCAGCGGGGGCGGCAGCTTGCCGGAATGGCCCAGGGAAATCCCCATGGAATAGAAAAACCAGAACATGAAGCCCAGGACAACCGCCAGCGTCACGGCGGGCAGCGCGCCACCCGCCCGGCTGGATTTCAGCCCAAAGGGGATGGCGAGGGCCGCCATCACCACGCTGATGAGCGGGAAGGTGATTTTGGCGTACATGTCCACCGTATAGCGGGCGTCTTTGTAGCCCGCTTTCTCGATTTGGCGTACATACGCGGCGATTTCATGCAGATTCATTTCCTCCGGTTTTTTCTCGGCGTGTTTCATCTCGCTGGCGCCGAGCGCGAAGGGATAGGTTTTTTCCCTAAATGTTTCGTCCACGGCTTCTCCTTCGGGCGTAAAGCGGCGTTCGCGCACATCGGTGAACGTCCAGCCGCCGGCATTGAGACGTCCCGCCCCGGAATGGATGATCGCGGCGAAGCCTTCGTTGCCGGGCGCGATTTCCACAACGGTCACATCGTACACAATTCCATCCGCGAGGTTGAAATAGCCGATGTTCCATATTTCGCCGGAATCGGATTTTATCCAAACGCCGTTTTGTTTCACGGCGCTTATAGTGCGGTATCCCTTCACCTTATGGCTCCAGATGTCCGTGGCGTTGGCCCATGCGGACGGGAGCACATATTCTCCCAGAATAAAAGTTGCGGCGGCGATAAGCACCGCCGCCGCCATGATGGGCCGGGTGATGCGGAACGCGGATACGCCGCAGGACATCAGCACCATCGTTTCCTTCTGCTTTGTCATGATGGAAAGGGCGATGATGGAGGCGGTAAGCACCGCCATTGGCGCCATGTAATAAACGGCTTCGGGAAGCCGGTAGAAGAAGTAGGCGGCGATAAGCCCGGCGGACGAACGGGCGCGGACAAAGTCCCCCACCACTTCGAAAAAGATAATCATGCTGAAAAGCGAGGTCAGCAGGGCCATCCCCGCAAAAAAATAACGGAAGAAAAGGCCGTATATATACCTATCGAGAATATTCATGCCACCGGGCATCCCCCGCAATCGTGAAATACAAAAAAAGACACGGATTAATCTTTCTTCTTGATTATAACCTATGGGTTTACCACAATACAGCCAATGTCCATTTACTGGTTTGATTTAGCCGCCGGTGTATTGCTGCTGGTTTTCGCCGGTTTCGGCTGGGTGCGCGGGCTGGTGAAAGAGTTTTTCTTTACCGCCGCCTGGATTGGCGGGTACTTGGCTTCCCTGTTCTTCTATCAACGGGTTGCCCGTCTTCTGAAGGAGTACGTCACTTTCGCCCCATTGGCCAATCTGTTGGGGTCTTTGATTTTGTTCGCCGGGGTTTATTTTCTGGTGCGGTTGCTGGAATACCTCGTCCGGGAAAAACTTGGTTTTAAGATGCCCCGCGCGGCTGATGCCCCCGGCGGCGCATTGATGGGCCTTCTCAAGGGGTTTGTCGTGTTGGCGTTATTCCTGGTGGCGCTTGGATATTGGCCGCCGGCATTCGAAACCCTGCTTGCCAATTCCTATCTTTTGCGCTGGACCCGGTATTTGGCGCACCCCAGCGGCCCTTTGGGGATGGATGTGTGGCCGTCCGGTGAAATGAAAAACGACTTTAATGAGCTCAAGGGAAAGATCCTGACATGAAGGAACTTAAAGGGAGCCTTCCCCCGGTGCCGGCGATCCCCGAGTTGCCCGTGGAAAAGCCGTCACCGTCGGCACCTCCGCCCGCGCCCCACAAAACCGGGAATCTGGAGCCGCAGCCGGTATCCCCCAAAACCGGGGCGCAACAGCCCGCTGTTTCGCCGCCGCAACCGGTTTCCCCCAAGCGGGCTGCCGCCGCGGCGCCGATGACCGGTAATAAAGCCGCCATTGCGGCGGCTGCCCCTTCGCCCCGGGTAAAACAGGTGGAGCCGGTAAAGAAGAATTTGCCCGAATCGGCCCCCGTACCGCTGGAAGACGAAAACAGGCGGATGGACAAGTTCATAAAGTCCCTCGACTAACCGTCGGCGTTTCTTGGCAAACACGGCCTAACTTAAAGCCATAATTTATTTTGCTGCACCCTTTCGCTTACTAATCCTTTTTTGTTAGACTGTGAGTTGACATTAAGGGGGAGTATGGCGGGAAATCAGATATTCAAGGTATTGCTTGTCGATGACGAGCCGTACGTTACGGAGATCATTGGCCGTATTCTTTCGCAGGCAAAGATAGAGCCGCTTTCCGCATCCTCCGGCGAAGGGGCGCTGGATCTTTTGCGGGATCACCGCGTCGATCTGGTTATTACCGATCTCCTGATGCCGGGGATGAGCGGCCTTGACTTGCTGGAAAAGATAAAAGAGATTTATCCCGCATTGCCCGTGATTGTGCTAACGGCGCACGGCGATTTCTATGTGGCGAAGGAAGCGCTCAACCGCGGGGCATTTTATTTTCTCACCAAGCCGTTTAACAAGGCCATGATTCTCAACATCACCGAAAAGGCGCTTCGGCTTCCCCGGCTTACGTCCGAAAAAAGGCTGGTTCTTCCCTTTGCCGTTACTACGCTTACCTATCGCATTCCAAGCGACTTCGCCATGGTGCCGGCGATCAGCTATCAGGTTATGCGGGCGTGTGAGGATATGGAGTATTCCAGCAAGAAGATAAATTTTTCCATTCCGTTGGCGGTGGACGAAATGGTGGTGAACGCCATTAAGCACGGCAACAAAATGGATCCCGCGAAAGAAGTGGCCGTGGAAGCGCGGGTGGGGCACGACCGGTTTACGCTGACCGTCGAAGACCAGGGAGCCGGGTTCGACTACGCGGCGCTCCCGCAGGAGTTTGACGAGGAGAGCCTGCTGGCGGAAGAAGGGCGCGGCATTATGATGGTGCGTTTTTACATGGATGAGCTTCGCTTTGAAAACGGCGGCCGCCGCGCCATTTGTTCCACCAAAAACGACTCCGCCCCCGTATGATGAAACCCCACTCTTTTTTCAAGACCCTCAAGGGGAAAGCCGCGCTTTTCATCCTGGCGCTTTCGCTCTTTGGCATGGTCACGCTGGTGGCCGTGTTAATGAAAACCACGCGGAGCATGCAGATGGAATTCCAAAATGCAAAAGTCCGTCTCGTCGAGGATTTCGTGATGGGAACGCTTCGGCCGATTATGCTCGCGGGCCACGGCGATATGATGAGCGAGCTGATGAGCAATTATAAGGACATCCAGGACATTAAAAGGATCGAGATTGTCCGCGTTAACGGCATCGAAGCGTTCACCGACAGCGAAACGATGGAAAAGGTGAATGGCATTTTGGGCGAAAAGCGTTTCACGCGGCGCTTAAAGTATGCGCGCCAAGCGGTGCCCGCCGATGACCCCTTCTTCGCCAAGGTGCTCGCGACCGGCGAAAAAGTGATAACTTCCCGCAAGACCGACAATGAAAATATGGTCGAGATGATATTTCCGATCCTCAACGAGGAATCGTGTTACGGGTGCCACGGCAGCGATCACCGCATCCGCGGCGTTCTGGTTTCCACTTTCGCCATGACGAAGGAGGATCGGCACGCCATCAACGACATGCTGCTGCTGTCCGTCGTCGCCTTCATCGTGATGCTTGGCACGTCGTTCGGCGCCCTCGTTTTTTTCAACATGATGGTGGCCGGGCGCATCACCGGCATCATCCGGCGGGTGAACGAGATCGTCACGCACGACCGGTTTGATGCCCGCATTCCGTTGGATTCCGGCGATGAGTTGGATGAACTTGGCATCGCCTTCAACCACTTCATCGCTTCGGTGGAGCTTTACCGGCACGCGGAGGAGCGCGAGAAGGAGCGTCTTGAAACGACGGTGCGCGAGCGGACAAGGGAATTGCAGGAGAAAAATGATTTCATCGAAGCGGATCTCATGGTGGCCCGCCGCATCCAGCAAAAACTGTTGCCGGAGAAATTCCCGGAAAATGCCAACATCGTATTTCACGCGGCTTACCTGCCCTGTCTGCATTTGGGGGGGGATTATTACGATGTGTTTGAAATGCCCAATGGCCACGTCGGGGTATTCATCGCCGACGCGTCGGGGCACGGCAGTTCCGCCGCGCTCATTGTCGCCATTGTCAAATCGCTGCTTTCCACCATCGGCAAGGAAATCGGCTCTCCCGGGTATGTGGTGCAGCGGGTGAGCAACATTTTGGCAAAGCTCACGCCGGACGATTCGTTTTGCACGCTCTTCTATGGGGTCGTGAATACCAGCACCGGCGGGATGACGTATTCGTTGGCGGGGCACCCGCCGCCGATCGTGGTGAACCGGCATACCGGCGCGGCCCGGTTGTTGGAATCCAACGGCAGCCTCGTGGGGATATTCGATTTCGACCGGTTTGGCGATTCGGTGTTCATATTCAAGCCGGGCGACCGCCTGCTCGCCTATACCGATGGCATCGTGGAAGCGGCCAATAAAAAGGGTGAACTTTTTGGGGGCAAGCGGCTGGTAAACGTGTTGGAGGAAAATCGCGGTTTGAGCGCGCCCCTGGTTATCGAAGCGGTTTTGCTGGCGATGAAAAATCACATCGGCGGCGAGCCGCTGACCGACGACGTCGCCCTCTTGGTGATGGACTACCAATATGAAGGCAAAATAGCGTAAAATACCCGTCAGGATCTGGAACCAAGGAGGTACGGCCCATGAAGATTTCTTCTCGCACCGAAAACGGGGTAACAATTCTGGAGCTGTTGGGGAACATAAAAACCCCGGGCGATATGGAAGAGTTTTCCTCCGCCATCCAGGCCGAGCTGGAACGAAAGAACCTGAAGCTTCTGCTAAATTTTCAGGAGGTTGGCTTTGTCAACAGCTCGGGATTGGGCCGCCTGGTGTTAGCTTCAAAAAAAGTGAACGAGATCGGCGGCATCATGAAGGTGAGCGGATTGGCGCAGGACCTTGATGAGCTGTTCACCTTTACGCGGCTGAAGGAAAAAATAGCCGTCTTCAAAACCGAAGCGGACGCGATCCGCAGCTTTCAATAGGCGCGGCTCACGCCGCGTTTATCGCAACGCCGCCGCGGCGGCGGCAATCTCGGCGCGGGTGGGGTTGATAGGATTGTTCCGCGCCATCGTTTCATACAACAGCGCTTTGGCCACCCCGTGGCGCGCGGCTTCTTCGTCGAGCATCGGGGCGATGGAACTGTGCAATCCGTAAAGTCCCAGCAATATATCGGTTAGCGGCACCGCCAGTGGCATGTCGATTTCCGCCGTCTCCACCGCGGTGATCACCGGCTCGATTTGCGCCAGGGAGGGGGGAAGCGGGCGGCCCAGCCGTTCAAACAAGGCGGACAATATTTCGGTGTGCGCGTTTCCTGCGCTGCGTCCCAATCCGCCAAGCGAGGCGTCCAGCCGCATTGCGCCGGCATCCGCGGCCGCGAGGGCGTTGGCGGTGGCGAGTTGCAGGTTGTTGTGGCCGTGGAAGCCTGCCGCCGCGCCCGCCATGCGTATCTGCTCCACCTTCCGCCGCACCATGCCGGGGGTGAGGCAGCCGGCGCTGTCCATGATGCAGATGCAGCCCGGTTCCCATCCGGCTATCCGTTTAACTTTTTCGGCGAAGGCCGCATCGTCCGGCAGGTGCGCCTTCATCATGCAGACGGTCGTCTGAAGCCCCTGTTGTCCGGCGAACCGGACGGCCTCCTCCGCTTCCTCGATGGCGGTGATGTTTTGCCCGATGCTGATGAAACGGATACCGTGATCGAGCGCCATCCGGATGTCATCGATCGCGCCGATGCCGGGTATGAAGAAGACGCCGAACGCCGTGTTGCGGAAAACAGACGAGGCGGCCTTCAGATATTCTTTGTCGGTTTGCGCGGCTGCGGGATACCCGGCACGCACCGCGCCAAGGCCATAACCGTGGCCGATCTCTACGTATGGGAAGCCGGCCCGTTCCATCGCCGCGCCGATAATTTCCATATGGCGCAGGGTAAAGCCAAAATCGAGGGCGTAGGAGCCATCGCGGAAAAAAACTTCGTAAATCGCCGATTTCATTAGCATTTCAGGTTACCAGATTTGATTGATATTTTGTCTACTATTCGGAACGGCGGGGCAAATACTTGAATGGCGTGAACGGTCTCAACGGCTTTTATGGCCTCAGTTTGAAATGAATGTTTGAATGGAATGTCATATAATGTCTCAGCGGGATTGTTTGCAAATGCGTGTTTACAACTAGCTGAGGAGGGGTGATATGTCAAAATCTGAAGAAATAAAAAAAGCCATCGGTGCGCATGGGATGTGGAAAACGAGGCTTCGCGGCGCGGTGGACACGGGCAAAAGCGAGTTTACGGTGGACAAGGTAAAAACCGACAACAACTGCGATTTCGGCAAATGGCTTCACGGGCTGCCGAACGACGAAAAGAAAACAGAGAACTGGATCAAAATCCGCGACCTGCACGCCAAGTTTCACGTGGAGGCCGCCAAAATACTTGATAGCGCCTTAACAGGCCATAAAGATGTCGCCGAGAAGGGCCTAGCCCCCACCAGCGAATTTACCAAGCTTTCGGCGAATCTCACCACCGCGATGATAGGGTGGGAAAAAGAGAAGTAGGGCGCATGAGTTCCGGGGTGGGCTATTTGGGCAGGACGAGGCGGAGGTAGGTGTCGATAATCTCCCGCTCGAAAAAGAGGGCCGCCAGCGCGCCGGCGACGAGATAGGGGCCGAACGGGATTTTACTTCCCTTTCCGAAGAACAGCTTCCCGATGAGGCCGATCGCCGCGCCGATGAACGAGCCAAGGAAGATGGTTATCAGCACCGCTTTGAGGCCGAGAAACAGGCCGAGCATTCCCATCAGCTTGATGTCGCCGCCCCCCATTCCTCCCGGCACCGCCACGGCCAGCAGGAAAAAGATTCCGAATCCGGCCACAAAACCGAGCGCGGCGTCCGTCATCGAAAGCGGCAGGACAAAAAGCGCGCAACCAAACCCCACGGCTATGCCGGGAAGGGTTATTACATCGGGGATGAGAAAGTGGTCGAGGTCGATGAAAAATACCGCTACGAGCGCGGCGCACAGGAGCATGTAGACGAATGCGGGGGCGTTCAGGCCGAAGCGGATCAGGCAGGCGGCGAAGAGTATGCCGGTGAGAAGTTCCACGAACATGTACCGCGGCGAAAACGGCGCGCCGCAACTGGCGCATTTGCCGCGCAACAAGAAGTAACTGATGATCGGCATATTGTGATACCAACGGATCGGCTGGTTGCACGCATAGCAGTGCGAACCGGGGCGAACCACGGATTCGCCCCGGGGCAGGCGGTATATAACGACGTTGAGGAACGAGCCGATCGCCGCGCCGACGGCAAAAAAGTAGGCGGGCCAGATGAAGGCGGGCGTCATTCCACGTTTTCCCGCGCGTTGAGCGCCTTCATCACCGCGTCGTATGAAAATCCCCGGCGCAACAGAAAATCGAACAACTTTTTCTTCCGCCGCTGGGGGGGGATGTCTTTTTTCATGGTTTTGCTTTTCTTTTCGATCAGCGCGCGTATTTCATTGCGTTCCCGCAGCGGGTCGGAAAACGTTTCCGTCACCGCATCCTGAATCAATCCTTCCTCGACGCCTTTTTTTTTCAGGGCATCACGCACATACCGCGGCCCCACCTTTTTGTGGCGCACCAGCGCCTGTGCGCGGGCATGGGCAAATTTCCGGTCGTCGACCAGCCGCCGTTCGCGGAGATATTCCACTGCCGCATCGATTATATCCGGCGGCGTCTCCCGTTTTTCCAGCGCGCCGCGTAACTCGTGTTCGCTCCGGTCGCTCCGCGCCAGCAGGCGGTATGCGGCCGCCAACGCGCGCCGCAGCCCCTGCTCCATCGCCGATTACGATTTCTTGCGCGATGGTTTCGTTTCGGGCTCTTCCGCCTTTGCCTCCGCTCCTCCGATCGGCTCAATCTTTACGCCAATGCCCAGTTTGTTGCGAAGTTCTTTGTCGAGTTCGTCGGTGATGGACGGGTTTTCCATAAGGAATTTGCGGGCCTGTTCGCGTCCCTGCCCGATTTTTTCCTTCTTGTAGCTGTACCACGAGCCGGTTTTTTCCACCAGGCCGTGATTGCTGGCGAGGTCGAGCATGTCTCCTTCGCGCGATATGCCGTGACCGAAAAGGATGTCGAACTCCGCTTCGCGGAACGGCGGGGCCACTTTGTTCTTCACCACTTTCACGCGGGTGCGGTTGCCTATCACCTCTTCCCCGTCCTTCAGGGCGGCGGTGCGGCGGATGTCCATGCGGACCGAGCTGTAAAATTTCAGGGCGTTGCCGCCGGTGGTGGTTTCGGGATTGCCGAACACCACGCCGATCTTCATCCGTATCTGGTTGATGAAGATGACCGATGTTTTGGATTTGCTGATGATGCCGGTGAGTTTGCGCAATGCCTGGCTCATCAGCCGCGCGTGCAGTCCCATGTGGCTGTCTCCCATATCCCCTTCGATTTCGGCGCTGGGTACCAACGCCGCCACCGAGTCTACCACCACCACGTCGCATGCGCCGGAGCGGACGAGCGTTTCGACGATTTCGAGCGCCTGCTCGCCGGTGTCCGGCTGCGAGATGACGAGGTTCTTCACGTCCACGCCCAGCTTTTGGGCGTAGAGCGCGTCGAACGCGTGCTCGGCGTCGACGAAGGCCGCCACGCCGCCGGTTCGCTGCGCGTTGGCGATGATGTGCAAGGTGAGGGTTGTTTTGCCCGATGATTCCGGACCGAATATTTCGGTGATGCGGCCGCGCGGGACGCCGCCGATACCGAGCGCGTAATCGAGGGATAGCGCGCTGGTAGGGATGGTTTCGGTGATGACCTTCGGGCTGTCTTCGCCCAGTAACATCACCGAGCCCTTGCCGAAGTTTTTCTCGATTTGGGCAAACGCCATTTCAAGCGCCTTTTTCTTGTCGCTGCTTGGTTCCGCCATGATTCCTCCCTTTTATTGTAACGGTACTGAGGCCAATTCCGTGTACTGCGGCCCCTCCGGCCTCAGTTCGCTTTTAATGAGGTAAATCCCACTAACCGAAAGTTTACCAAAAATTACCCCTTTTATACCATCAATTTTTTCAAAAAGTTTATCCAGCCGTTTATGGCCCTTAAACCGGCCCAAGGTCAGATGGGGAATGAAAGGCCGCTTTTCCGGGTCAAAACCAAGAGAAACAGTCACTTTTTCGATGAAATTAGCAAGTTTTATGAGTTTTTCTGAACCTTGGGAAATATCAGCATATATTACCCGGGGCCGGTGAAAATCTGGCAAAACCCCGATCGAGCCGACCTCTAGAATGAACTTTTCAATTTTCACGGTTTGCATCGCCGCGATGATGGCGGGGATTTCGGCCGGATCCACTTCCCCTAAAAATTTCAGGGTGAGATGTAGGTTTTTGGTTTTCACCCATTTCACTTCCGCTTCAGTCACGGCAAGTTTTCGGATAACGGCATCCAGCGATTGCGCCAACTCCGCTGAAACTTTCACGGCGATAAACAGCCGCGCCGTATCGCCGTTCATCGAGTTGAAAGTTTTTCAAAATAATTCGCCACGGCGGCAATCCTTTTCATGCCGTTTATCATACGCCAGTTTCGGGCCGAAGAGTTGGCGCATTGCGCCAATGTACATGCTAAAGTCCGAACCAGCTTTGCAGCCTACTCCAAATCTTCGTCGTCGGCGGGGACGGTGGCGTTGGCGGGTTTGGTGAGGTATGCCTCGATGAACGGCATGATGTCGCCGTCCAGTATTGCGTCGGTGTTGCCGCTGGAAAGGCGCGTGCGCAGGTCTTTGACCATGCGGTATGGGGCCAGCACGTAGGAACGGATCTGGCTTCCCCAGCCGATGTCCTTTTTATCCATGGTGAGATGGTCGATTTCGGCCTGTTTTTTCCGCCGCTCCAGTTCGTGCAGGCGGGCGCGGAGCACTTTCATGGCGGTCTCGCGGTTTTTGTGCTGTGAGCGCTGGGTCTGGGATGCCACCACGATGCCGGTGGGAATGTGGGTGATGCGGATGGCGGAATCGGTTTTGTTGACGTGCTGGCCGCCCGCGCCGGATGAACGGAAGGTATCCACCCGCAGGTCGGCTTCGTTGATATCGACTTGAACGCTATCCTCGATTTCCGGCAGGACGAAGACGGACGAGAAGGAGGTATGGCGTCGCTTGTTCGCGTCGAAGGGCGATATCCGCACCAGCCGATGCACGCCGTTTTCGGCTTTCAGGTAGCCGTAGGCGTATTCCCCGGTGATCTCGATGGTGACGCTTTTGACGCCGGCCTCTTCCCCTTCCAGCAAATCGATGATGCTGGTTTTGAAGCCGTTTTTTTCGGCGAAGCGCAAATACATCCGCATCAGCATCTGGGCCCAGTCCTGGCTTTCGGTGCCGCCCGCGCCGGAATGAATTTCCATGATGCAGTTGCCGCGGTCGTAGTTGCCGGTCAAGATGAGCTTCAACTCGATGGAGGTCATGTTATGTTCGAGGGCGTCGAGTTCTTTTTCCACTTCGCCCATCACCGGCAGGTCCCCTTCGACGCGGGCGAGTTCGAAGAGTTCTTGCGCGCCGGTGATCTCCTTGCGCACTTTTTCAAACTGGGCGATGATTTGCTCCAGTTGCGCCTTTTCCTTCAAAACGGTTTTGGCGTTTTGTTGGTCGCTCCAGAAATCCGGTACGGTGGATTGCGCCTCCAGCAGGGCTATTTGTTTGTGCTTGCGGTCAAGATCAAAGGAACCCCCGTAGCCGGTCCAACCGTTCGGCGAGTTCTTCGAATACCTGGGTAACTTCTTCGGGAGAGCGGTTCATTTTTTCTTGGCGCCTTTCACGGTTGCTTTTGCTTTCGCCGCCCCCTTTTTGGCCGGGGTTTTTTTGGCAGGCACTTTTTTAATGGATTTCTTTGCCGCCGGTTTTTTAGCGAGGGGTTTTTTCGCCACAAGCGGTTTCGCCGCCTTCACGGGCATCTTTTTGGCAATTTCGGCGTACTTCTTTATCGCCTCGTCATTGGCCTTGATAAACTCCGCCACCAGCCGGCTTGCGGCGCCGAAGATGCTCTCCTGCATCCGGTAAATAACCGCTTTGCCGCCCACCGTGGTAATTCCCGGAATTTCGGGAAGCTCCATCTTGCCAGCGGCGACCGCCTGGATGATTTTGCTGATATCGGCTTCGGTATACAGCTCTTCATTTTTAAAGAGGTAGATGCACTTCACGTAGTCCCGCTCTTTTAGCTCGTTGATATTAAGCGAGCGGACGATATTCTCCATCTTTACATCCTGGGGCTTCTTAAAAGCCTTCATCATGATGTCGCGCACTTCTTTGAAATACCGTGTGTTAAGCCCCTTGTTCGAGAAAAACTCGCTCGGTATTTTAGAGCTGATTTCAAATATTACTCCTTCGGGAGTAAGGCGGCCGACCCCGATTTCGTAGGTTATCCAATTGATAAAAAACCGGTTTTCCTTTTTTGGTTTATATTTAAGGCACATTCCGTTCCGAAGCCGGTCAAGCGAATCATTTATCGCCCGGTAAAATATCTGATCACGCAGATTACCCACGGAGAACCCTCCAAACCAAAATATATCAGCTAGTTATGGCTAGCGTTGAGGAATTGCAACTTTTTGTAAGTTATCAAATATAAATTGTCAAGTCAATATATATTATACAATGAGTAACAACACCAATTATGGAGAAACCTATCAAGAAAATCATGGCTCTCGATTACGGTTCGGTACGGATCGGCGTGGCGGCATCGGATCCGCTTGGTTATACGGCCCAAGGAGTCTGCGTTATTGAGCGCAAAAACAAAAAGAAGGACATCGCGGAAATCGTCGCCTTGGCGGAAAAGCTGGATGTTAGTGAAATTCTGATGGGAAAACCGATGCGGATGACCGGCACCCCCGGCACGCTTCAGGAAGAGATCGAGCGGTTCGCCGCGGCCCTGGAAAAAGCGGCAAACCGCCCGGTTATCCTGCGCGACGAGCGGTTTACCACGGTTCAGGCGGAACGCCACCTGATCGCCGCCGATGTTTCGCGCGAAAAACGCAAAGGCGTCATAGATAAAATCGCGGCGCAACTCCTGTTGCAAAATTATCTCGACTCGCTCCCCCGCGCCAGTGATTGAAGAAAAAATGGAGTACAGGAGACTGGGCCGCACCGGGACCAAAGTTTCCGTCATCTGTTTCGGCGGGGGGCGGATTGGGGAAGGGGTGCCGGGGGCTGGTTCGTATCGGGAAGCGGCGCAAAGCTTGGAAAAGGCCCACGCGCTTGGGGTCAACTTCATAGACACCGCCGATTATTACGGGAATGGCCGTTCAGAGGAAATTATCGGCGGCTGGATGCGGGACCGCCGTTCCGCCGTTGTGGTCGCCACCAAAGGGGGAGTGATCGCGGGGGCGCGCGGTGAAATTGGCTTCAACGCCACACCGGGGTATCTAAAACAGGCTGTGCATAAAAGTCTTGCGCGGCTTAAAACGGATTATATCGACCTTTATCAGTTGCACCACCCCGATCCGAATATCCCGCTGGAAGAATCCATCGGCGCCCTTGCCGGCATCCAAAGCGAAGGGCTCATTCGCCATATCGGGGTCTCCAATTTTACTTTGGAGCAGCTAGCCCGCGCGATGGCGGTGGCTCGTATAGTGAGCATCCAGTCTTCGTTCAATATGTTTAACAGGGAAATCGAGGAAGGGATAACGGAGTATTGTCAGAGCCATGATGTGGCCATTCTTTCCTATTCTCCGCTCGCGCGCGGCCTGCTGTGCGGCGGGTATACGCTGGAGACCAAGATTGCCAATGATCGCGCGCATGACGCCGCCTTTCAGGGGGATCTGTATCGGTTCAATGTGGAGGCGGTGGAAGGGCTGAAAAGTATTGCCGCCCGCCATCAGATGGGGATTCTGCCGCTGGTGCTTTCTTGGAGCTTGGCGCGCCCTGGCATGACCTCCCTGATCACGGGGGTGCGCAATGCCGGACAGATAGACGAAATATGCGGGAGCGATAGACGGCCGCTTTCCTCCGATATCGAATTGGAAATAGAAGCGGTGCTTCAGGAGAGAATCGGCAAGATCAAGCGGAAATACTGGTATTTTGAGGTTGCCAAGTTTTTCCTGCGGAACAGGCCTTTCCGCCAACGCCTGTATAGCGCGTATCGCCGCTTCAGGAAAATTTGAAGGCCGCCTTCCAAGGTCTCCCTTGAATCGGTGTAGTTAATACGCTACAATCGCTAATGAGTATGGGAAAAAGTGTTGCTTATTGGGAAGGATTGATTGAATCGTTAAAAAACCCGGAAGAAGCGGCGGCGTATATCAACGCCGCGTTTGAGGAAGGGGATGAAAAACTGCTCTTGGTGGCCTTGCGCGACGTTGCCGAAGCCCACGGCATGAGCGCTGTGGCGCGTAAAGCCCGCGTCAACCGCGAGAACCTTTACCGGATGCTTTCAAAGAAGGGAAACCCCCGCTTGCAGAACATTGAGGCGGTCTTGGAAGCCTGCGGCCTCAAACTGGCCGTCCATCCCGCTTAAGCGGAAACTATTTGGAAACGGACATGATTCAATAAGTCATACCTGAACACATCCGGCTCGGTACTTTTTCAATCACCGCTTTCATGCTCAGGCTAAATGGGGTTATGGGTTTGTGACAATGCTCACTGCCTATTATTCATGTTCGGGTTGGAATATAATGTCGCTATATGAAATCACCTATAAAGCTTGATTCATTATCACTTGGAATCCCGTTTGTAAGTGTAAGCTTCAAAATTGCTACTGACAATGAAATGGAAGCTGTTAAAGAATTATTAATACGCTCCGAAGACAAAAGGTTTTTAACCTCATGGCAATGCTGCTCCAATTGCACAATAAATGCTATCGAATCGGTGTTGAATTACAGGGCACTTCTTGTTGACAAGAAGGTGCAGCTATCACACATTAAAGGCTCAAAATTGCTTCAAGCAGTAGACTACATTTTGCACGAAATAAAGCATTTTCTCTCGCTCTCAGAAAATTGCGACATCCACAGGGATCAGAAATATTTGTCTAAACAGCTAGATATTTTAAGAAGAAACATATTGGGTTCTCTCAAGAAATTCTGTGAAGACAATGAAATGGATTGTCCAGAAAAGTTATTTGCTATGTTAGAGTGATGCATTCATGTGCCCGGAAGCACCGCTATTTTCAATCCCACCGCATGGAGAACGCGGTTCACCGTATCAAGACGGGGGCTGGTTTTTCCCGAAAGCGCCTTGTACATGCTTTCCCGGCCCAGGTGCGCGCGGAGGGCAACCTTGGCAATTCCATGCGCTTTTGCCACATGTTGAAGGGCAATAAGGAATTCATCGTTATCTCCCCCTTCAAGTACGGCATTAAGGTAGCCGGTGGCATATTCAGGGTCTATCAG
>JAHFEK010000051.1 GCA_023248495.1 Nitrospinales bacterium
ACCGCTTGGGCATAATTCGTAATTGTGGCTCTCAGTGCCATGGGGTACCTCCTTTAAATTTGGTCGTTTAAACGTTGGTACCCCTTTCTCTACCCTGACACAAGATTTAATACATCACCGAAGCAGGGGATGATGCTCAAGTTTGATATCAAAATGGTATAAGATAGCGGCCATGCTTAACGTGCGCATCGACCTGGCGGCTTTCCGGCACAACCTCAACGCGGTCAAAGCGCTCGCCCCCAACGCCGCCATCCTCCCCGTCATCAAGGCGGACGGCTACGGCCACGGCATGATCCTGTTGGCGCGCGAAGCGCTGAAATGCGGCGCGCCGATGCTCGGCGTCGGCGTGCTGGAAGAGGGGCGCGCCTTGCGCCGCGACAAAATTGCATCCCCGGCGTTGCTGCTGGACGGCATTTTCCCGGAAGAGGCCGCCGAAGCGGTGAAATACCGCCTCACGCCGGTGGTCTTTTCGCTGGAAGTGGCAAAAGAACTCAACCGCATCGGCAAAAAAGAAGGTAAAAAAATCGCCGTTCACCTGAAATTCGATACCGGCATGAGCCGCCTCGGCTTCACGCTGAACGAAGCCACCGAAGCCGTGGCGCTGATCGCCAAAATGAAAAACCTGTCGGTCGAAGGGATAATGACCCACCTCGCCTCGTCCGGCGACCCCCAATCGCCGCAGACCGATCACCAGCTCCGCCGCTTTGAGATGGTATTGGAACTTGTGAAAAAAACGGGGCTGAAACCGCTGTACATCCACACCGCCAATAGCGCGGCGATTCTCCACTACAAATACGCGCACCACAATATGGTGCGGCCCGGTATCGCCCTCTACGGCGCGCCGCCATCCGAAACAAAGGGAGTGGAATTCAAGCCGGTGATGACCGTCGCCAGCCGCCTCATCAGCGTGAAGGAAATTTCGCAGGGAGAAGGAATCGGCTACAACGCCACCTACGTCACCCCGCGCAAGAAAAAGGTCGGCGTGGTGCTGGGGGGGTATGCCGACGGCGTCAACCGCCTGCTCTCCAATCGCGGCGTCTTTCTCGTTCACGGAAAGCCGGTGCCCATCATCGGCAACGTCTGCATGGATATGGTGATGGTGGATTTAAGCCGCGTGCCGTCCGCCGCGCCTGGGGACGAAGTGATCCTGTTGGGCGGCGGCACGGATGAAACATCGGCGCAACACTGGGCCGATCTGACCGGCACCATTCCCTACGAAATATTCTGCCGCCTCGGCGTCGGCCCCCGCGTGCAACGCGTTTATAAATGAGTTTTTTTCCGAAATAACATAAACCGCGAATGACACGAAGCTTGTCTCCCGCGGTCAATTTCCTCCCCTTTGCAAGGGGAGGTGCGGGAGGGGTTAGGGTATTTCGCGCCAAGCCTGCTTTATTGGGACAACGGCTATTACTTTAACCCCACCTCAATCCTCCCCTCAAATGAGGGGAGGAAGCTTCGGAATCCGGGCTTAGCGGGCAGCCGGCGGGGCGGCGCGCATGATTTTCCCCATCACCTTCATCATGCCGGCCGCGCCTTCGGTGGCGGCCACCGCCATGATTCCCCCCATCATCGCCCCGACAACGCCGGGACTGAGGGCATCGGCACCGGCCAAGTAAAGGTTTTTAACCGGCGTGACGTTGCATGACCACGGCTGCAAAGGCCGGTGCGGCACGCACGGAACGCCATAAAACGCCCCCGCCGGATTCCCCTGGAAATATTCCATCGTCAGCGGCGTTGAAACGTCGTAATGCGCCACCAACGCCCTGAAGCCGGGATACCGCGCCTCTATCTTTGCCAGCAGCTTTTGGGCAAGCGCTTCCTTGAAGGCGTAGTATTCCTTGTCCCGCTTCCGCCAGCCGTGGCCCGCCCACTGTTTCCACTCGTCGTAATTCGCCATCATTAATGCCTCGCCGGTATGCGCCGCCGCCTTCGGATCCTTGAGCGACGGGAAGGAAAGAAAATACGCTATCGGCCCGTCCCCCCCGGCGGCGGCGGAGCACATCTCCTCGTGATCGTATGATTCATATATCCACGTGTTGCCGCCGTCGAAGCCGAGCGGCGCGGGGGATTCCTTGAAACAGAGATACAACACCAGCGCGCTGCAACCGGCGGGGAACGCCGCCAATTCCGCGCGGAAGGGAATCGGCACGCCGGGCGGAAGGAGCGAACAATAGGTGTTCACCGCCCCCGCATCCGATATCACCAGCGGCGCGTGAAACAATTCTTCCACGCCATCGGCGATTGCCGCGACGCCGGTGGCCGCGCCGTCCTTCACGATAATCCGGGTCACATTCACGCCGGTGCGGACGCGCCCGCCCGCCCGCTCGATCTCCGGAATGATCTCGGCGGCGATTCTTCCCGCACCCCCCACCGGATACCACGCGCCCCTCAAATAGTGCGAAACCACGGCGCCATGTATGCCGAACGCGCTTCGCGA
The DNA here is from genome assembly GCA_023248495.1 of Nitrospinales bacterium. Taxonomy (GTDB): domain Bacteria; phylum Nitrospinota_A; class UBA7883; order JACRGQ01; family JACRGQ01; genus JACRGQ01. The sequence goes on from JAHFEK010000051.1 coordinate 2,438, forward strand.
AGGGGGAAGGCCGTAATCGGGCCATTGCGAGGCAAGCAGCGCTTTGAGGCGCGCGTCGCTGAAATGTTGGTCGAGATATTCCTTGGTGGTCATCCGCCCAAGGCCGCCGAACAGGGCGAAGACACCGCGCGCGGCAAGCTTGACCGGCCACGGAAAACCGTTCGCCATCGAACGGAAGCCGTACCAGAGACCCGCTTTTTTCACATCGCGGAAATACCGGCGCAATGCGCGCCGCTCGGCGGGAAACCTCGCCGCGAGGTCATCCAGGTATTGTTGCGGATTGGCCTGCGCGGCAAATGTGAAATCAGGATAGATAAAACGCTCCAGCGTCCGGGGCATCCGGCTCCACTCCAGCCGTCCGCCGGTGAGGAAATCCATCACCTTCCGCGTCCCCCCGCCGCGCGCCATCTGTCCCACGTAGTGCAGGCCCACGTCGAAATGCCAGCGCCCGTGCCGCGTAAAGGCGTGGGTCTGCCCGCCCGGTTGAAAATGCCGCTCCAGCACCAGCACCCGCCGGTTGTTCAGTTTTGCCAGCGTGGCCGCCGCGGCAAGCCCGCCGATGCCGGAGCCGATAACGATAGCGTCGTACGAATTATTCCGTTCCATCCGTTCCCCTTTATCCCGCTGCCTGATTCCATTGTATACGCGCGCCCGTCTCCCGCAAAGCCGGCGGCGCGTATCAAGAAGAGCGGTTCCGCAAGCGCCCGCCGTTGTGGTAATCTTGAGCCCTTATGAACCAGCGGTACGATTTTAAGGAAATAGAGGCCAAGTGGCAGGCACATTGGACCGCCACGGGGGCGGATAAGGTTTCCACCGACGCCACCAAGCCCAAATACTATTGCCTGGAGATGTTCCCGTATCCCTCCGGGCGGATACACATGGGGCACGTGCGCGTATACACCATCGGCGACATGCTCTCGCGCTACTTCCGGATGAACGGCTACAACGTGCTGCATCCGATGGGGTGGGATGCCTTCGGCCTTCCCGCCGAGAACGCCGCCATCGAAAAAAAGACGCATCCCCACAAGTGGACGCTTTCCAACATCGCCAACATGCGCCAGCAGATACGCGCGATGGGAACCGGCTACGACTGGGACCGCGAGGTGACCACCTGTCTGCCGGATTACTACCGGTGGACGCAATGGTTCTTCATCCAGTTCATGAAAAAGGGGCTGGCCTACCGCAAAGAGACGTTCGTCAACTGGTGCGAAAGCTGCCACACCGTGCTGGCGAACGAACAGGTGATAGACGATACCTGCTGGCGCTGCGATTCGCCGGTGGTGCAAAAGGAAATGCAGGGGTGGTTCCTGAAGATCACCGATTATGCCGACGAGCTGCTGAAAGACCTGAAACTGCTGGAAGGGCACTGGCCCGACCGCGTGCTCACCATGCAGCGTAACTGGATAGGCCGCAGCGAGGGAGCGCGCGTTACCTTTAAACTGGACGGCATGGAAGGCGGCGTGGAGGTGTTCACCACCCGGCCCGACACCTTGTTTGGCGCGACGTTCCTCTGCCTCGCGCCGGAACATCCGTTGGTGAAAAAACTGGCCGCCGGAACCGCTCAAGAAGAAGCCGTCAACATCTTCGCCGATCAGGTGGCGCGGCAGGACAAGATTTCGCGCACCAGCGACGAGGCGGAAAAAATGGGGGTTTTCACCGGACGCTTTGCCATCAATCCGGTGAACGGCGAAAAACTGCCGATATGGGCCGCCAACTTCATACTGATAAATTACGGCACCGGCGCCATCATGAGCGTGCCGGCGCACGATACGCGCGATTTCGCGTTTGCCAAAAAATACGATCTCCCCATCCGCAAAGTGATCTTGCGCGCCGGGGAAGACGCCGCCGCGCCGCCGGATGAAGCGTATTCCGGCGATGGCGTGATGCACGCCAGCGGCCAGTTCACCGGCATGGAGAACCGCGCCGCCATCGCCAAAATAAACGCGTGGTTGAAAGAGCGTGGCGTGGGGGATGCCGCCATCAGCTACCGCCTGCGCGATTGGGGCATTAGCCGCCAGCGCTACTGGGGAACGCCGATACCGGTTGTCCACTGCCCGCAATGCGGCCCGGTGGCGGTTCCCGAAGAGCAGTTGCCCGTGTTGCTGCCGACCGATGCCGACCTGCTGGAAGGGGGACGTTCGCCGCTGGGCCAACTGGAATCGTTCGCCAAGGCCGCCTGCCCGCAATGCGGCGGCCCGGCCCGGCGCGAAACCGATACGATGGACACCTTCATGTGTTCGTCGTGGTACTTCTTCCGCTACGCCTCGCCCGCGACGGCGGCTTCGGCGGGGGACAAAAAAGATATCGACTATTGGCTGCCGGTGGACAAGTACATCGGCGGCATCGAACACGCCATTCTGCACTTGCTCTACGCGCGGTTCTTTAACAAATTCGCGCGCGATATCGGCGTCACAACCGCGCCGGAGCCGTTCAAGAACCTCCTCTCGCAGGGTATGGTTATCAAAGACGGCGCGAAGATGAGCAAAAGCAAGGGAAACGTGGTGGATCCGGACGCCATTTTGTCGCGCTATGGGGCGGACGCAACGCGCATCTTCATCCTTTTCGCCGCGCCGCCGGAGCGCGACCTGGAGTGGGACGACAGCGGCATCGAAGGCTCGTACCGCTTTGTGCAGCGCGTATACCGCCTATTCCACAAATGGCTGCCGGAGTTGAAGGCGGAGCAAAAAGCCGAAGGGGAGCTTTCGGAAAAGGGAAGGGAACTGCGCAGGATGCGGCACGTCACCATCAAGCGGTTCACGCACGACATACGCGACCGCGAGCAGTTCAACACCGCCATCGCCGCCGGCATGGAGCTTCTGAATTTCCTTTCCGACTACGCGCCGGAGACTGGCGCCGACCGCGCCGAGCTGCGCGGCACGCTCATCGATTACCTCAAGCTGCTGCACCCTTTCATGCCGCACCTCACGCAAGAATTGTATGGGGAGTTCGGTTACGCCGAATACCTCACCACCGCCGCGTGGCCGAAATTCGACGATATGCTTACCGCATCCGCCACTATGACCATCGTGGTGCAGGTGCGCGGCAAGGTGCGGGCGAAGCTGGAAGTGCCGCCGGATACCGGCGAAGGGGAACTGAAGAAAATGGCGCTGGCGGAAGAAAAAGTGATGCAGGCCATCGGCGCCGATACGGTGAAAAAAATAATCGTGGTGCCGGGCCGCCTCATCAATATTGTTCACTGACCGGCGGGGCCAACCGCCCTTTCCTCCCCTTGCATGGGGAAAGGAAGCTTCGAAACTCAGGTTAAAATCGTACGGCGCATAGCGCTGGCATCGATCCCGCGCCGGAGCTATAATGCATTTATGGCAAACGAACCGGCAAAAATGAAGATGCTCCTGGTCGACGATTCCAAATTGGTTTTAGATCTTTATCGGCTTGGCCTGAGCGATGAACTGTACGATAAAAAAACCGCCACCAATGGCCGTGAGGCGCTGGAAATCTACGAAAGCTGGCAACCCGACCTGATTGTTCTCGATATTGTTATGCCGGAGGTGACCGGCTTTTCGGCGCTTAAACAGATCCGCGAACTGGAAAAGACCAATGGCCGTCATACCGCCATTGTGATGGCGACCGCACTGTCCGATAAAAGCGACATCGTCGATTGCGCGCGGCTTGGCATTCAGGGGTATATCATAAAACCGTTCAAGCACACCGACATCGCCTCCCGGCTGGAAGGGTATTACACCACCTTCCAAAAAACCCCAAAGAAATAGAGCCGATCCTCCTCGGCGGCGCGGGGAACCAAACTTTTTTGCGCGCCGGGCGCGGAGTGGCATACAATATTTCCGATGAAAGACGTGATCCGTCTCTGTGAACGGCTGGCGCCGCCAGGCTTGGCGGCGGATGGCGACAACGTGGGGCTCATCATCGGCGATCCGGCGTCCCGTTGCGCCGGGATTGTGGTGGCGCTGGATCTTACCGAAGGGGCTGTTGCGCTCGCCATCGCGGAAAAGGCCAATCTCATCGTTGTCCACCACCCGCCGATTTATTATCCTATCAAACGAATCGATCTTGCCACGCCGCAGGGGCGGCTGATTGACATGGTCGTGCGGCACGGCATCGCGGTCTACGCCATGCACACCAATCTCGATTTCGCCCCCCGGGGACTCAACGATTATGTGGCGCGCCTGGCGGGGCTGGGGAATGTCCGTCCCGCCGCCGGGCCGGGGAAGGCCGTTTACCGCATCGGCACCCTCGGCAAAGGGATGACCGCCGCCGCCTTCGCCCGTCAGGTGAAAGCGGCGCTGAATATTTCGTCGGCGCGTTTGTACGGCGATGCAAAAAAGACGGTTAGGATCGTGGCGGTTTGCACCGGCGCGGGGGCGGATTTACTGGCCGACGCGGACGCGCGCGGCGCCGATTTGCTGCTGACCGGCGAGGTGCGGCACCACAACGCGATGGAGTGCGCGGGGCGGGGAATGTGCATGATTGAGGCCGGCCATCTGGGCACGGAACGGCCGATGGTTTCTCTGGTGGCGGCCTACATTAAAAAGATGATGGTAAAACCGGGAAAAAGGATTAGAATCACTTCCTTATACGCTGAAGAACCATTTAGGGATTATTGAGGAACGCGGTGGAAAAAAATCTGGCACTTCTTATCGACCTGCAAAAGGCTGACGACGAAATAACCCGCATGGAAGCGGCCATCAATAATTTTCCAGCCCTAATAGGCCAGCATGACGCGGCGTTGGGCAAGGATCGGGCGGCGTATGAGGAGTACAAAAGAAACCTCGAGGCCGTCAACAAGGCGCGGCTGGGAAAAGAACGCGAAGTGGAAGAGAAAAAGGCGGCTATCGCCAAATCCCGCATGAAGCTCAACGACGTGAAGACCAATCAGGAATATAACGCCGCCCAGCAGGAAATCAAAAACATGGAAGAGGCCATTGGGCGGCTGGAAGACGAGCAGCTGGAGATCATGGAGCGCCTTGACGCGGCAAAGGCCGAAGAAAAAGGATTTAAAGAAAAAGTGGCGGTGGAGGAAAAGGAATTCGCCGCTTTCAAGGCGGTGAAGGAAAAGGAACTCGCCGAGGTTAAGGCGAAGGCCGAAGCGGCCCACGCGCGGCGCGGCGGCATCGCCGCCGCGGTCGAGCCCGGCAGTCTGTCGCAGTACGACCGGGTGTTCAAGGCGCGCGGAGGCAAGGCGGTGGCCGAGTTGAAAAACGGCTTCTGCTCCGCCTGTCACCAGATGGTGCTGCCGCAACTGGCGGTGGAGGTTCGCACCGGATCACGCTTGCACTCTTGCCCGCATTGCAACCGGTTCCTTTACGCGCTTCCTGACACGAAATAATTTAGGCGAAGGCGGACAGACGGCCGCCGCGTCCGGCAACGGGGGCGGAGGAAAGTCCGGACACCATAGAGCGGGGCACTCTTTAACGAAGAGCGGGAGTAATCCCAGGGAAAGTGCCACAGAAAAGATACCGCCCCTTCATTGGGGTAAGGGTGAAATGGCGAGGTAAGAGCTCACCGGGCCGGCGGCGACGCCGGTCGCATGGAAAACCCTGCCCGGTGCAAGGCCAAATAGGGGGGCATTTCTCCGCAAGGAGAAGGGAAGCGGCTCGCTTCCTGCCTCCGGGTTGGCTGCTTGATCCCGTCGGCAACGGCGGGGCTTAGAGAAATGGCCGTCACCCCTCACGGGGAACAGAATCCGGCTTATCGTCCGCCTTCGCATTTCTTTACTTTTTTTTATCATGCCGGACTTGTGACCCTTCCCGCGTCATCCCCGCGCAGGCGGGGATCCAGTCATATTGTCAAAGCTTTCCCTCTTTTTTATTGGCAGCTTTATTCCTCAATTAAAGCGGGTTAAACTTTCGGCAATGAAATATGAACCGGCCCACGTGAGATGAAGGGTAAATTATAAATTTAAAGGTCGACGAAAAGGCGGACGCCCTGTACCTTCGGCTGGACGATTCAAAAATCGTGGAATCCGAGGAAGTCTCCTCCGGCGTGGTCTTGGATTACAGCGAACAAAACCAGGTGGTCGGAATCGAAATCCTCAACAACCCCGCCTATATCCTCCCCTCAAATGAGGGGAGGAAACTTCGGAATCGAGGATAATAGATACGCCGAGCTAGAAAGTTCAAAGGAAGAAACTCTGGATGTCCGTCTACACGGGCATGACAAGGCTAAAGAAAAGCGGGGAGGCGCGTTAACGCGCGGCGGCGGCGACGGAGTGCGGCCGTTTCTTTTTCTTTTCGCGATCCACGGGAGTGGCGGTGGTTCCGCGGCGGTCGGCGTATTCCTGCCGGACCGTTGCGGGTTGGCGCATGATGTCGCCGAGGCCCATCGCCTTGCGAATCTGAAGGTGCAGGTTTTCCTTCCACGCGAGGAGGCGGAGGGCCGCCGATTTGGCGATATCCCCCGCGTCCGGCTTGCCGAAGGCTTCGTCGAAAAGTCTCGCGACCATCTTCGCCTTTTCCCTCGCCGCCCCGTTCGGCGCGTAGGCTTCCGCGCTCCAGAACATCGGGCGGAACCGCAGGGCGTACTGCCGCCATGATTCGAGGCGGAGGAGCATGAATTCATCCGGGCCGCTGTTTGGCGTCGGCACGTATTTCAAGAGGGCCGAATCCCAGGCCAGACCGTTCTTTTCGTTGAAGGCGATGTCCTCCCGCACCCGCAGGTATCCGCGCACGGCGGTGTGGGCCATGCTGAGGATGCCGGGGCCGTGGGTTTTGTATTTCCGTTCGAACGCTTCCTTCAGGATGCGCGAGGTGTCCTGAAGCGTGAAGTTGGGATGGTGAAACCAAATTTTGTCCTGCCCGTGCTGTTCGGGATACGGAATGTCCATGAGCAGTTTGCCTTCCACTTCGTAGTCGTGGTACAGGCGGGTGCCGGGGATGGGGCCGAACTGCATGAACTGGAGCACGTCCGATTCGAGGCCGATGGCCCAGTCGATGTCCTCCTCGATGGTGCGCTTGTCGTGATGCTCCATGAAGAGAATCGTGGAGGCGAGCACGGTGATGCCGTGATCCTGAATGTCTTTTATCAAGGCGTGCAGATCCACCCCTTTCGTTTTTTCAAAGATGTTCCACTTGGATTCCACGCCGATCCAGACGAAGTTCACGCCCATGCGGACGAGGAAATCCACCCCCATGCGGGTTATGGCTTCGGCGGAAGAGAAGATGGAGAAGGTGTAGGCTTTTTTATTGGCTTCCATTTCCGCAAGCAACGCGGCGGCGCGCACCGGCATTTTGCAGAAGTTTTCGTCCATGAGGGAAAAATCTTCCGTTCCCATCGCTTCTTCCGATTTCCGGCACGCGGCGAAGAGATCGCTCCCCTCGCGCAGGAACGAGGTGTACTGTTTCTCGAATTTATGGGCGGTGGCGCAGAACCGGCACGAGTTTTGGCAGCCGACGCCGGGCAGGATTATCGCGCCTTTGTCGGAAATGGGCGCGCCGTAAATGTATTTCCTGACGGATGAGGGGATTACGGGGTGGATGATGGCGCGTTCCTGATGCGGCTCGTTGAAATACGTCCGCAACCAACGTACGCCTTCGCCGCGGCAAACTTCGTCGTAGTCGACATGTTCCCTGAGGTTGGGAATGGCCGCGCCGTGTCCGCCGAGTAGAATTTTTGTGGCGGGTGAGTGCTTGCGGACGTAATTGGCCATGCGCGCGGCTTTCAGCACGTTCGGCACAATGAAGGAGATGCCCACATGAGTGTAATTGCCGTTTCGAATCTCCTTGGTGAATTCTTTCCATGTGGGGAAATCAAGCACCGTTGCCGGGGCCATGATGTTTTCCGCGAGCAGGTAAAGCCCGAAGCTGGGATTGTTTTGGCGGGGAGAATGAATGCCCTGTTCGCGCGTGACCTGGTTGTTAAGCAGCTCCATCGTGCAAAGCGCTTCGCCGTAGGCATCGGAAACGCCAAAGGGCTTGAAGACGCCGGTGAGGAGCAGTTTTATCTTTGGCATGCAGTTTCCCATCAATTCAGTTCAATCCCGCGTTCGCTGCGTTCCAGTTATGCCGGGCGGGCCGGCAAAGCTGACGGCCGGAAAAGGCCATACAATTCCGGCGCGGGTTGACGGAAAAACAGACGTGCGCCCTGTTTCCCCCCTGCGGTGTGGCATGGTCGCCCACGGCAGTCTACTTAAACAGTCAAATCTATTTTTCCCACATGGCTCACCTGAGCCATACCCTTACTTAAGACTACCAAAGTTTCGGTGGAAAAGCGAAAGGTAAAAACTAAAGGGTTGCCTTGTGCCCGCCCCTCCCCGCGGTTTTAGCCACGCGGCCGGTCCCATGAAATGCGGTGGAAGAACGCGCTGGCCCGGCCTTTGCCGTGGCCAAAAAAAGCGGGGGACTCAAAAATAATGTGGATACGGATGTGAAAAGTAAAGATGGGCATGCGATTGTCTTATGCTTTAAAATGTTCTCCGGAAATGTAACGATACAAAATAATACATAGTTACGCTTCCACAAGTTAGCGGGGGAACAATCGAATGCCGATTAACAGCATATTGGTGGTGGATGACGAGCCGGATGTTCTCGAGATAACGTCGCATTTTCTGCGGGGTAACGGATTTGCCGTGACGTGCGCCGCAGATGGCATGGAGGCTTTACGGCATGCGTCCGCCGCCGCCCCCGATGTGGTGTTGCTCGATATTTCCATGCCGGGGATGGACGGCATCACCGTGCTGGGGGAATTGAAAAAAAACTATCCCGCCACCGAAGTCATTATGGTTACCGCCCATGCCGGCTTGGAAACCGCCATCACCTGCATGAAAAAAGGGGCCTACGGCTATTTGATGAAGCCGTTGGATTTCAACCATCTGTATCTTGACGTGAGCCGCGCGCTGGAGCGCCGCCGGATGACGTTGGAACTGGATGAATTCCATAAAAACCTCGCGTTGAAGGTTGAAGAACTGCGAAATCTTAACGAGCAGAAGAACCGGTTTCTGGGCATGGCCGCGCACGATTTGCGCAGTCCGCTTGGCTCCATACGCGGCTTTAGCCAATTTTTGCTGGAGGGAGGTTTGGATGGACAAACTTCGAAGGAATTTTTGAAAATTATCAACACCGCAAGCGATGAGATGTTAAACCTGCTGGACAACCTGTTGGATATCTCGCAGATTGAAAGCGGTAAATTCGACCTCCGTCTCGTCACGGCTGATATTTCGGAACTGGTGGCAAAAAGGGTTGCGCTGCATCATGTACTTGCCGCAAAGAAAAACATCGCGGTCGAGGTTAACGCCGAACCCGCGCTTATGTGCATTATGGATAAGGAACGCATCGCGCAGGTGGCGGATAATTTGATAAGCAACGCTATCAAATATTCCCCGGCAAAGACCATCGTGCATGTGAAGACGGTGAAGGATGGCGGCATGGCCAACGTCGCCGTGCGGGACGAAGGTCCGGGCATCAATGAAAATGAGCGGCACAAACTGTTCGGCGAGTTTCAAAAACTGAGCGCGCGTCCCACCGGCGGCGAAAAAAGCTCCGGCCTCGGCTTGGCCATCGCCAAAAAAATTGTGGAAGCCCACCGTGGGGAGATCGGCGTGGAAAGCAAAAACGGAAACGGCAGTTCTTTTTATTTTAAGCTGCCGCTGCGATAATGCCGGATTAAATTTAGATTTTCTTGAGCGGTTAGGGCCGTCTTCGGCTCCATTGACAATCCTTTTATGGCGCATCGCGCGGAAAGTCACAGTATTTGCGTGCTCATGATGTAACGGCTATAATCAGCCGTTATGCATATTTCAGGGTCACAACATGATAAAGGATGAATTACGAGTGAAAGTTTTCTTCATAGTTCCGCCTGAAGAATTTTATATCGAATCGTACGTCACCAAAAAGCTGGACAAGGGACGGGAGTTTCGGCAAAAACTGGGCATTCTCTACGTGGCGGGCTATCTGCGCGCCGATACCGGCATCATCCCCACCGTCATCGACTGCTTGGCCGAAGGGTACAACCAGGAAGCATTGGCAAAAATCATCGCCGCGGAACGTCCTGATATTGTCGGGTTCAGTGTGCTCACCTTCAATCTTCTAGACTGCCTGACCGCCGCGGAAACGGTAAAAAAGGCCAGCCCGGCGACCAAGATATGTTTCGGCGGTTTTCATACCACCATTTATCCGGTACAAACGCTTTCCCTGCCGGTGGTTGACTATGTTGTGTTTGGCGAAGGGGAATTCACTTTCGCCGAATTGGTAAAACTTGCGGGATCCGGAAAAACGGCCGAAACGGATTTTCGTTTGGTGGATGGGCTTGGTTTCAAGGATCGGAACGGAGCGCCCGTATTAAATCAACCCCGCAAGCCGATTGCCGATCTCGATGCGCTCCCTTTCCCCGCCCATGATCTTATCGATATGAACAAGTACACTTTTGTGCTTGCGGGCGACGCAAAGGTGGGCGCCATTCAAACTTCGCGCGGTTGCCCCTCAAAGTGCGTTTTTTGTGATATTCGAATGACCAAATACCGCTACCGGAGCGAGGAGAACGTTCTGCAGGAGATAAAAATGCTCAAGAAAATGGGCATTAACGAATTCTTTCTCATTGACGACACGTTCACCATAAACAAAAACCGCGTGCTTCGCCTGTGTAAGCTCCTCATCAGCGAGAACCTGGGCATCAGGTACAAGATCAGTTCCCGCATAGACCGTATTGACCCGGAAATGCTGGAGCTGCTCGCAAAATCGGGCTGTTACCGCATCCACTATGGCATCGAAAGCGGTTCCCAGCGGATATTGAATTTTCTGCAAAAAGAAATCACCATCGAGCAGATCGAACGGGTCGTGGATGAAACGAAAAAGGCCGGAATTGATGTCTTCGCCTACATGATGCTGGGCATCCCCACTGAAACGATGGAGGATATGAAACAGTCTTTTGCGCTCATCAGGCGGATATTGCCAGACCATGTAAATTATTCCATCTGCACCCCTTTTCCCAAAACGCACTTGTATGAGCAGAGTCTCCAGGCGCAGAACATCAGCGATGATTACTGGCAAAACTTCGCCACGCGCCCGACTGCGGATTTTAAGATCCGCACGATGAACGGATATTTTGATGAACCGCATTTGCGCAAATTGCAGGACAAAGCTTTGCGCGATTTTTATTCTTCTCCCCGGCTGATCGTGCGGGAGTTGAGGCGGACCAAAAGCCTTAAGCAACTGCTGCTCAAAGCCAAAACAGGGCTGCGGCTGCTGCTCCCCCGGAATACGTGAAACCTTCAAAAGGCATTAAGACGTTCAGCAGGGATGACCGCGGGCCGGGGTGTAAATAACAAGCAGGTATGGCGTAGCATGAAAATATTGATAATTTCGCAGGTGTTTTGGCCCGATTCCGTTGCCGCCGCGCAACATCTGGCGGATCTCATCGAGGATTTAGCCGCTGGGGGGCATACGGTTGAAATATATTCCAGTTCGCGCTCCTACGAAAATCCACGTATACGGTATAAAAGCCATGAAATATATCATACGGCGAAGGTGACGCGTTTTTGGCAAACGGGGTTCGGTAAACGGTTTATTGTGGGGCGCGTGCTTGATTTCGCCACCTTCAATTTTAATCTGCTGTTGGCGTTACTGAAGATAAAGCCGAAGGAATACGATGTAATAATCGGCCTTACCGTTCCCCCGCTCGCGTCTCTTCTTAGCGTTATAGTTGCACGCCATAGGAAAATTAAATTTATATATTGGACGATGGATCTTCAGCCCGAATTGGCCATTGCGACCGGGATGTTGAAAAAGGGTCTTTTATCAACTTTGCTGCAGTCGATTGGCAATTTTATTTATAGAAAATCCGACTGCGTTTTAACCCTGGATAAATACATGGCGGGCTATATTGCCGGCCAGGTTGGAAACCCCTCTAAAATAAAAATAATGACGCTTTGGCCGGTCATGAGCCAGATATACACCGGGAACCGGGAAGATAACCCCTACCGCGTGAAAAACGGATTCACCGGGAAGATCGTTATTATGTATGCCGGCAATCACGCCATGATTCACCCGTTAGACACCGTTTTAGGCGCCGCCTCGCTGCTTCGCGACGATGAAAGGTTCCTGTTCGTTTTTATCGGGGGCGGCGTGCGCGTTAAAGATGTGACGCGTTTTAAATCGGAACATTCATTGAGCAATATTGTTCAGCTCCCTTATGAAGATAGGAGTAACATCCATTTTTCGCTTGGCGCGGCGGACATCCAATTGGTTGTGCAAGGCGATGGCTGTACGGGGTTTACCCATCCGAATAAGATCTACGGCGCGCTTTTCATCGGACGGCCGATTTTATATGTCGGATCATCACCAAGCCACATTTCCGACATTTTCGCTACATGCCCCGATAACCTCTCCGTTCGCCATGGTGAAGTCGGCAAGCTTGTTGAGGAACTGAAGGCCTTTGCCGCGTTATCCGAGAGTGAGCGAAAAAAAATCGGCGACTCAAACCTGGAATATGCGCAAACTCATTTCACCCGTCAAAAACTAACCAAAGAGTTGATCGCCATCATTGAGTCGGTGCAATAACTGCCGTGGGGCTGGCCTGCCCGTCATCGTAATGGACGCCATTCCGTTTTTCAGTGAAAGGGGTTCCCCCTTAGGCTGCGCATCGACTTTTAGTTGGAATATCCGGGGTTCATCCGATAAAATGGCGGCGTCTTTGAATGCATTAACAGCGATTTCCGGGGAGTAACTTGGAAAACTTTTCATGGTATGAGTTTCGTCTCCCGGGGCGAAATGAGAAAGGAAAACCGACACTCTACTGGAACCTTGTCACGTTTTTTATCGGTGCGGCGGCGAGCCCATCGTTTGTACGCCTGAAGATGCATATCGGTGTTTTAAGCGGAGTGACATCGACCATCTTGTTCTTGAAAACTTCACTTTTGACAAAAATAACCAGCCGCAGTTTGACGATACCGCCGGCTGGCGTTCAGAATTCGTGTTGGAATAGGAGCGGATAATGAAAAACCTGATGCATAATTTTGACATCACGTTCCATGTTCTTCAATATTCCTATTATAATAAGTCGTGGTGACTAATGCTTTTAATGGATTTTTTTATTTTTATCGGCCTTCTTATGTTTGTTGCGCAGGTATCAGCGCCATTCATTCATAGATTATTTTAAAGGTGCGTTAGGATGGTTGCATCAAATGCATTTTCGGATGGGGGGATGGAACGTTTGAAATTGATTGAGGCAAGAAAGTGAAAATCACTTGCCTTGATTCAGTCTACAGCACCACACGGCTGTTAACCACCGAGCAGGCGAAGCTTGGTCAATCTGTGGGGAATGAACCCGCTTTCCAGCCATTTTTGAATGCGGGGGAGGGGCGAAAGGGTGAAGGCGGCTTGAGAACAAAGGGATATTATAAACACGGATATTCCAAGCATGGCGATAATTGGCGCGTATGCGTTGCCAATGGGGATACCAATGAGGCGATCGACCTCAAGCAGGAAGTTGGCGGTGGCAAATTACCCTTAATCACCGTTGTTACGGTGGTTTATAATGGCGGGAGTTATCTTGAGGAAACCATCCTAAGCGTCATTAACCAAACGTATCCAAATGTTGAATATGTCATCATTGATGGCGGTTCGTCTGACGGGACGCTGGACATAATCCGTAAATATGAGCATGTAATTGATTATTGGGTGAGTGAAAAAGATGAAGGTATTTATGACGCCATGAATAAGGGGATATGCGCAGCAACGGGTGAGTGGGTAAATTTCATGAACGCCGGGGACTGTTTTTATTCGGCTGATACGGTCGCATTATTGTTTAATAATCGTTCATACATTGAGAATGTTATCTATGGCGGGGTGCTGATCAGGTACGCCGATTTTTCCAGGATTCAAAGAAGCGGGAACACAAAAAATTTATGGAAGGGGATGCAATTTTGTCATCAGTCCGCTTTTGTGAGAACGGATATCCATAGAACTGCGAAGTTTAACATTAAAAATCGGCTGGCGGCTGATTTGGAGTTTTTCTATGGGGCGTATAAGAAAGGTGTTGGTTTTAGGCAGGTTGATGCGGTTGTGTCAAGCGTGACAGCAGGCGGATTGTCCGATACTAATAGAGTGGAAACCATTTTAGCCTGGGGCGACGCCGTAAGTAATTGCGAGGGAAGGTCATGGGTCAAGGTTATGTATTATTTGTACGCCGCCAATAGTATTATGCGGGGTTTTATCAAAAAAATTCTTCCGGCAAAAGTCGTGCGGCTGATGATAAGGGTGAAAAAGTAAGTGGCTTCAAAGTATTCGGTGGCGAAAAAATTCATAGCTGTAGCCGTTTTTTTGCTAAGCATGTTAATATCCCCGTTTTATACTGGCGGAGACCAAGAATGGTACATAAAAACATACGATGATATGGCTGGTTTAGGGTTGGTCGATGCGTTTGTCTTGTATAAAGGGTATTTAGGCACTGCTGAGTTTGTTCATTTCTTCTTCATTTGGTTGGGGAGCAGTCTGCACATAGAAAAAGACCTATTGATGGCTATCTTTAACGCAATCTTTGCTTATTTATCCATGTCGTTCTTCGAAACCCGCAAGGCCTCGGTGATTGTGGCGATGTTGATCGTTTTAACAAATTTATATTTTATGGTGTTATATTTTGCCGCCGAACGATTAAAGTTTGCTTTCATATTCTTAGCCGCGGCATTGCTATTTATTGACCGGCCCAAGCGTTTTTATGTAACGGCCATTTTGTCTGTTTTGGCGCATATTGAAGCAATTGTGGTTTTTGGGAGCATGTTTTTTGTCAAGATTTCCAAGCGGTTTCTGGCGGGGAAAATCCCCAAATCAACTTTGACAATCATCGCGATCTCCCTGATTCCACTTTCCTTGCTGGCGAGTCAAATTTATACTAAGTTCTCGATTCATTCACAACATGAAAGTCGAACGGTACTTGATTTTGCCCGTATTTTTCTGTTTTTGGCTTTAGCGCTTTTGTATTCAAAAGATAAAAGAGAAACTTTGCTGCTATTTATACCATTAGTGGTGGCCATCTTTTTGTTAGATCCCAACCGACTTAACATGCTGGGGTACTTCGCTTTTTTATATTATGCATTGCACTACAGGGGGGGGTGGAATGCCGGCGTTTTGCTTACATCGGTATATTTTGTTTTCGCCACTTTTAAATTTGTCACGAACATTTTTTTCTTCGGAAACGGTTTCGGCGACTATTTACCATGAATCCAAATAACCTGTTTGCGGTATGGAAGGATGATAAAAGGCGGGTTATCACCATCCAATTCGCCCCGTTCAGCATAGAAGTTTTTTGCCGAGTCCGTTACATTCCATGAAAGTTCTACACGTAAACACCGCCGTCACACGAGGCGGCGCGGCTTTGGCCGCGGCAAATATTAATAATGCGTTGAATGAATTGGGTCTAGATTCATGGCTCTTAAATGCGCGCGAGCCAGCGGATTCCGGACGCAAAATTCTTTCGCTTGATGAGTCAAATTTGCGATTGAAAATTAATGCCTTTGCCTACCGTCTTTTCGGCGTCGAGGGTTTTGTCAATCTGGGACTATGGAGGCGTTGGTTGGATGAGCTTGATCGATTTGACCTCGTCCACCTGCACAATGTGCACGGCTATTACATGCCCTTCGAGGTGCTGCGTATCCTGCTATCCAAGCCTTGCGTTTGGACTTTGCATGATTATTGGTTGGTGATTGGCGGTCCAGCCTCGCCCCTTTCGGATAAGTCTTCAGGGGCATTTTGGGAACGGGCAATGCCTTTTGCGAATTTTCATTATCCCGCCGAGTGGATTGACCGTAGCCGGCGGAGGCGGACAAAACTTCTTGGTCTGGTTGCGGGAAAAAAACCGGCGATAGTTGTTCCCAGCCATAATGCCGCCGCCTGCCTGAAGAATATGGGGCTTACTTCCATGCCGCTGCATGTAATTCCCCACGGCTTCTTCGGTGATGATCCCGCTCCTAATGACGCGGCCCGAAGGAGCGCGCGTATGAAAAGGGGGTGGCCTATCGATAAACATATCTTTTTATTTGCCTCGGCTAATGTGGATATTCAGCAAAAAGGGTTCGGCGTATTTATGGAAGCTTTGTTGGCAATATCCCGACCCGCCAAATGGGTTGCTTTTGTGGCCGGTGGAAATGCGGCGGAGGCGCAAGCAAGGGCTGGCAAGGCAAATGTTGATATACGCTTTCTGGGCATGTTGGGCGCTGAAGAGATTAAAGAGTGTTTTCGCGCGTGCGACACGTATGTAACTCCCACGCTGAGTGAAACCTATGGTCTTGCCGTGGTGGAAGCGCTGGCGGAAGGGGCGCAAGTCGTTTGTTCCGACCTGCCGGTGTTACGTGAAGTAACTGGTGGAAACGCAATTTATTTCACTCCCGGCGATTATAAGGCGCTGAGTATTGAGTTACGGCGTCTGTTAGACAGCATCGATAAGCCGGATCGGACGGCTGTAGCTGCCAATATCCGCATGCGTTTCTCAAAGACTCGAATGGCGCAAGAGTACATCCGCCTTTATCAGGGGGTCATCGATTTCACGCCCCGTATCTGATTTTATTGAATTGTGCTGTGGCTGAGATCCCCTTTGAAGGTATTCGCAAGATCCAATTTCCGCAGCTTGTCATAATCCAATTCATAAACGAACAGCGGATACGTTTGATGATTGAAAGGGTTGCGCGCTTCCAACCGCATTTCTAGCGGTGTAAGGAACGGCGTATTGCTCTTTAACGCCGGATATAGGTGGTATTTCGGTTTAAGCTCAAATGGTAAGACATAAAAAAAGCGCTTTCCGGAGAATTGTTTCAGCCGCCTGTCAAATTCAGCCGGAAAGTATTTCATCAGGAAAAGATGTTCCATGGCAAAAGAGGGGCGCGGGCTGAAGGCGTTAGTCCGCAAATTGGTATTGAAGATGACCGCATCGGCCGGCAAGTGCTGGTCGAGGTATTTGGCGGCGTTGTACCCGCTTGCCGTACGGCTTAAGACCTTATCACGCTGCTCCCAGGACAGCGCCCCGGGGAAAATCATATAGGCACCGACGGCGGCCGACAGCGCCATGACCATGAGCTGCGCCGACCCGGCCCAATTAAAAGGGCGGAACCCTTTTCCATCTCGGGGAGCAATGGCGAATGCCGCTACCGCGATATAATAAGATTCCGCGAAGAACCTGCTTGTGGTTTGGCAAAAGAAAGCCGTAAGGACGAAGGAGCCGAGCGCTATCCATAACAGCTGTCTTGCCTTTGTGTTTTTTCGATCCACGAAGCAAAAGGCAAATATGCCAACGCCGATACAGGTGGTGATCATGCCCGCGGAGGAGGGGAGCAGCAGGCTTACGGGGAAGCCATAGCCTTCCGAATAGTTTGATAAATAAAGTATATAATTCTTCAGGAAACCATGGCCCCCGGGTTCATGGAATAAGTCGGCCAATAGCGGCGAAATGGGGCTGCCGTAATGATAAATATTGATGAGGTGAATGGGCAAAAGCAATGTTAGGTAAAAAAAGATGTTTGATAACATAAAAGCCTGCTGCTCCCCTCCTCCGCGGGCATGATCACCACCTGTATCGGCGTTGGCATATT
>JAHFEK010000078.1 GCA_023248495.1 Nitrospinales bacterium
CGGTTTTCTTGCGCCTGTCGGCGCAACCACAGGTTAAAACCTGTGGTACCAAGCGCCCGCGGCTCAGGATGACAGCGGAGGGAGGGGAAAAACCGCCCCGCATTGCCGACCCCGTCTTCTCGGTGGGTACGCAATTTATTGTGTACATTGGCGCAACGCGCCAAGAGAGAGGTCATGCCTTGCGGCATGATGTACCCAATAAATTGGGTACCCACCTAAAGGCCGGCCCGTGTTGGCGGGCGTGTATTTTGTGGTCTGTACATATCGCGGTGGTGCGGGAGCGGCGGTTTTAATACAATGGGGGCCGTGGGAATAAAATTGGCGCTGCGGCGGCGGGCTTTCGCCCTGATCCTTTTATGCGCCATTCCGGCATCCGCCTGCCGCCCTCCGGAAAAAAAGCCCCCCACGCCCGAAGAGCACTTGCAGCTAATAAAGGGGGAGGCGCTGAAGGAGATGCGCAGGATGGCCGATGGCGGCGATGCGCAGACGCAGATGGTATTGGGCAACCTCTACTACCGCGGCGAAGAGGTGAAGCAGGATCTGCCGATGGCCATCGAATGGTTCCTGAAAGCGGCGGCGGGCGGGCACGCCGAGGCGCAATACGCGCTGGGGATGATCTATTACCGCGGCGAAGGGGTGGCCCGCGACCCGCGGCGCGCGGCGGGCTGGCTGAAAAAAGCGGCGGCCCAGGGGCATCTGCGGGCGCAAGTGTTGCTGGCGCAGGTCTATTACAACGGTGAAACCGGCGTGAAAGAGATGGCGTTGGCCAAGGAATATTTCCAGATGGCGGCCGATGCGGGCGACCCGGACGCGCAGTATTTTTTAGGGCGGATGTATGAGCGGGGCGACGGCGTGGTGAAAAGCCCCAGCGCGGCGGCGTTGTGGTATTACCACTCCGGCATCACCTGGGCAAAGAGGGGACGGCGCGACGACGCGTTGGCGAACATGGACGCCATCAGGCGTATTGCGCCGGGGGATGAACACCTGAAGCCGCTCAACGACGCCATCCACGCCACCCCGAAGAGGGAAAGGAAATAGCGTTGTCCGCTTGCCGCCGCGGGATGCGCGCATGAATGAATAACGGTTGTTTTACTTGCTTATGGCAAGCCACGGTCTTAGTATGAAGGAATGTTAGGCATGGGTTTTCCCGAGTTGCTGTTGATTTTTCTTATTGTCTTTATCATGTTTGGCGCCAACAAACTGCCCGAACTGGGAGCCGGTTTGGGCAAAGGTATCCGCAACTTCACCAAAGCGATGAAAGGTGAAGATGAGAAGGATGGCAAGGACGATAAGGACGGCAAGGATAAGAAGGACTCGGCGGAATCCAATACCAACAAGCCCGCCTGAGGGTTACCTGGTTTTGCTTCCGTAAAATGCTCTGCCCGCCTCCCGCAATGCCCCTATCAATTTCCACTCTATTGAATCGGCGCTTAATGATTCGTCGCGGGTTCGGGCGCCGGGGATTCGTCCGGCGCCACGCGGCTGATGCGCAGAAATTCGTTGGCGGTAATCTGTATCTCATACAGGGCCGCCAGATGGAACGTTTCGCTCAATGACGTTTCCGGCACCGGCTCGTTAGTCGCATAACTGATCCGTTGAAACACGTATATCTCGCGGAAGAGATGCCGCCGCAATTCCATTTTCAGCATGGAGGGATTGCCGTTCGCATAGCCGTAACTCACCGCGCCGTAATCAAGCGCGGCGTATTGACCCGGCCGGTCGGAGATTACCATTACATGCCGTTCCCCCTGCCGCTCCAGAAACTGGAAGCAGTGCCGCGATTCGCGCGGAAGGTTGGAGGTGTTCATGAAGCGTCCCGTGACCGCCGAGGCGTGGCACGGGATAAAAGTGGCGATGGCCAGCACCAACAGGCCGTATGTGCCGTACGCGGCGGGACGGATCGATTTCAGCAGAACCGGCGCCAGCGCGCATGCCGCCGCAAAGGCAAGAAAAAGCCGCGCCTGGGTTGGATGGGTGTAGACGCCGAAAAAGTGCGAGAGGGAAACCGTGTTGGCCGCCGCCAGCAGCAGGAGCGCCAGCGCCGCAAAATGCAGTTGCCACGACGCGAGGGAAATTTTCCTTTTCAACAGCAAGAGGCAAAACCAGGCCAGCGAGCCGAACGCCGCCAGGTTTGCCGCCGCGTTGAACGGATAAGCGAAGCCGAAGTCGGCCTGCGCCTTCAGCATAATTCCGGCATGCTCCACAAAATGCGAAAAGCCGAACAGCGGCACGCCCGGCGGGTTTTCATAGGCGCCGGCGGAAAGAAGCTTTTGCCACGTCAGCGGCGCCATGAACAGCAGGGTTGCGCCGAAAAGCGGCATGTTCCGTCTCGCCGTTTCGCGCGGCACGTATCCCATCAGCCATGCCCCTCCCGCCGCCAACGGCAGGAACATCAGCGATTCATGCCGCACGTTGGCCAGCATGACCAAGTTCATCCAAAGCAGCGCGAACCGCGCGTGATCGTGTGGTTGTTTCATGAATCCGTACAGGCTGACCATGGCGATAAATAAAAACAACAGGGCCAAAAGATCGTAACCGGCCGAAGCGGCGGAGATGGAAACGATGGGGTAGGAAGCCATCAAAAGCATCGCCGCAATCGACGAAGGCTCGTCCAGCTGCCGCCGCGCCAGCGCATACACCCCCGAAAAAAGGGCGCACAGAATAACAAAGTTCGCCAAAAACGCGCTGCGCGCGCCGTATCCCAGCGCCAGATGGAAAAAATGAACAACGAACGGAAACAACAGGGGGCGTTTTTCCACCACCGCTTCGGATTCAACCGGATAAAAGTTGCCGAAGTAGAAACGCCCCATGGTCTGGTTCAGCACCGACCGGTCATGCACCATCGATTTGGATACCGCCAGCAGATTTGTTTCATCGCTGAGCACCTGAAAGTCCGGCTTCATGGAAAGGACGACGGCAACGCTTAACAGCAACGCCGCCGCGAGGCCGATGCGGTGGCGGCGTATAAAACCGGGGAAGCTGAATTCCTCTTTTTTTAGCCAGGCCGCCACCACCCATGCCCAGCAGAACACCATCGCGAAAATGATGTAGTAGGAAGTCGTGGCGAAAAGATACCGCGCGTGGGCGCCGCCGCGCGCGCTCCAGCCGAACAAGAGCGCCGCCAAAACCGCGGGGCCAAACAGTATCAGCGCGCCGGGAGACTTGGGGGAATCCGCGTTGTTTCCGCTCTCCTTATTCTTACGCATATTGATGCGACTATAGCGTATGCGCTCCTTTCCTCAAAGCCGCCGCCGGGCGCGGAGGTGGTTGCCGAATTGGAAAGGAGCGGTATAAACTGCCCGCTATGAGACGCGATGAGTTGCGGGGCACCGACCGGCTTGAGGCCGTTTCCATTATGGAGCGGGCGCATGTGGGGTATCTGGGCCTCGTGCGCGAAGATGGGTGGCCCCGCGTGGTGCCGCTTAACTTTGTTTTTCATGATGGGCGGATCTATTTCCACGGCGCGGGGGAGGGCGAAAAATACGACATCCTGAAAAAAAGACCGAAGGTGGCGTTTTCTGCGGATGTTCCGTATTCGCTGATTCCCTCCCACTGGCGTTCTTCCTCCATGGCCTGCTTTGCCACGCAGATGTACAAGTCGGTGCATATTCGCGGCATCGGCGAGGTGGTGGATGATTTTTCCGAGAAAGCGGCCGCGCTTGACAAGATAATGCAAAAATACCAGCCGGAGGCGAAGTACGACCCGATAGACCCGGACAACGCCGCGTATCAGGGGCATTTGAAAATGACCGCCGCCTTCCGCGTCGTGATTGAGGAGATGGAAATAAAATTGAAATTCAGCCAGCACCTCCCCGCCGCCACCCGCGAAGAGTTGGCCCGAAAGCTGGAGGAGCGCGGCCTTCCAATCGACCTCCAGACCGCCGGGGAAATCCGCAAAACCCGCTAGCATCCCGGTACAACAGGTTTTAACCTGTTGATGGCCCACAAGGGCCATGAGGATTGTTTCCTCCGGAAATAACCACAGATTAAAATCTGTGGTACCAACACTTCTCCGGCAGGTGCATGAGCCGCCGGTTTGGCGGTAGAATATCCTCCTGATTTACCCGCAACGGAGAAGTACATGAATATCACGGTGACCAAAGCCCCCGCCAGCCGGCGCGCGCAGGCGAACCTCGATAACCCCGCGTTCGGCGAAATTTTTTCCGATCACATGTTTTTAATGAATTACCGCGATGGCGGGTGGGGCGCGGCAACGCTGATTCCCTACGGTCCGCTGCCGATGCTCCCCTCCATGAGCGCGCTCCATTACGGGCAGATCGTTTTCGAGGGGCTCAAGGCCTTCCGGCAAAAAAACGGCGCGGTGGCGCTTTTCCGTCCCCAAAAATTTTACGAGCGGTTCGCCCGCTCGTGCCGCCGCCTCGCCATTCCCGCCGTGAGCCGCGAACAGTTCATCGGGGCCGTCAAAGCGGTGGTGCGCGAAGACGCCGCTTGGGTGCCGCAAAAACAGGGGCACTCGCTTTATCTGCGTCCTTTCGTGTTCGCTTCGGAAAGTTTTTTGGGGGTGCGCGCCTCGCGCGCATACACCTTTATGGTGATTGCCTCGCCGGTGGGGAATTACTACAAGGAGGGGGTGAAGCCGGTGCGGCTGACCACCAGTTTGGCGTACATCCGCGCCGCCAAAGGAGGGCTGGGGGACGTGAAAACCCCCGCCAACTACGCCGCCTCGCTGCTGGCCGCCGAAGAGGCGCGCGAGCAGGGTTTTGCGCAGGTGATTTGGCTGGATGCCATCGAGCGCCGCTACCTCGAAGAGGTGGGGGCGATGAACATTTTTTGCGTTATCGGCGGCGAGCTGATTACCCCGCCGCTGGAGGGAACCATTCTCCCCGGCGTCACGCGCGACAGCGTGCTGGCGCTGGCGAAGGCGTGGGGCATCGCGGCGGTGGAGCGGCGCATCGCCATCGACGAATTGTATGATGCGCGGCAGAAGGGAACGCTGCGCGAAGTGTTCGGCAGCGGCACCGCCGCCGTCATCTCGCCGGTGGGGGAAATCCGCCACGGCGATACCACGCTGACGGTGAACGGCGGCGCTATCGGGCCGTTGGCGCAACGGCTGTACGACGCCATCACCGGCATTCAGTACGGCGAGGCGGCGGATACCTTTGGCTGGATGGAGAAGGTGGAGTAAATGGCTTTCGACTCCGGCATCCTGAACGACCTGAAAAATGCCTGTGGCGATCTGACCACGGCGCGGGAGGAGCTGCTTCTCTATTCATTCGACGCCACGAAAATAAAGCACCTGCCGGATTGCGTGCTCTTCCCCCGTTCCACCGAAGAGGTAGCGGCGGTGGTGAACATTTGCGCGCGGCACGGCATCCCGATTACGCCACGCGGGGCGGGCACCGGCTTTACCGGCGCGGCGGTTCCCATACAGGGCGGGGTGGTGATGAACTTCGTAAAGATGAACCGCATCCTGAAAATCGACCACGACGCGATGTATTGCGAGGTTGAGCCGGGCATCGTGAACGCCGAGTTGGGAAAAGAGCTGGCGAAGCACGGCCTTTTTTACCCGCCCGACCCGGCAAGCCTGAAGAGCAGCACCATCGGCGGCAACGTGATGACCGGCGCGGGCGGCCCCTCGGCGGTGAAATACGGCGTCA
>JAHFEK010000007.1 GCA_023248495.1 Nitrospinales bacterium
TTATCCAGCGCTTTGAGAAAACGGCGGTTGTTGCGCCCGGTATCGATGGTGACGCGGATGTGATCGGGCAGTGCGTATACGTCCATCGGACGGACGACCACCCCTTCGCGCAGCAGCTTTTGGAAAACCGTTCGGCCATTGCCGGTTTTAATCAAAATGAAATTCGCCTGTGACGGCAGAAAAGGGATTTTGCGCCTGTCCAGTTCCTTATATAAAAACTTCAGTCCGGCGGCGTTCAATGTGCGGCTTTTGGATACATGCGCCTTGTCGTCCAGCGCGGCCAATGCCGCCGCCTGCGCGGGAAGGTTGGTGTTAAACGGTTGCCGCAGCCGGTTGAGATACTGCACCAGCTCCGCATCGCCAATGCCGTACCCGATGCGCAGGCCCGCAAGGCCGTACGCCTTGCTGAACGTCCGCAGGATGACGATGTTCGGGTACTTTTTCCGCAGCGCCATCGTTTGCGGATAATCTTTTGCCGCCGCGTATTCGAAATACGCCTCATCCATCACCACGGGGATGTGGCGCACTTTTTCCAAAAAGGCGCACAACTCTTTTTCGGTGTTGTAGGTACCGGTTGGATTGTTCGGGTTGACTATAAAAACCAGTTTTGTCCTGTCGTTCACCAGCCTCGCCATGGCATCCAGGTCGTGTCCATAGTGGGCGGTGGCCGGGGCTTCCAACGTCTCGCCGCCCGCCCCCTGCGTAATCAGCTTGTAGATCACGAAGGCATGCCGCGAAACAACCACGTTATCGCCCCGCTGCACGAAACAGCGGATCAACAGCTCGATCAACTCGTTGCTGCCGTTGCCGAATATCAACTCTTCGGAGTATACCCGCAGCGCTTTCACCATCCGCTTGCGCAGGTAGAAGGCATCCCCTTCGGGGTAGAAGTGAATTTTATTTATCGCGGCGGCGATGGCCTTTTTCGCCTTGGGGCTGGGGCCGAGCGGATTTTCGTTGCTGGCCATTTTTACGCAGTTGCGGATGCCCAGTTCGCGCTCCACCTCCTCCAGCGGCTTGCCCGGCTCGTAGGGAAGCAGCGATTGGATGCAGGGGGGAACGAGATTTTGGAAGCGCGGGCTCATCCGTTCCCTTTCGGATAGCTCCCCAAAATTTTTAAAAAGTCGCTCATCCCGGCTACCTGCTTCAGTGTTTTTTCCACGGCGGCGTCTTCGCGGTGGCCGTCGAGATCGATGAAAAAGAGGTAACCCCACGCGCCGGCTTTCAGCGGACGGGAAGCGATTTGGGTGAGGTTGATTTTTGCCTTGTTGAAAAGCGCCAGCAGGCGGAACAGTTCGCCGGGCCGGTTTTTTATCGAGACGGCGATGGAGGTTTTATCCTTGCCCGTCCGCTTGGGGGCTGACCGGCTGATGACCACGAAACGTGTTTTGCCCGCCGCGCCGTCTTCGATGTTTTTGTCCAGCACGTTGAGATTGTAAATCCGCGCGGCGGCCAGCGATCCGATGGCCGCGGCATTTTTGTCCCTCGCGGCTTTGGCGGCGCCTGCGGCGGTGCTATCCGTCTCGTATATTTCCACTCCCGGCAACATCCTCTGAATATAGCCGCGGCATTGCCCCAAAGGCTGCATGTGACTGTGCAGCCGCTTAATCGCATTTATGCTTTTCGCCTTCGATAGAAGATTCTGGTGCGCGGCGATTGTCTTTTCGCCAAAGATGGTCAGCGCCGAATCTTTGAGCAGGTCGAGGTTCGCGTTCACCGGCCCCTCCACCGAGCTTTCGATGGGGAGCACCCCGAAGTCGCACTCCTCCCCTTCCACCGCCTTTACGATCGGGGAAAAACCGCCGAGCGGCTTGAACTCGTTTGATGTGCCAAAAAGCGCGATGGCCGCTTCGTGCGAGAACGTGCCCAATGGGCCGAGGAAGGCGACGGAGAGCGGTTTTTCCACCGCGCGCGCGGCGGAAAAGATTTCACGGTACACCGCTTCCAGCGATTTTTTTGGGATCACGCGGGCCAGCGCGGTGAGGCGCTCCACCACTTCGGCTTCGCGCTTGGGATCGTATACCGGCGCGCCGGTGGCGGCCTTTACTTTACCGATCTCAACGGCACATTGGGTGCGGCTGTCGAGCAATTTTATGATTTGGCCGTCCAGCTTGTCGATTCGCCGCCGCCAATCCCCGATAGTATCGTTCACGTTTTCGCCGCCCCCTTTACGCCGTATTATCATACAGCGTGGCCCTCCGCCGCAAGTTTGGGCTTTTCATCGTCTTCCCGTCATCCGCTTATTTTCCAGCCGTTCGGCGGGAGCGCCGAGTGACGGTTTTTTGCAATTCGCACACGGCGCCGCGCCCCACCCAGCGGGAGGAAGCTTCAGGCGATGCGGCAAGTTCTTCCGCCAGCGCCAGCGCCTTTTTCCGCAACGCGGGATTGCGCTTGCCGATTTGGCGCAATGCCCAGTTCACCGCCTTTTTAACAAAATTCCGCCCGTCAGCCGCTCCTTCCCGAATCATCGGCAGGAACGCGGAAAACCGCGCGTCGTCCGCCCGCTTGTCGTGAACCGACAACACCGCCATCATCACAAACCCGGCCCGCTTGACGTATTCGCGCCGGTCGCGTTGCCACTGACGGGCTTTTGCGTAGGCATAGGGGGTTTTGTCAAAAAGATTGCCGCAGGCCTGATCGCAGACATCCCACGAATAAAAAGTTTTCACCCAACGATCCATCTGGGCGGGGGTTACTTTTTCCGGCTCGTCCACCAACGCGGCAAGTATCCGCGCGTCGTGGATGCCGCTGGCCCAGAGCTTTTGCGCCAGCGCGTGATTTTTCCCGCACTCTTTGGCGATGGCCCGCAGGTTGGGCATGTTTACTCCCAGCCCGTTTTTCGGCACGATGCCGTAGCGTGCCATTCCCGCCAAGTTTTGCGGCTTTGCGAGGGTGTGCAGCTTTTTTATGATCCCTTCGGCGCGTTGCGCGGCGGTTCCCTGTTTTACCATCGATACGATCTTACCCCGCTCCGCGCCCCGCCGCCATAGTTGCGGCCCTCCATCGTAATTCACTACAATACCGGCACTGGCATTACGCCGGGCTTATCAACCGGGGGGACGCGCGGTGGACATCATCAATCACATCCTGACGATTGCCAGCTTCGTCATCCTCTGCATCATGTTCCTAGGGCCGCTGGCGTTCACCGCGTGGCTGTATTTGCACAACCGGCGGCAGACGCAAAGCTCGTTGCTGCGGGGCAAGCACTGGTTCCTCGGCATCCTCCGTTACCTCATCGAGAAGGTCGGCCCGGAGCTGCGCTTTTACATCACCGACGACGACAACGCCGGCAAGCCGATCAGCCGCGTGAAATTCATCGCCATCGTCAAGGCCGCGAAATACCTCAATACGCTCATCAGCTACGGCAGCAAGCGCGATTTCGCCGCGCCGGGACTGTATCTGCATAACACCCTTTTTCCCACGCTGGCCGGGGAAATCGCGGTGGATCAGCCCGCCCCCATCCCCACACGGAAATATGTCATCGAGGCCGATACCCTCTTTATGCGCTTTGAAAAGGTTCATGACGAAAAGGTGCGCCCCTGGCTGCTGGCGGACGAATACGCCATCACCGTCGGCCCCGGCGCAAAAAGGCCGTGGCGGCTAAAGGGGCTTATCGGCACCAGCGGCATGAGTTACGGCGCGCTGGGGCCGAACGCCGTTTCGGCCCTCAGCCGGGGCGTTGGCATGGCGGGCGGATCGTGGATGAACACCGGCGAGGGGGGACTCAGCCCCTATCACCTGCTTGGCGGCGGCGACCTCATTTTTCAGATAGGGGCGGGGCTTTTTGGCGTGCGCGACAAGCAGGGGCGGATGGATTGGGTACTGCTTCACGAAAAAGCCCGTATACCGCAAGTTCGCGCGATTGAGATCAAGCTGATGCAGGGGGCCAAGATACGGGGCGGCCACGTGGAGGCAAGCAAAGTCACGCCCGAAATCGCGGCCATACGCAACGTGGAACCGTATAAACCGATAGACAGCCCCAACCGCATTCCCGGCGTCGACAACGTGCCGCAGCTTTTCGAGTTTATCGAGCGGGTGCGGGAAACCAGCGGCCTGCCGGTGGGGGTGAAGCTGGTCATCGGCGGGCGGGACGGGCTGGATGAATTCTGCGCCGAGTTCCGCCGGCGCGGGACGGGGCCGGATTTCATCACCGTGGACGGGGCGGAAGGGGGATCGGGCGCGACGTTTAAAGAGATGGCCGACAGCCTCGGCCTGCCCATCTATTCCGCTATTGTCATAGCCGACGACACCCTGCGCGCATACGGCCTGCGGGACAAGGTGAAACTGATCGCCTCTGGACGCCTGCACCTGCCGGACGAGCAGGCGATAGCCTTGGCGCTGGGGGCCGATCTCATCGCCGCCGCGCGCGCTTTTATGATTACCCTCGGCTGCATCATGGCGGAAAAATGCCACTCGAACGAGTGCCCCGTCGGCGTGACCACCACCGATCCCGCCATGCAGCGCGCGCTCTTCGTGGAAGAGAAAATGTACCGCGTGGTGAACTACCTCATCACCGTCCGCGCGGGCCTCTTCAGCACCGCCGCCGCCTGCGGCCTGATCTCACCCACCCAGTTCACCCGCTCCCACGTGGTATTCAAGAACGCCGATTACACCGTGCGCAACTGCGCCGACCTCTTCCCCCGCCCCCCTGCACGGTAGGGTTATCAACCGTCCTGCTCTCAGTAGGGTAGACAATCCTGTCTGTCATTGCCCCCGGAGGGGGCAAGCATTTTCTCTGTGGAGCATCGACCTGCATGGGCAGTTGGCGCGTTGCGCCAACGGAAGGCATGATTGCCTCTTCTGCCGGCAAAAATTGGGAGAGAATAGGAAAAAAACTACGTCTACTTGCGGCTAAAGCAATCGGCGGAGGGGTTTTTACCAAACAGGCGGTAACCGCCGAATTCCGCCGGGGCGTCGGGGGTGTGGTGAATGATGACGCGGCCCGGCGGTTTCAACAGGCCGCCGGCGGCGGAAAAAACATCATCCCGTTTCACGGCGCGGGAGGTCACAACATCAGCGGTGGCGGCATATACCGCGTCTTGCGAGACCCTTTCGCTCCGTTCATTCAGCACGCGCACGTTCTTCAATCCCAACAGCGAAGCAATGTGCTGCAAGAAAATCGATTTCTTTCTATCCGATTCCACCAGCGTAAATCCATGTTGGGGAAAGCGGATGGCGAGCGGGATGGCGGGAAGCCCTCCGCCGCTGCCGATGTCGAATATCTCCAGCGCATCCCCCGGCGGAAAAAACTCCGCCATCGAGAATGACGGCTCGATGAGCACCGCCTGCGCCTTGTCCCGCGCGACGGAGGTGAGGTTCACCTTTTTGTTCCAGCGGTAGAGCTCTTCCAAATACTGCGCCACCTGTTTTTTTTCAGCCGCCATTGCGCCCCCTTGTTTTGAGGTGGATCATCAAAATGGAGAGCGCGGCCGGGGTCATGCCGGCGATGCGCGACGCCTGCCCGAAGGTGAGCGGCCTCACCTTGTTCAGTTTCTGCTGCAACTCCACCGAAAGGCCGGAGATGCCGCCGTAATCCATTTTTTCCTCCAGCGGGATGTTCTCTATCTTGCCGAGCTGTTCTATCCACCGGTTTTGCCGCGCGATATATCCCTCGTATTTTATTTCCGTTTCGGCGCGCTCGATGTCGGTATCGTCGAACGCGGCGAGATCGCCGAAGACGGAATCGCGCTTCAGCGCCACATCGGGGCGTTTCATATATTGCGCGATGCCGATGGACATATCCACCGGCGGCAGTCCGCTGATTTGCAACAGCGTCAGGGTTTCCGGCGTGGGGTTGAGAAACGCCCCCTTCAACCGCTTCACCAGCGATTGAATCCGCCCCTGCCGTTCCAAATATTCCTGATAGTGTTCTTCGCCCAGCAGGCCGATGCGGCGGCCCAGATCGCACAGCCGCTGGTCGGCGTTATCCTGCCGCATCACCAGCCGGTGTTCGGCGCGGCTGGTGAACATGCGGTACGGCTCTTCGGTGCCGAGTGTGGTGAGGTCGTCCACCATCACGCCGATATAGCTTTGCGCGCGCGGCAAAATCACCGGTTCTTCCCCGCGCACTTTGCGGGCGGCGTTGATGCCGGCCAGGATGCCCTGTCCCGCCGCCTCTTCGTAGCCGCTGGTGCCGTTGATTTGTCCGGCGCAGTAAAGACCGCCAAGCATTTTCGATTCCAGCGTGGGATACATCTGCGTTGGCGGCACGAAATCGTATTCCACCGCGTACCCATAGCGGATGACTTTCACCTCTTCGAGGCCGGGGATGGAGCGCAAAAATGCGTCCTGTATGTCTTCCGGCAGCGAGGTGGATATGCCGTTGGGATAGATTTCGGAGTTGTGGCGCGAGACCGGCTCAAGGAAAATGTGATGCGAAAGCCGTTCGGGAAACCGCACCACCTTGTCCTCGATGCTGGGGCAGTAGCGCGGGCCCACCCCCTGTATCACGCCGGTGAAGAGCGGCGAGCGGTCGAACCCGGTACGGATAATTTCATGCGTACGGGCGGTGGTGCGGGTGAGGTGGCAGGGGAGCTGCTCCCGCTCTATTTTTTTTGTGAAGAAAGACATGGGCGGCGGGGGGATGTCGCCCGGCTGCGGTTGCGGCACATCCCAGTTGATGGAATCCTTGTGAAGCCTCGCGGGGGTGCCGGTCTTGAGGCGGCCAAGATGAAGGCCAAGATTTTTGAGCGAATCGGAAAGATGGGCCGACGGCCCCTCGCCGATGCGTCCGCCCGGCGTTTGCGAAAGGCCGGTGTGCAGCAGGCCGTTGAGAAACGTGCCGGTGCACAGGATCACCGCTTTGGCTGAAAGCTCCTCGCCGGTGATAAGCGCCACGCCGCGCACCGCGCCGTTCTCGGCTAAAATATTCCTCACCGATCCTTCAATGATAGATAGGTTCGGCGTCGCGGCCAACTCTTCCCGCATCGCCTCTTCGTATTCGATGGTGTCGGCCTGGGCGCGGCAGGCCCGGACGGCGGCCCCTTTTGCGCTGTTGAGCGTGCGGAACTGCAGCCCCGCGCGGTCGGTCACGCGCGCCATAAGTCCGCCCAGCGCGTCGATCTCGCGCACGATCTGGCTTTTGCCGGGGCCGCCGATGGCGGGGTTGCAGCTCATTCGGGCGATGCTGCTTTTATCGGTGACGACCAATGCGGTGGCGCAGCCCAAGCGCGCGGCTGCGTGCGCCGCTTCGCATCCCGCATGGCCGCCGCCGGCCACGATGACATCGAACCGCTTCACTTGCCCACGCAGAATTCGTCAAAGATTGCGGAAAGCACCTCTTCGGTATACGACTCGCCGGTGAAGCGCTTTATCTCCTCCAGCGCGTCCCACACGCTGGCGGCGGCCAGCTCGCGCCCCAACTCAACTTCAGCGGCGGCGCGGCGCAGGTCCTCGGCAATGCGGCAAAATATTTCGCGGTGGCGAAGCCGCGTCACCACCGGTTCTTCGCTGTTGAGGTTTTCCGCGTCATGCGCGAAGGCCGCTATTTTTTTCAGGAGCGGATCAAGTCCGCGCATCTCTTTTACGGAGATATGCACCGGTGAAATCGCCGCGTCGGGCCAGGCGATCCGTTGCGGCATATCGGCTTTGTTTATCACCGCCAGATGGAGCCGCGCCTTTTTTAGCGTTTCAAGAACGGTTGTATCGCTTTTCTCCCATGGACGCGAGCCATCGAAGAGACCGATAACCGCGTCGGCCGTTTCGGCGGCCTTCAACGCGCGGCGAATTCCTTCCGCCTCCACCTCATCCGGCGATGGATTCAGCCCCGCCGTGTCTATCAGCTCCACTTTCAGTCCGGACAGCTCCCCTTCGGCGCGGATGAGGTCGCGCGTGGTGCCGGGGATGCCGGAAACGATTGCCCGTTCCTCCTCAAGCAGCGCGTTGAGCAACGACGATTTACCGGCGTTCGGTTTGCCGATAATGGCGAGCGAAAGGCCGTGCTTCAAGAATTTGCCGCCGTCGTAGCTCTTTATCAAAACATCCAGCCGCCGCGCAGCCTCGGTCAGCGTCCGGCGCAGTTCGCCATCGGCGGCAGTGACGAATTCCTCATCGGGAAAATCGATGGAGGCTTCCAGATGCGAAAGCGTCCACACCAGCTTTTGGCGCACCGCCTCGATCCGCCGGGAAAGTCCTCCCTCCATCAGGCCAAAGGCGGCGCGCGCCGCCCCCTCGCTGCGGGCCTTGATAAGGTCTATCACCCCTTCAGCTTGGCTGAGGTCGATGCGGCCGCTCAAAAACGCACGTTTGGTGAATTCGCCCGGCTCGGCCATTCGCGCGCCGGCGTTTAGCAGCGCATTTACCGCACGGCGCAGCACGGCGGGCGATCCGTGGCAACTTATCTCCACCATGTCCTGCCGGGTGTAGCTGCGCGGCGATTGCATGTAGACCACGCAGACTTCGTCCACCGGTCCCGCGGAGCCGCACAACGTGCCAAAGTAAAGCCGGTGTGATTCAAGCGGATCGCCGGGCTTTCCGCCTTTGCGGCAGAAAAGCTGAGCGGCGATACGGTGTGCATCAAAACCCGAAACGCGAATAACGCCAAGTCCCCCCTCGCCAACGGGGGTGGCGATAGCGGCGATGGTATCGTCAAGAATCATACGCTTAATTTAGATGCGCGGCGGAACTTTGGCAAGGGAAAGGGGGATTACATGGACAATAGCGGGAAATAAAAAAAAGGGGGCGGTTGCCCGCCCCCTTTTAAAAGACGGATTACTTGTGGGCCGGGGCTGCTGCGGGAGCCGGAGCTGCCGCGGGGGCCGGGGCTGCTGCGGGGGCTGCTTCCGGAGCCGGGGTTGCCGCCGGGGTTGCTTCCGGGGCCGGTGCTGCCGGAGCTGCTTCCGGGGCCGGTGCTGCCACCGGGGCCGGAGCTGCCGGGGCTTCTTCCTTCTTTTCGCAAGCCGGAAGAATCGCGAGGGATCCCGCGAACAATACTGCTACCGCCAAGAGGCCAAACTTTTTAAACATATTCATCTCTATCCTTTAAAAATTGTTGTATCCGGTCGCGTTTGCCGACACACCGCGCGTCGACGGACCAGTAATCCACATGTCCAATAAGCGCGTAAATCTATCACATTTTGTTGATGGCGGCAACAACTTTGGCGGTAATTGTTGGCAATAACATTAAGGTGGTTTGGGGAGTGGCGATGAGTGTCTGATTATTTCGGGGCTTTTGGGGGAAACGGGCATCTTTTCCTAAACGTTATCAACGACCCTCCGGTTATTTTTTCACGCCCTTTAATAGGGGGCACCTGTCGCGGATCAAACAATCTTTTGAGTGTACGTTTCCCGTCACACTTTTAATAATGCCGCTGGTTTTCACAACCATATGCCGAAAAAAAACAGGCAAGCCAACAGCCACACGGCATCCACGCCAATCATATCGCCGTAAAATTTCGCGGCGAAATAAATTTTTTGTTCCCGCTTGATTTCTACGATTGCATCGTCTATAAAAGGCGGGCGTGCTTGGAGGCAAGCCGCGTTGCAGGGGGACAGTTTCTTTAGACTGTAAGATGCAGGAGAGGACAGCGCGTCATGTGGGGAAGCATCATGTCGAGCCTTATCGGTTCTTGCGCGTTTATCCGCGCTGAAGCGGAAACTCCGCCTTCACGCCATGAAGCCCGGCTTTCCGCTATTGGGGCGGCTCAATGAAGGTACTTTTCAGCTCTTGGCAGGATGTTATCGTCGATAACCGCGGCAAGCCGCGCGACGCATGGGACGATGCCAAGGTAAAACTTCCCGAAACATACGATGGCGCGCGGAAAATGACCGCATTCATGGGCTGGGGCGGCGTTGTCATCCTGGACGAGCCGTTCGATATTGTGGAAATGGCCGCCAATTACGTCAAAGCGCTCCAGAAGAGCTCCTGCGCCAAGTGTTTCCCCTGCCGGGTCGGCACGAAAGTAATGGAAGATATTTTTGCCCGCATCGTTGCTGGAAAGGGAACGGCGGGAGATCTCGCCCAGCTTGAAGGGCTATGCGAAACCATTTCACGCAATTCCAAGTGCGGCATCGGCCAACTGGGACCAGGCCCCATCGTAGATTCCTTCAAATACTTTAAGAAGGAATATCAAGAGTACGTTCTTGGCAAGAAGAGGGGGCCGGGCTATTTCTATCCGAATAAGACTACCGCTCCCTGCACGGCGGCCTGCCCCACCGGCATGGATATTCCTCTTTATATAGAGCAAATTAAGGAGGGGGATTTCGCCGGATCGCTGGCCACCATCCGCACGGCCAGCCCGATGGCGTGCTCGCTGGGCCGCGCCTGCTTCCACCCTTGCGAAAATAACTGCCGCCGTGAAAATGTGGAGCGGTCGCTGGCGATCTGCAAGCTTAAGCGTTTCGCCTGGGATTACGAAGATCTGCACGCGGTCGACAAGCCGGGCAATCCGAACCGGCACACCCGGCCTGAAAAGGCGGCCGTGATAGGCGCGGGTCCTTCGGGCCTTTCCGCCGCGTATTATCTGCTGTTGCAGGGCTTTCATGTCACCATATTTGAAAAGTTGCCGACGCCCGGCGGCGCGGCGTGGACCGGCATCCCGCATTACCGCATCCCGAAGGATGTCATGATGCGCGAGGTTAAATATATTGAAGACCTCGGCGGCGAGATCAAATACAACGTCCATTTCGGCAAGGATGAAACCTTTGCCTCGCTCCGCGCCAAGGGTTTTAAGGCTTTTTTTGTCGCCACCGGCGGCGATCTTTCCAAGGCGATGGGCGTGGAGGGGGAGGACAAGAACTATCAGGGGGTTTACGGCGGTATCGCCGCCCTCAAGGAAATAGTCGATTTCACCATCAAGGATGCCGTCCCGAATGCGTCCGCTAAAATTCCCACGCTGGCCAAGCCGAAAAAGGTGTTGGTGGTTGGCGGCGGCAACACGGCGATGGACTGCGTGCGGAGCTGGATCCGCCTCGGTTGCAAGGATGTGAATATCGTTTATCGCCGCACCAAAAAGGAACTGCCGGCCGATCCGCACGAAGTGCACGAGTCTGAAGACGAAGGGGTAAACTACTGTTTTATGCTGGCCCCCACCAAGCTGGTGGCGGACGGCAGCGGCAAGG
This sequence comes from Nitrospinales bacterium, assembly GCA_023248495.1. Lineage (GTDB taxonomy): Bacteria > Nitrospinota_A > UBA7883 > JACRGQ01 > JACRGQ01 > JACRGQ01. The sequence goes on from JAHFEK010000007.1 coordinate 11,059, forward strand.
TTGTCGGCCTCGAATGCCAGAAGATGGAAATGGGTCCTCCGGACGAATCGGGCCGCCGCAAGCCGGTGCCGGTGCCGGGTTCCGAACATCTGGTCGAGGGGGATATGGTCATCTCCGCGATTGGGCAGGACTGCGACATTTTCTTCCTCAAGGAAGTGCCGGACGTGAAAACCACAAAGTGGAAGACGATCATCACCAATGAAGAGACTTTTCAGACCGCCGTGCCGGACATCTTTGCCGGCGGAGATGTGGTATCGGGACCGCTGAATTTGGTGACGGCCGTCGGCCATGCACGCCGTGCGGCCCAGAGCATGGGGCAGTTTCTGCGGGGTGAAACCGTTGGCATTAGCGACGAACAGCGGATGGAGAAGGTTATCGCCACTATTGGCGTGTACGACAAAAACGAAAAAGTGCCGATGCCGGGCGGTTGGCCGCGGCAGGAAATGCCGATCTGCGACCGGCAGGATAAAATCGGTTCCTTTAAAGAAGTGGAATTGGGTTACTCGCTGGAGGCGGCGGTTGATGAGGCCGGCCGCTGCATGCGTTGTTATGTGGTAGGTATGGCATGCGTGCCGGAGGGAGCGTCCAAATGAGCCACGCCGCCGCCGATACGAAGACAACCATTACCTTGACCATCGACGGCCAGACCGTCGAGGTGAAAAACGGAACGACCATATTGCAGGCGGCGCGCCGCGTGGGCAAAAAAATACCGACGCTCTGCTATCTGGAAAAAACCCACCCCATCGGTTCCTGCCGCGTTTGTTCCGTGGAAGTGGCGGGAGTCGACGGCCCGGTGATGAGCTGCAACACGCCGGCGTCCGATGGCATGGCCATTACCACCGACAGCGAACAGCTGAGGGAATTCCGCCGGAACATGATTCAGTTTATCCTGGTGAACCACCCGCTCGATTGCCCGGTGTGCGAGCGTTCCGGCGAATGCACATTGCAGAATCTCACATGGCAGATGGGCATCAAAAAGCACGATTGGAGCACCGCGGCCCACGAGAAAAAACCGGTGGTCGACTGGGGCCTGATCCGGTACGACCAGAACCTTTGCGTGATGTGCGAACGCTGCGTTCATGTTTGCAACGAGGTGCAGGGAATCAACGCCTTCCGCGTGGACGGCAATGGCTATGCCGCGAAAATCAATACGCAGGACGGCAAGCCGCTTGATTGCGATTTCTGCGGCCAATGCATTTCAGTGTGCCCGGTGGGGGCGCTTTCCAGCGGCATGTATTTTTCGGGCCGCTCGTGGGAGATGAAGCGCACCGCCACTATTTGCCCGCATTGCGCCGTCGGTTGCGCGTTTGAAGTGAACACGAAGAAAGGCAAGATCGTCCGTATCACCAGCAATACCGCGCTGGGAACCAACAAGGGCAACCTCTGCGCCCGGGGCCGTTTTGGGTACGAATTCGTGCATCAGGGCGAACGTCTTACCGCGCCGATGATTCGCCGGGGTCACGGCTTTGAGACCACCGATTGGGATACGGCGATTGCCTATGTCGCCGAGAAGCTGAACGGATACCGCGCGGCGGGGAAAAACGCCTTCGCCGGCATCGGCAGCGAACGCGCAACCAACGAAGACAACTATCTGTTCCAGAAGTTTTTCCGCAGCGCTCTTGGCTCCGGCAATATCGACAACATGGCCAACATGGCCGGTCATGATACCGCGGGCGGCCTCTTCGAGGCGTTTGGCGATTTCCCGATGACCATATCCTTTGACGAATTGAAACAGGGCAATCTTTTCGTGTTTATCGGGCTTGATGGCAGCAATGAAAATCCGGTAGTGAGCAACCACATCCGCGAAGCAATCCACGGGCATGGCGCCGAAGTGGCGCTGGCCTACAGCAAAGAGGCGTTCTTTCTGCCGTCACCCCGCATGAAGCTGACCTACGGCTATGCCGAACTGCACGAATTCGTCGTGACGCTGGCGGGGGAACTGGCGGCCGCCATCAAGTCCGGCGGCGGCATTCCCGGCGGGACGGTAATCGCGGGGGATTTTGAAAAGCGCCTGGAGGCCGAACTTGGCGGCGCGCGGGCCAAGCTGGATGGCGCGTTGAACGCGCAGGCCGCCCAGCTTGCGGCCCTTATCAAGAAGAAGCAAAAGCCGGTGTTTCTCATCGGGCAGGAGGCTCAGCGCCATCCGCGGGCCAGCGCCATCGTGCGGAATATCGTAAACCTCGCCAAGATCGCCGGCGGCAAGGTAATGGTGATGCGCGAATATTGCAACTCGCGGGGGGTTAACGATATGGGCGTGGCCCCGAACGTCCTTCCCGGATACGTAAAGGAGACGCGGCAGGAGTTGAGGGCATTCGACGACCTCTGCACTCTTATCAACAATCATGAGACCAAGGCGCTAATTATCACCGACGAGGATGTGTTGCGCCGTCACGCCGATTTTGTCAAATTCCGCGAGGCGATGGACAAGGTGGAATTCGCCGTGGTGGTGGATCAATTCTACTCGCTGACCGCCATGGCGGCCGATGTGGTGTTGCCGTCGTGCACCTCTTTCGCGAAGGAAGGCACGTTTACCAATATTGAAGGACGCATCCAGAAAATCAACCCTGCCATCGAACCGGTGGGTAATAGCCGGACGGTGTGGCGGATTTTTGCCGACATCGCCAAGGCGATGGGGCACGATTTCGGCTATCGCTCCACCGCGGACGTTCAAGCGGAAATTGCCGCCAAGGTGCCGGGATACGGGGCGATTATCGATGGCGGCATGGCCGATTACTCCGGACTCATCAACGGTTCGCCGGCGCTTACATGGGTGGAACCGGCTTCGATGAAAAAGCCGGCCCCCGGCGAGCTGGTGTTGTTGCCCGAACACAACCTCTTCGTGATGGGCATTTACACCGATTATTGCCCATCGCTCCGCCATTTGGTCGGGAAGCATTACGCCGATTTCCATGTGGAAGGCAAGCCGTACGTCGATATCAATCCCGCCGATGCGCAGGCACTGGGCCTCAACGCCGAGGATACGGTTCTTTTCAAATCGCCGAAGCGGGAGTGGAAAGGGCGCGTCCGCATGAGCGGCGCGGTGAAGCCGGGCTCCGTGCGCATTCCCGATGAAATGGATCAGTCGCCATCCGTTATAATGACGGCGGGCGGCCGCGAGATACAATGCCACAATCTGTTGGGGCTGATGGGGAAGGAAAAATGCTAAACCAGTACATTCCGATACTCGTGATGACGCTGGCGGCGTGCGGCACGGCGGCGGGCATGATAATTCTGACCTCGATCATAGGGCCCAAGAGGGAGTTCGAAGAAAAAATGGAGCCGTTTGAGTGCGGCGTGTCGCCGATCACCGACCCGAAAAGCCGTTTCGGCGTCCGGTTCTATCTCGTCGCAATGCTCTTCATCGTGTTCGATATAGAAGCCGTTTTTCTCTTTCCGTGGGCGGCGGTGTTCCGGGAACTGGGGATGTTCGGCTTTGTTGAAATGATGGTCTTCATCCTGGTGTTGACGGTGGGGCTCGCCTATATTTGGAAGAAGGGGGCTTTGGAATGGGAGTGACAAGGGAAGAACGCAATATCGAGGCCGCGCTGGGCGACAGCGTGATTCTCACCCAGGTTGATAAAGTCATCGGCTGGGGAAGGAAGTACTCGTTCTTCCTCTATCCGTTCATCACCGCCTGCTGCGGCATGGAATTCATGTCGGTGGCCGGTCCCCGCTACGATCTCGACCGGTTCGGCGCGGCGTTGCCGCGCTTCTCGCCACGCCAGGCGGATTTGTTGTTTGTGGTCGGCACCATCAGCCACAAACAGGCCCCGATCCTCAACAAAGTGTATAACCAGATGGCGGAGCCGAAGTGGGTTTTCGCCTTCGGCGCGTGCGTCTGCTCCGGCGGCATGTACAACAATTACTCCACGGTGCAGGGCATCGACACCATTTTGCCGGTGGATGTGTACGTGCCGGGTTGCCCGCCCCGCCCCGAAATGGTGTTTGACGGACTTCTCAAACTGCAGGAGCTGGTCGCCAACGAGCGCTCGTCCAAGTGGCCGCGCGGCAAATCCCAATATGAGCCGAGGGTGAAACGCTGATGGGCCGCTTGATAGATTTGTGCAAGCGGAAACTGGGCGATACCGTGCTGTCCGCGCACGAGCAGCATGGCGATGAAACCGTCGTGATCCGCAAAGACGCGTTGCTCACCGTGCTGCGTTGGCTGCGCGACGACGATGCCATGAAATTCGATTTCATGATGGATCTGACCGCCGTGGATTACCTCGGCACGAGGGCGCGCAGCGAACGGTTTGAAGTGGTGTACCATCTATTTTCGCTGAAGAACAACCACCGTCTCCGCGTCAAGACGCTGGTGGCCGACGACGATCCGGTCACCGAATCCGTCGTTACCGTTTGGGTGGCGGCCAACTGGTTCGAGCGCGAGGTGTGGGACATGTACGGCATAATCTTCAAAGGCCATCCGAACATGAAGCGGATTCTCCTGTACGAGGAATTCGAAGGCCATCCGTTACGCAAGGACTACAACATCCGTAAACGTCAGCCGCTCATCGGGCCGGAGAACTGAAGCGATGGAAAATAGACACCAGCTGGACTTAAATACGGAACTGATGGTTCTGAACATGGGGCCGTCGCATCCGGCGACCCACGGCACCGTCCGGTTTTTCATTAAGCTTGACGGCGAAAAAATCATCCATATGGAAACGGAAATCGGCTACCTCCACCGCGCATTCGAAAAGCATTGCGAAGACGGCACGTGGAGCAAAGCGTTCCCCTATACCGACCGGCTGAACTATAACAGCGCCCCCCAAAACAACGTCGCCTATGCGTTGGCGGTGGAAAAGCTGATGGGTATGGCGGACAAGGTTCCCGCCCGCACCGTTTACATCCGAACCATCATGTGCGAACTGTCGCGGATGGCCGATCACTACACCAACCTTGGCGCGGCCACCCTTGAATTGGGCGCGCTGACGGCATTTCTCTATTTCGTCGAAGCGCGCGAACTGACATGGGATCTTATCGAGTCGGTTTGTGGCGCGCGCCTCACTTCGAATTATGTACGTATCGGCGGGCTTGCTTCCGACCTGCCGGAAGGTTTCGCGGGAAAGGTGAAAGAAGTTTTTGCCAAGAACCGCGTGTTTTGGGATGAATTTGACAAGTTGCTGACGAAAAATCGCATTTTCCTCGATCGTATGCGCGACACCGGGGCGATTTCGCGCGATGACGCCATCGCCTATGCTTTCACCGGGCCTTGCCTGCGCGCGGCCGGCGTTGAATACGACGTTCGCAAAGCCTCACCCTACCTTGCTTACGGCAATGTCGATTTCGATATCCCCGTCGGCACCACCGGCGACAATTTCGACCGGTACCTCGTCCGCATGGAGGAAATCCGGCAAAGCGAGCGGATTATCGAACAGTGCCTCGCCCAGATGCCCTCGGGTCCGATCAACATCAACGATGCGGCGGTGCGCAACCCCAGCAAGGAAGAAGTGAAATCGAACATGGCATCGATGATATTCCACTTCAAAAACACCATCGAGGGAATACAGGTTCCCAAGGGCGAAGTCTACGTTCCCACCGAGGGATCCAACGGCGAAGTTGGTTTCTACCTCGTTTCGCAAGGCGGCGGCAAGCCGTGGAAGTGCCGTGTGCGGCCCCCCTGCTTCGCCCTTACGCAGGCGATGGGGCATATGTGCAAAGGATCGTTCTTGGCGGACATCATTCCGACTTTCGACATGATTAACCTTATCGGCGGGGAGTGTGACCGCTAATGTTTGATTACACCTATTTGCCGGCGCCGAATCTCATCCCCTCCATCGTGGAGATGATGCTGAAGATCGTATTTATTTTCTCGATGAACATGGGGGTCTTCGCCCCGTTGCTCGGCTGGGTGGAGCGAAAGCAGTCGGCCCTCATGCAGGACCGCATCGGCGCGAACCGGGCCGAGATTTTCGGCTTCACGGTGTTCGGTCTTCTGCACACGGTTACGGACGCGATCAAGCTTCTCACGAAGGAGGATTTCATTCCGCGCGGCGCCGACAGGCCGTTGCACTACCTGGCGCCGTTTATCGCGGTGGTGCCGTCGCTTGTCGCATTTGCGGTCATACCCTTTGGCGGCAAGTACATGCTCTGGGGGCATGAAGTGAATCTGGTTATCGCCGACCTCAATGTTGGCATGTTGTATGTTTTCGCGGTGGCTTCGCTGGCTACCTATGGCGCGGTGATTGCCGGCTGGGCTTCGAATAACAGTTGGTCAATGCTGGGCAGTATGCGCGTGGGCGCGCAGATGCTTTCGTATGAAGTGGCGATGGGCCTTACCCTCGTCGGCATTTTTATGGTGTACGGCAGCTTGCAGTTGACCACCATCGGCATGGCCCAGGAAAACTTCTTCCACTGGGGCATTTTCCTCCAGCCGCTCGGCTTCATACTGTTTATCGCCTGCGCTTTGGCGGAAAACAAGCGCACGCCGTTTGATATGCCGGAAGCGGAGTCTGAACTCATCGCCGGGTATTTCACCGAATACTCCGGGCTTAAGTTCGCCATGTTTTGGATGGCGGAATTCCTGGAAATGGTGACTATCGCCGCGGTGCTGGTGGCGCTTTTCTTCGGCGGCTGGCACATCCCGTTCATCACTCACCAAGGGCTTATCGCCGCGATGGGTTACCTGTTCGGCGCCAACTTCGGGGCGATAGCGGCCATGATTATTCATGTCGCCGTGTTTTGGCTGAAGGTCGTCGTATGGATCATGATTCTTATGCTCATCCGCTGGTCGTTGCCGCGTTTCCGGTTCGACCAAGTGATGAAGCTTGGCTGGAAAATCGTCCTGCCGCTGGCGCTGGCGAATATTTTTATAACGGGCCTCGTTCTTTTGGCGGTGCGGTAATGGTGGCGAATTATAAAAAGGTTAACCGGGGCGTGACGCTCACCTTTTGGGAGCGGATATATGTGATGGAAGTGATGCGCGGCATCATCATTACCGGGCGCCACTTTATCCGGAACTGGGTTTCCACCATCCGGTCGTATGTCAGCGGCAATCCCGCCGATCGCGGCATCCCGACCATCTATTACCCGGAGGAAAAGCCGCTGCTGCCGGAAGCGTACCGTGGCCGCCCCATGCTGGTGCGCGCCGTCGATGGCAAGGAAAAGTGCGTGGCATGCGGGCTGTGCGAAGTGGCCTGCCCGCCCAAGTGCATCACTATTGTGGGCGCTATGCGGCCGGATGGCACGCGGTATCCCGAAACGTATACGCTTGACGGGGCGGTCTGCATTTTCTGCGGGCTGTGCGAAGAGGCCTGTCCGGAAGAAGCGATTGTGATGAGCCCCAACTATGAAGGGCTGGCGGAATATGACCGCGGCCTGATGCTCTACGACAAAGAAGCGCTGCTCGTGCCCGAAGAGAAACTCCAAGGACGGCTGGATTACATTCGGCGGAGGATGTTCAACAAATGCAACTACTGATTTTTTACGGGTTCGGCTTCTTTGCCCTGTTTTCGGGCATTGCGATGATTATGTCGCGCCAGCCGGTTACGTCCGCGCTTCTCATGGTGGTCAACATGTTCTGCCTGGCGGGCCTGTACGCGCAGCTCGGCGCGCACCTTATCGCCGTGCTGCAGGTGATGGTTTACGCCGGCGCCATCATGGTGTTGGTGCTTTTCGTCATCATGTTCCTGAACCTGCGCGAGAAGGCGGGCATTGTTTCGAAACACGGGGTGATGATGCAGGCGTTGGGTATCGCGGCGCTCGGCTTTGTCATCACCGCCATAATCGCGAAACTTGATATGGCGAAACTCCCCGCCGCCAAAGCGCCCGCCGCCGATTTCGGATCGGTCGCGGCGATTGGCCGTGTGTTGTTCACCGATTATCTGCTGCCGTTTGAAATAACCTCGGTTCTCCTGCTCGCGGCGATCGTGGGCGCGGTGGTTCTGGCAAAGAGGAAGGTCTGACCATGGAAATGCCCGTACCGTTACACCATTACCTGATCCTCTCCGGCATCCTGTTTTCCGTCGGGGTGGTTGGGGTTCTCTCCCGCCGCAACGCGATTATCATTTACATGTGCATTGAATTGATGCTGAACGCCGTCAATCTGACGCTGATCGCATTCTCGCGCCAGTTGGGCGATCTCAACGGGCAGTTGTTTACGTTCATGGTTATGGCAGTGGCCGCCGCCGAGGCGGCCGTCGGCTTGGGGATCATAATTGCATTGTTCAGGAACCGCCAGTCCGTGGATGTGGACGACGTGAACCTGCTGAAAGGATGATGACGTTGAAAACGATAGTGTCAATAGTTCCTTTATTGGCAATTCTGGTTTCATTGCTGGCCGCATTCGGTATTTTCTTCCTGCGGAATTTACCGAACTGGAGGGAAGGTTGCAGCATTTTGGCGGCATTGGTGAAATTTGGTTTGGTGATGTCGTTGTATCCCTTGATTAGGGATGGCTACACGATTGAGTGTCCCATTGTGGCGTTTCCGGCCGGCATTCTGCCCAATTTGTCGTTTGCCCTTCGAGTTGATGCTTTGGGATTTTTATTTGCCGGTGTCGCATCGTTCCTTTGGATTTTGACGACTCTGTACTCTATCGGCTACATGCGCACGTTGAAGGAACATGCCCAGGCCCGGTACTACGTTTGTTTTGCTCTTGCCCTCACGGGGGCTTTGGGCGTCGCCTTTTCGGCGAATTTGCTGACCTTGTTCTTGTTTTACGAGTTGATCACCGTTTCGACGTATTTATTGGTCGTTCATGAAGAAACGACGGAAGCATATAGCGCCGGTACCAAGTACCTGACCTATTTGATGGGAACGGGCAAGCTGTTTTTCCTTCCGGCCATTATTTTTACGTATGGTTTGACGGGAACGCTGGATTTTAAATCGGCCGGGATCTTTTCGGGCGTTAGCCCGTTTTGGGTGGGTTTGACCCTTATATTATTCGTGGTCGGCGTTGCCAAGGCCGGTCTCATGCCGTTCCATAATTGGTTGCCTTCGGCGATGGTGGCCCCTACCCCGGTTAGCGCGCTGTTGCACGCCGTGGCGGTTGTGAAAGCCGGCGTATTTACCATCGTCAGAATTGTTGTGCATATTTACGGAGTTGATTTCTTAAGCACGATGGGTCTTGGCGCCTGGATGGCGCTGTTCGCTTCCATAACCGTGGTCGGCGCGTCGATTATCGCCTTGCGGCAGGACAACTTGAAGATGCGATTGGCCTATTCGACGATTTCCCAGCTATCGTATGTGGTATTGGGGGTCATGCTGTTAAGTCCCGACGGTGTCAGGGGAAGCATTCTGCAGATTGTGGCCCATGCATTTGGAAAGATCACGTTGTTTTTTTGCGCCGGGGCGATTTACGTTGGCATTCATAAAAAGTACATAAGCGAGATGGCCGGTATTGGAAAAACGATGCCATGGACCATGGGGGCGTTTACCGTGGGCGCCTTCAGCATGATAGGGGTTCCCCCATTGGCGGGTTTTGCCGTGAAATGGAGGCTGCTGTTGGGAGCGATGGAGGCGCATCAAATCCTGATTGTGGGGGTTTTGCTGGGAAGCACGCTGTTGAACGCGGCTTATTTCCTGCCCATTTTAAAGACGGCATATTTTGATGAATCCGCCGATGCGGCCCATCAACATGAAGCCCCCTTGATAATGAGGGTCGCCTTGATTTCAACCGCGATAGGAACCTGTTTGGTCGGGTTGTATTCGGATTTCTTTGTAAGCTTGCTGAAGGGAATAGCGTAACGTGGAATGCGCGGGACGGGGGATAAAATGAAGCCGGACAAACTGATTTTATCGGTGCTGGAAATGCTTAAAAAGCGGGGCATGAAATTGTTTTATATCAGCCTCGCCGCGTTGGTCGCCGTGGACGTGTTCGTCCCGAAGACGGAACCCGAGTTTACGGGGCACACGTGGGTTGGTTTTTACGCATTTTATGGTTTCATATCATGCGTTCTGATCATTGTCATATCAAAGGCGCTGGGAAAATTGTTCTTGTTCAAGAAAGAAGATTTTTATGATTGATTGCCTTAGTCCCGCCTGGGTTTATTTGTTGGGAGCCCTTGGCTTGCCCTTGGTGCGGAAGTATCGCGCGGCGTATCTTCTAAGCATTCCCGTTGTGGCGGGCTTGGTGTGGTTCCTGTTGCCCTTCGGGAACCATCATATGTATGAATTCATGGGTCAGCATATTGTTATGACCCGGGTCGATAAGCTAAGCCGGCTGTTTGGGCTGGTCTTTGTAATCGCGTCCTTTTGTGGCGTTGTTTATGGCTTGCATGAAAAGGAACGGACGGGCCTCTGGATGGGGGCGTTTTTTTATGTCGGCGGCGCCATGAGTGTCGTCTTTGCCGGGGATTTGATAACCCTTTTCATTTTTTCCGAGGTTATGGCATTCTCATCCCTCCTGTTGATCAGCTTCGAGAAGACGAATAGCGCGCTTAGCGCCGGTTTCCGTTATATTCTCGTGCATATATTCTCCGGCGTTTGCATGGTGGGCGGCATTGCGATACACGCGAGCCAAACGGGAAACGTGGCCTTTAACGGGCTGGGGGTCTCGGACTTGGGCGGTCAATTGGTATTGATCGGCTTTTTGGTGAATGCGGCGGTTCCCCCGCTGTCGGCGTGGCTTTCCGACGCCTATCCCGAAGCAACGATCGTCGGAGCCGTATTCTGTTCCGCTTTCACCACAAAAACCGCCGTTTACTGCCTGATGCGCGGATATGCCGGCACCGACATCCTGATCTGGATGGGCGTTATCATGGCTCTTTATGGCGTTGTTTACGCAGTTTTGGAAAACGACATTCGCCGCCTCTTGTCGTACCACATCATCAGCCAAGTGGGTTACATGGTCGCCGGCGTGGGAATGGGCACCGAAATGGCGCTCAACGGATCGGGCGCCCATGCGTTCACCCACATTTTGTACAAGGGTTTGTTGTTCATGGGAACCGGCGCGGTCATCCATGTTACCGGCAAGAGGAAGCTGACCGAACTGGGCGGGGTTTATAAATTCATGCCCATAACAATGACGCTGTACATGATCGGCGGATTTTCGATCTCCGCGTTCCCCTTGTTCAGCGGTTTTGTCAGCAAGTCGATGGTCGTGGCCGCGGCCGAGCACGCGCATTTGCTGCCCGTCTATCTGCTGCTGACCTTGGCCTCCGCCGGTACGTTCCTGCATACCGGGTTAAAGCTCCCCTTCTACACGTTCTTCTATCAAGACTGGCGCGGCGAGCATTTGAAGGAAGCTCCCACCAACATGCTGGTTGCGATGGCCATCATGTCGGCGTTTTGCATCGGCATCGGTATGTTCCCGCAGCCCCTGTATTCGTTGCTGCCCCACCCGGTTCATTTTGAGCCGTACTCCGCCTGGCACGTCGTCAGCTCCCTTCAGGTGTTGATGTTTACGGGGCTTGGATTTTATGTATTGCTGAAAATGCTCACCCCGGATGTTGGCGTCAGCATGGACACCGAATGGTTTTACCGCAAGGGAGGCTATTTTATCGGCCGTCAAGTCACTTCGGGGATTGTGTATTTGGATTCATTGACGAATAACTTTTACCTGCGCGGCTTTACCGCGGTTAAGTGGATTTCCAAAATGAGCCATTGGGTGGATGCCAACATCGTCGACAAGGTCGTAAACGATGTGGCAAAGTTCTTTATGGCGCTGAGCGAATATGCCCGGCGTATGCAGCCCGGTTTGGTGCGCAGCTACGCCTTTACCATGGCGCTTGCGTTTGTTCTGTTGGCCGGTTACTACCTGTGGGGGGGTAAATAAGCATGTTCCCCATTCTTAGCGCCGTAATTCTGATACCGCTTATCGGGGCCTTAACCCTTCTCTTCGTGCCGAAGAAAAGCGAGAACCTTATCCGCGGCATCACCCTTCTAACGGCGATTATCGATTTCGCGGTGTCGTTGCCGCTGTATTGCGACTTCAAAGAGGGAACCGCCGCAATGCAGTTCGCCGAGCGGATTCCGTGGATACCCTCGTGGGGCGCGGAGTACTCGCTGGGACTGGATGGCATCTCGCTGTTTATGGTGCTGTTGACCACCTTTAGCTGCGTCGTTGTCTATCTCGCCACCTGGACCGCGGTGGAAAAACACGTCAAGGAATTTAACATCGCCCTGCTCGTCCTGCAGGCGGCGATGGTGGGCGTGTTCTGCGCGCTGGATTTTGTGCTTTTCTATGTTTTCTGGGAGCTGATGCTGATCCCGATGTATTTGCTCATCGGAATTTGGGGCGGGCAGCGGAGAATTTACGCCACCGTTAAATTCTTCATTTATACGATGGGCGGATCCGTGCTGATGCTGTTCGCGATTCTGGTGCTTTACTTCCAGTATCACGCGGCGACCGGAATCTATACGTTCGACATCCTCAAATATCACTCGTTCGCGATGGACAAAACCCTCCAATTTTGGCTGTTCCTTTGCTTCTTCATCGCCTTCGCGATAAAGGTGCCGATCTGGCCGTTCCACACCTGGTTGCCGGACGCTCACGTCGAGGCGCCCACCGCCGGTTCCGTGATCCTCGCCGGCATCCTGCTGAAAATGGGCACGTATGGTTTCCTGCGGTTTTCACTTCCTATATTCCCCGACGCATCCGTATCCGCGGCGTGGTGGGTAAGCGCAGTCGCCATCATAGGAATAATTTTTGGCGCGTTTATGGCCCTGGCGCAAGACGACATGAAGAAACTGGTGGCGTATTCCTCCGTAAGCCACCTGGGATTCGTTGTGCTTGGCACGTTCGCGTTCACGCTGCGGGGTATTTCGGGCGGGATCATGCAGATGATAAACCACGGAATATCAACCGGCGCATTGTTCCTCATCGTCGGCATTTTGTACGAAAGGCGGCATACGCGCCTGATAGCCGAATACGGCGGCATCGCGAAAGTGATGCCAAAATTCGCCTTTATTTTCATCATAGTCGCGCTTTCTTCGATGGGAATGCCGCTCACTAACGGGTTCATAGGGGAAGTGATGATTTTAATCGGCGTGTTCGAAGCCAACTCGGTGTACGCGGCGCTTGCGGTGGTCGGCGTTCTGCTGGGAGCGGCATACATGCTCTGGTTGTTCCGCCGCGTGATGTTCGGCGATTTGACCAACGAGAAGAACAAAACGCTGCCGGATTTGTCCGCGCGCGAGCTGACCTACATGGCGCCGCTGATTGTAATGATATTTTTGCTTGGGGTTTACCCCAATCCGGTGATTCGAAAAATGGACGCCACTGTGGCCAACTTGGTTGCCACCATGGAAAAGGCAAAAGTGGCGCGGCTGGCGCATCCCGCGGCCCTCGCCGCCAACTTGGATATGGATAAGAAGAGGGACTAATGGTTATTGTGCCGCCTTCCATTGATTTGGCCGCCGTCGGGCCCGAACTGATTTTGACCGGCGTGGCATCGCTGTTGTTGCTTGTAGGCGCGTTCTTTAAAGAACAGAGCCGCGCCCTGAATCCGTGGATCGCCCTCACCGGGGTCATCTTCGCCGCCGGTTGCGCGTCCGGCCCCCTGTTCCCGCACTCGACGTTTCAGGGTATGTACTCGGCGGATCTGTTTGCCCAGTTCTTTAAGCTGCTGTTCCTGCTGGGCACCGCCATGACCATCCTTATTTCCATCAAGTACACCGTCGACGAGCAGATCGAGCACGCCGAATACTATGCGCTGTTGCTGTTCGCCACCGTCGGCATGATGCTGATGGCGGCCGCATCGGATTTGGTCACGGTGTTCCTCGGCATTGAGTTGCTTTCCATTTCACTCTATGTCCTTGCGGGGTACACCCGCACGCGGCTTGTTTCAAACGAAGCCTCTCTGAAGTATTTCCTGCTGGGCGGCTTTGCCACGGGCTTCCTGCTGTATGGCATGGCGCTTATCTATGGTTGCACCGGCCATACCAACTTGGCCAAGATTGCCTACGCGGTTTCGCACGGCAGCCTTAACACGGGCCTGCTCACCATCGGCGCGTTGCTCTTGCTGGTGGGGCTGGGTTTCAAGGTCGCGGCCGCGCCTTTCCACCAGTGGACGCCGGACGTGTATCAGGGCGCGCCTATTCCGGTGACGGCGTTCATGTCCGCCGGGCCGAAAGCCGCCGTGCTGGCGGTGATGATCCGGATGTTCGAGCAGTCGATTGCGTTCATGAATGTCGACTGGATTGTCTGGATCGCCGTGTTGGCGGTGCTCACCATGACGGTGGGCAACATCGCCGCGCTGGTGCAGACCGACGCTAAACGGATGCTCGCCTTTTCGTCGATTTCCCACGCGGGCTACGCGATGGTCGGCATGGCCGCCGCCAGCCGCGAAGGCTCAAGCGCGGTGCTCTATTACATGCTGGTGTACACGTTCATGAACATCGGCGCGTTCGGCATTCTGGCTCTTGTTGCGCGGCAAAACGAACAGCGGACCGCCATGCGCGACTTCACGGGATTTGCCTACAAGAATCCCGGTCTGGCGTTTGTAATGACCATCCTCGTCTTCTCGCTGGCCGGCATCCCGCCGATGGCGGGTTTCATGGCGAAGTTCTACATCTTCATGTCCGCCATCAAGGCGGGGCAGAATTTCCTGGTTATCGCGGCGGTGCTGAATTCCGCCATCGGCATCTACTACTATCTCCGCTTCGCCATCTACATGTACATGAAGGAAGAGGCGGGGCCGAGCACCTTGCCGCCGTTACGCGCCTCGCTGGGGCTCATCCTCGCGCTGGTGATATCGCTCTACGGCGTCATCCGCCTTGGTATCCTTCCGGCGGAATACCTCGATTTCGCCGGCAAGGCGCTCCTCTCGTTCTAAAATTGGCGTTCATTCAAAGGCCGGGTTAAACCCCGGCCTTTTTTGTTTACAGCGAGAGGTGTTTAAGGGATTTTTTGAGGAGGTCGGCCAGCGACGCGTCCGGCGATTCGGCGGTGATTTTCAGCAGCGTTTTTTCAGCGTCTTTCTTTTGATACCCCAGGTTCACCAGCGCGGCAAGGGCATCGGCAATGTTGCGTTGTGCTTCGTTCTCCGGCGCGGCGCTTATCGTGGATGGGCCGAATTTGTCCTTCAACTCCAGGATGATACGCTCGGCGGTTTTTGCGCCGACGCCGGGTATTTTTGAGAGCCTCGTCTTGTCACCGGTTACGATGGCATTCTCCAGCGCGTCCGGCCTTACTCCCGAAAGGATGGCGCAGGCCAGCCGCGGCCCGATGCGGGTGACGGAAATCAGCTTTAGGAACATCTCCTTTTCGTCGCGGCTGGCGAAACCGTAGAGGTGCAGCGCGTCTTCACGGGCGATGGTGACGGTCGGCATCTGGGCCGGTTCTCCCTCGCGCGGCAACGATTCGTACCCCGATAGCGTGATGAAAAGGCGGTAGCCCACGCCTCCCGCCTCGATGACGGCGTATTGCGGTTTTTTTTCCAGCAGCGTTCCGCGCAGATGGGCGATCATCCCCTTACTCCCCGTTTGATACGGCGCGCGGCTGGCGCGGCTTCTTTCACCGCGGATAATTTACGGCGCAATGGCGCGGCATGCAGGTGCGTGACCGCCACCGCCAGCGCATCGGTTACATCTTCCGGCTTCGGTATCTCCTTCATGTTCAGCAGGCGGCAAACCATCGCCGCCACCTGTCCTTTTCCGGCGTGGCCCGCCCCCACCAGCGCCTTCTTTACTTGCAAGGCGGTGTATTCGTTAAACGGCAGATTTTGCAATAGCGCCGGTAAAAATGCGGCCGCGCGCGCGTGTCCCAGCACCAGCGCCGAACGCGGGTTCTCGGCGAAGAAAACGATTTCCACCGCGACTTCGTCCGGCTGATATTCAATGATGATTTCGGCGTATGCCTCGAAAAGATATTTCAGGCGCGGGTGCAGTTCCTTGGTGGGGGGCGGTTTCACAACGCCCCACGCCACCGGCGCGAGGATGCCCCCCCGTTCTTCCACGACGCCGTATCCGGCCACACGGCTGCCGGGGTCGATGCCGAGCACCCTCATTGAACGGGGTTCACTCGTTGGCGAGCGCCTCCATAATGTCGTCGGAGATGTCGAAGTTGGCCGAGACCTTTTGCACGTCGTCGTGGTCGTCCAACAGCTCCATCAGTTTGAGCATTGTCCGCGCCTTGTCTTCGGTAAGCGCCACGGTGCTTTGCGGAATCATCATCGCTTCCGCCAGCGTTGGTTTCAGGTTTTTCTTTTCCACCGCCTGCTTCACCGCCTCGAAATCCTCATAGGCGGTGACCACCTCGTAGTTTTCGGGCAACACATGCATATCTTCCGCGCCGGCGTTTATCACCAGTTCCATCAGGTCATCTTCTTTTATCTGATCCTTGGGGATGACGATCATCCCTTTTTTGTGGAACATCCAGTTTACGCAGCCCACTTCGCCCATGCTGCCGCCCCACTTGGTAAGAATCGAACGGATTTCGCCGACGGTGCGGTTTTTGTTGTCGGTCATGGCGTTTATCAGCAGCGCCACGCCGCCGGGGCCGTACCCCTCGTAGGTGATTTCATCATAACTGGCGCCTTCCAGCTCGCCGGTGCCTTTTTTGATGGCGCGGTCGATGGTGTCGTTCGGCATGTTGGCGCCCTTGGCCTTGTCCACCGCCGTGCGCATGCGCGGATTTGCGTTGAGATCGCCGCCGCCGAGGCGCGCCGCAACGGTGATTTCTTTAATGATTTTTCCCCAGAGCTTGCCGCGCTTGGCGTCGGTCGCCCCTTTTTTATGTTTTATCGTCGCCCACTTGGAATGACCCGACACGGTAACCCCCCTCAAATAATCGTAAAATTAGGCGCCGCGCGGGCGCGTGCACTACATGCGTTTTCCCGCGTTAAAGTCTATCACAATCCAAAAGAATACGCGTTGCCGTCAGCCGGGGTTTACAATGGTGGAGAGGAGACTGCGTAATGGCCACTCTTGAGATTAACCGCATCGGGCAAAATTTGTGGGAGATACCGGTCCGCGCCAAAAAAGGGATGAACGTGCCGGCCCGCATCTACACTTCGGCGGCGATGCTCCCAACCATAGACGACGCGGCGCTGGAGCAGGTATCGAACGCGGCAATGCTTCCCGGCGTGGTGCTCCACACGCTGGCGATGCCGGATATCCACTCCGGCTACGGCCTGCCGATAGGCGGGGTGATGGCGACCGACCCGGCGACGGGCGTCGTTTCCCCCGGCGCGGCAGGGTACGACATCAATTGCGGCGTGCGGCTGATGAAGACCCCATTTGTGAAAGAACAGATACTGCCGATGCGCGAGACGCTGGCCGACCTGATGGCCGCCCGCATACCGTGCGGCGTCGGCCGCGGCGGGCTGATCGAGCTCTCCGACGCCGATTACCGCGCCATCGCCGGGAAGGGGGCGGCGTGGGCGGTGTATCGCGGATTTGGCTTGGGTGATGATCTTGTCCACACCGAATCGGGCGGGGCGCTGGAAGGGGCCGATCTGGAGGGGGTGAGCGGCCACGCGAAAAAACGCGGGCGCGATGAGATGGGGACGCTCGGCGGCGGCAACCACTTCGTCGAAATCCAATATATCGATCAAGTCTACAATCCCGAAATCGCCGCCGCATGGGGGCTGAGCGAAGGGCAAATCACGGTGATGATACACACCGGCTCGCGCGGATTCGGCCATCAGGTGGCCACCGACCACTTGAAATCAATGGAGCACTCCATGCGGAAATACGGTATCAGCGTCCCGGACAGGGAGCTTGCCTGCGTGCCGGTTGACAGCGGCGAGGGGCGCGAATACCTCGGCGCGATGCGGACGGCCGCCAACTACGCCTGGACCAACCGGCAGGTCATCATGCACCTCGCGCGCGAAGTCCTTTCCGCGGCGATGAAGACCGCGCCGGAATCCATGCCGCTGCTCTACGACGTGGCGCATAACATCATCAAGCTGGAAGAGCACACCGTCGAGGGGAGGAAACGGAAGGTAATGGTGCATCGAAAAGGGGCCACTCGCGCACTCGGCATCGGACACCTCGAATTGCCCGAAGCTTTCAAAAGCACCGGGCAACCAGTGCTGGTGCCGGGTGATATGGGACGGATGTCCTACCTGCTGGCGGGAACGCAGACCGCGATGGAGCAGACCTTCGGCAGCAGTTGTCACGGAGCGGGGCGCGCCCTGAGCCGCCATGCCGCCTCCAAAAAAGCGCGTGGCCGAAATTTGCTTACCGAAATGTCCGATCAGGGGGTGGCAGTGCGCTCCACAGGGAGGCATACGCTGGCAGAAGAGATGCCGGAGGCTTACAAAAATGTTTCGCAGGTGGTGGATGTGGTCACCGCCGCCGGTCTGGCCCTGCCGGTTGCCCGCCTGCGGCCAATAGCCGTTATAAAGGGGTAATTGATTCCATTATTGACCAAAAAGCCGGGTCATCCATCCGGCTTCGTGGATTGAGAAAGAGAAAGCTGGAAGGGTTTCCAGCTTATTGAATTGTAATACGTTTTTCGATGGCCACCGAGCGTCAGCTATGTAGCCATCGAAACGCATTTTCTTGCTATCTGCGCTTGCCTCTGCGCGGAGCGTGAGGCCGGGGAGCATGATGTCCACCACCACCTATTTTCATTGTCGATCCCTCCAGTTCATTGTTTAATAAGGTCTTTATGGCTATTTCCGTTTCGATCTGTGCGGAGCATGGGGCCGGGGAGCATGACTAGCGCCACCTACTCTCATACCTGCTACCTCCAACTTAAATGTTTTTTCTTATGCAATCTATATCGGCGGCGGTTTTACGGGACTTAAGGGAATAATTGAAACTATTTTGGGATGCGTACTTCAGCGGCGGGCCAAAACCGGAAGGAACCGGTGTTATTCCACTGTCACGCTGATGACGCTGAGAATGCGGAGCAGCCGCTTGATAGTTTCGCTTTTCCAGGCGGAATAGCGCCGTAACGCTTCTTCGGCGTAACCGGGACCGCCCATCAGCAGGTGTTGCCCCTGCTCTTCGCCGGAAAGCCTGACGATCTTCACCCGCAAGGTTCCTTCCTCAAAGGCCACGAAATCGCAACTGTATAAACCTTCATTTTTAGCTTCGGCGCATATCGCGTCCGCTTCCCGCTTAACCCGGGCGGCGCGCAACACCATCATTCGGCTGTAGGCCTCGCCGCGGTGCCGATTTACCGGGAAGCCGCGAATGAATTCACGGTACCCCTCTTCGGCGTCCCTTTTTTCATACGGTTCGTATTCCAGCCCGTCCTTCAGCGCGAGAGCTTCGGGCGCCCTTTCGCTTGCCGCATGGTCGCGTAAAAATTCGGCCCATGCGACGATGCTCTCGGCTTTTTTCACCTCATCGAATATCAGGTCTTCTATCGCCGCGGCGGCGGCCGGAACCATTGGATGCGCGGGAAATTCCTCGATGAAGAGCGTATAGCCCTCGATGCTGTTCTCGCGCGAAACCGAGTCGAAAAGCAGGTCGTCCGCCCGCCGCGCCGCTTCGGCGGCGTGACGGCTGTCCGGGTAATTGGCGATGAAGGCGGTATACGCCCTTAGGGTATTCTCCGCCCGGCACCGGCGGTAGCGGATGTCGTCGATCGTGTCCCGTGCGCGGTCGGCAAAGCGGACGCTGGAATTATCCTTGAGATACCGGTCCATAAGATTTTCCTTGCCGGTTTCCAGCGACTTTTTCCGCAATGACTCGAAAATGATTTCGCCAGGCTGGAGCGGCTCGGGGAGCGGCGGCGGGATTGCCATCGTCGGTTCGGCAAGTTGGGGCGGTTCAGGAGAAGGCTCCCCCGCGTCTGCGGGCGGAATTTCCGTGGAACCCGCAGGAGGGGAAACGGCGTCTTCCGCTTGCGCGGCGGCGCATAACATGTAAAGGACGGCGCAGGTTGCCATGGCCGTCCGGCGAAAGAAAACGGCTGCCGGTTGCATGATGGTTTGAGCGGTCATGCCGCGTCCGGCATACATTCCCGCCCCACCCAATGCTCTGTAGTCACACGGCTGATTATAGTGAACCCTTCCCCCTTTTGCCACCGTCCCACCCTGTATGCACGCCAAATGCCGGTTATCCGCATTCTTTGCGCTTCCCTTTTTCCCCCGTGCAAATTAAAGTATCCACTATGGTAAAAACGGTTGCGGTGGTTGGCGCTTCAGGCTACACCGGCGTGGAGGCGTTAAAAATACTCGCGCGGCATCATGGCGTGAAACTGCTTGCGGCCTCCGCGCAGACGTACGCGGGGAAACCGCTGGCCTCACTCATGGGAGCGGGCGCGCCGGAAATGAATTTTTGCGCGGCGGATGCGCCGGCAATCGAAGAGGCCGAAGCAATTTTTTCCTGCCTGCCGCATGGGGCCAGCGCGGAAAACATCGTGAAGTGGCGGCAACAGGGGAAAGTGGTGTTCGATCTCTCGGCCGATTTCCGCCTGAAAGATCCGGCGCTCTACGACAAGTGGTACGGCCACGCGCATACGGCCCCCGATTTCCTCAAGACCGCCGTCTACGGCCTGCCCGAAGCGCGGCGCGACGCCATAAAAAACGCCGATCTTGTCGCCTGTCCCGGTTGTTATCCAACCGCCACAATCCTGGGTCTGCTGCCCGTGGCGCGGGCCGGGTGGATAAAATCCACCGTATTCGTGAGCGCCGTTTCCGGCACCAGCGGCGCGGGGCGCAAGAGCGACGCCGCATATGCCTTTTGCGAAGTGAACGAAAACCTTTACGCCTACGCCGCGCCAAAACACCGGCATACGCCGGAGATGGAGCAGGAGCTTTCGCTGGCGGCGGGCAAGGAAATGCATGTCTCGTTCGTGCCGCATCTCGGCCCTTTCAACCGGGGCATCCACGCCACCGTTTTCGCCGAGCCGGCCATCCCGCTAACCCAGTCCGAACTGACGAAATACTATGAGGATTTTTATTTCGCCGCGCCGTTTGTGAAGGTGACGGTGGAAAATCCGCAATTGAAAGACGTGCGGGGAACCAATTACTGTCACATCAGGCCGCTGCTGGACGAGCGGACCGGCAAGCTGATAGTGCTCAGCGTCATCGACAATTTGATCAAGGGGGCGGCGGGACAGGCGGTGCAGTGTTTCAACATCCGGTTCGGTTTCGCCGAGACCGACGGCCTCCTGATGTCCCCCGTCTAGCCCTTTTTACCTGATCGGCGGAGAAACGCCGCCTTCCCCCTTTAATTCGTGGAGGGACGCGGCTATCAATTCGTATGCCTGCCTGAGCAGGTCGATCCCCTCCGCGTATTTTCTTTCGGTCGCCAGCAGGTTGGCTTCGTTAATCAGCTCCTCCGCCCGCTCCGATGCTTCATCGGGTTCCGTCCTTCCGTTTTTTTCGCGCAGCGTTCTCAGGCGGCCCAGCATGTCGGCCAGCAAGCCGCTTATCCTGTTAAGGTGGGTGTAATTCGGTTCCCTTGTGAATTCATCCCTGATGTCGTTTTCGTTAACCGGCATTCCTTCATCGGCGAATGCCAAGGCGGAATGGCCGCTTTCGCCATACGCAAAGCCGGGAAAATCAGCGGCAACAACGATGAAAAAAAGGGCGGCAAGCGCGGTGAAGGCCGCTTTGCGCCGATTCATGCCACCCATGTTGTTTTTTTTCACGGCCCGGAGACTACTTGGTATAATTACATTTGCAGAGCTTGCGCAGGTATTTCACCATGCTGCGTATATCCTCTTTTTGCAGTATCGTGTTATGCGGCGGCATGCACGAATTAAAACCGGTCGCCTCTCCCCCTTCGCTGATGGTCATGAAAAGCTGTTCATCGGTGCGCTTGCTCATTTTGGAGGCGTCCGTGTGGTCGCGGGGCGGAACTTCCATCATCTCGGCCAACTCCCCTTTCCCGTCGCCGTTTGGCCCGTGGCATGAAGTGCAATACAGCCGGTAGTTGTTTTCCGCGTTGCCCAGCTCGTCGTCCGTGGCATATGCGGGCATGACCGCCGCTGCGGACAATGCCATCGTCAGCGCCAGTAAGCTCCAAATCCCTTTTTTCATGACCATTCGTTCTCCTCCTTGCCGCATTGATATATCCTTACGCCGTTGTCCGGGTTATTTTTTCCGGTAAACGTTTAGCCCGATTTTCTGTTCCCGGTCTGGGATGGAAATATTTCCTTCGGTCGAAGCGATGATGATGGTTTTGCCCGATGACGAGGGGCCGAACTCCTTGGTCAAATCCACCTTGACGGTAAGGATGTTGCCTTCGACGGTCATTTCGACGTTTTTCATATATTATTCCTCTCGTTAGAACCAATTGGCGATGCGGCGCTAACCGCTGTTTGTACGCGATTGATTGTATCGCAAAACCGCCGCGAAAAAAAAGCCATGTCAGGCCCGTGGGGGCTTGAGCATGGCCTTTTCGCGTTATCGCGGGTAAATCCGCCGGCTTTAAAACCGGAGGTCAGGCATATTTACTGATCTTGGTGCCGAGGTGGCCGGCGCTTTTCTTGCCCGTGGCGTTATTGAGCGCGCCAAGGCTTGCGGCTAGCGACGCCCCAGCCCCTTTGCCCGTTTCCCCGCTACCCCCCAGCGATGGGCGGTTGGCGCCGCGTGAACTGGCGCCGGAACTGATTTTCGTACTGAAACCGGAAATTTTGCTCATTCGTTCATCCTTCAAAAATCAATTATGGGTTGTTCGAAGTTTTTTCCTAAACATCTCCAGTATCTAAAAGGCAAGAAACATGCCTGATAACGCAATCGGGGGAAAGAACGCGTCTTCCGCTACGCATTGTCTTAAGTATTAACGGGTTAGAAGGCCGCGCCGGGGAAGCTCTGGCAACCCCGCTGGTGCGCGCCGCATCCGGCGCGGTTCGGTTATTGCCCGGTTCGCGGCAAATTTTTCCCGATGGCGAGTGGGATGGTTCAGCGGCCAGCCGTTGCCCGCCGCTTACCTAAAATAGGATTTCCCCCACGGCCCGGCCTGCGCGTACCACCAATATTTTTAACCCTATAGCACCGGGTTGGTATACAATTATGCGCAATAAATAACCGTAGAATGGGCCAAGGATGGACATACAAAAGAACCTCGTGAAGAAGATTCTGGTGTTGCGCTACCGCTCCATCGGCGACATCATTTTGAGCTCCCCGGCGCTGGAGGCATTGCGGCTCACCTATCCGTCGGCGCGGATAGACATGGTGATCGACGATGCTTTCGAAGACATCTGCCACGGCCATCCGAATATCGATTACCTCATCCTGCACAAGCGGGACACCACCGGCATGTCGTGGTTTCAGAAAATGGTGATGGGATTCAAATTTATCGCCAAAATCCGGAAACAAAGGTACGACATGGTCATCGATCTCCACGGGGGGCCGCGCAGCGCCCCGTTGGCGTGGCTATCGGGGGCGCGTTACCGGGTGGGATACCGGCTGCGGCTGCGCAGCAAACTGTTTTACAACATCTTCATTATCGCCAGCGCCCCGGGCGCCCACACCTCCGACGTGTTGCTGGATGCGGTTAAATCGGTTGGCTGCGTGATGCCGGATGAAAAAAGGCTGTTTCTCGGCTACCGTCCGGAAGACAAGGAATTCGTCACCGGATTTTTACGCAGGTTCGGCGTTTCGGAAAAAGACCGCTTGGTGATGATGCATCCCGGCGCGCGGGTGGATATCAAACGGCTTCCGGCCGAAAAAATGGGGCACCTCGCCGGCTGGATGGCCGACGAGCTGGGGGTTAAAGTGGTCTATGCCGGCAACAACGCCGATATCGCCGAAATAGCCGGCATAGTTTCCTACAGCGGCAAACGGGGGCTTATCGCCACCAATCTTAAACTGGGGCATCTCTCGGCCCTCATCGCGTCGTGCGATCTGTTTGTCGGCAACGATTCGGGGCCGATGCATATGGCCGCCGCGCTCGGCGTGCCGGTTGTCGCCTTTTTCGGTCCCAGCGACCCCGGCATTTGGGGGCCCGTGGCCGGCCAGGCGAAAGTGATCCGCAACGCGCCGTTGATGGAATGCCAGCCGTGCGACCAGAAAAATTGCCCCCACACCGGCGTTCATTGCATGACCAAAATCAAGCTGGCGGAAGCGAAACGGGCGGTCATCAACACACTCACGCACCGCTCGGCCCAGCGTGTCTGATTCCCGCCCTTCGGCCGATCGCGCCCGTTGCGGCGTTTCCCTCGCCACGCGCTCCTACAACGGCCGCGAACTGCTGGAGGAATGCCTGCCGTCGCTGCTGGAGGCCGCCGCCTTTCATGGCCATCCGGACAACGAGGTCTGCGTGGCGGACGATGGTTCCGGCGACGGCACGGCGGAAATGATGCGCGCGAAATTTCCACAAGTGCGGTTTTTGCGGCTTGAGCAGCGCGGCGGCAGCCCCGCGGCCAGCAACGCCGTCATCGCGCAATGCAAAAACGAGATTATTATTTTCATGGATAACGATGTAAAGGTGGAGCGGGATTTTATCGCGCCCGCCCTGCCCCATTTCGACGATCCTTCGGTTTTTGCCGTGACCATGCGCGCCCGCCGTTTCGATAAAACCACGTTTCAGAGCGGCGGCCAGGTGGGGCGTTTTTCACGCGGGTTCATCCGCGCCTGGGAGAATTATGACGTGACGGAACAGCAGCGCCCGCTGGGGGATCTTTATTCCCTGTACGGCATCACCGCGCATGTTGCATTCCGCAAGGCGATGTTCACGCAAATGGGGGGGTTCGATCCGCTCTATTCCCCCTATATTTGGGAGGATACCGATCTGGGCTACCGCGCGTGGAAGCGGGGCTGGAAAACGGTTTACGAGCCGCGCTGCCTCGTCTATCACAAGGTGCACGGCACCGCCGCGAAGCTTCCCCCAAGTTCCCGGATGCTGTACGTCAGCGAGCGCAACCGGCTGATTTTCCACTGGAAGCTGCTTGCCGACGGAGACCTGCTTTTCTGGCATTTCTTTTTCCTTTTTTGGCGCACGCTTCTGGCGGTTTTTACCTTTAAAAAAAAATTCCTGCTGGCGCTGGCGGAGGCGTTACAATCGGTGCCAGCCATTCGCGCCTACCGGAATGCGGACAAGCAACACTGGGTCTTGCGTGACCGCGACATCCTGGGGAAGCCATTAGAAACCTTGAATAAACTTGGGGGAAACAAATGAAGATATTTATCGATACGGCGGACATCAACGAAATCCGCGAGGCAAACCGCATCGGGATTTTGGATGGCGTCACCACCAACCCGTCGCTTATCGCCAAAACGGGCAAGGATTTCAACAGCGTGGCGAAGGCGATTCTCGCCGAAGTCAAGGGGCCGGTGAGCCTGGAGGTGATCTCGCTCGACACGGACGGCATGTTGAAAGAGGCCCGTGAACTGGCCAAGCTGGGCGAGAACGTGGTGGTGAAGCTGCCGATGACCGTTGACGGCCTGAAGGCATGCAAAGCGCTCACGGACGAGGGAATCAAAACGAACGTCACGCTCATCTTTTCCTCCAGCCAGGCGTTGCTGGCCGCGAAGGCCGGCGCCACCTACGTCTCGCCGTTTGTCGGCCGTTTGGACGATATATCCGAGGATGGCATGGTGCTGGTGGAGCAGATCGTCCAGATATATCAAAACTACGGCTATCAGTCGGAGGTGATTGTCGCCTCCATCCGCAGCCCAATGCACCTCGTGAAGTCTTGCCTGATAGGAGCGGATGTTTCGACCATCCCCTTTGGCGTCATTCAACAGCTTTCCAAGCACCCGCTCACGGATGTCGGTATCGAGCGGTTTCTGAAAGACTGGGAAAAGGTTCCGAAGAAATAGCCCGGCGAACTATTATGAAAATTTGGGTGGTGTCTCAGTTTGAAATTAATGTTTGAATGGGGTAAGGGATTGCTTCGTTAACACTCGCAATGACAGTTGTTTGTCATTGCGAGGCCATCGAAGATGGCTGCGGCAATCTCAAACTGAGACACCACCAAAATTTGCATTTGCTGGAACAATGAAAGGCAAATTTGGTATGCTATCAGTCAGGTTTGATAACATTGGAATGGGGCTTTACGGTATAAGTCAGAAAATGAGGCCAAGTTGTGCTTAAGTCGCTTGATATTAAAAACCTGACTGTTTTCCCTGAAGTTCCGCTTCAATTCGGGAAGCACCTAAATGTGTTTATCGGAGAAAATGGCTCCGGCAAGTCACACCTGCTAAAAGTTGCGTATACCGTTCTGGCTGTAAGCGCGGAGGAGGGACGCAAACCAAATGGTTCCCTACCGACAAAATCCCTGCTTCAAACCCGGCTGGCGGAAAAACTGGTGGCAGTACTTCGCCCGGAGACACTTGGAAGGCTTGTGAGACGTAAGCAGGGTCGTGGACGATGCGAAATCAAGCTCCACTTTGAAGATCAGAAACTGAACATTGATTTTGGCTTTACCACAAACAGCAAGTCAGAAGTTGATATCAAAAGGTTGCCCAAAGTTTGGGAAGAAAAACCTCCCGTATTTCTACCGACAAGGGAACTATTAACAATTTACCCAAATTTTGTTTCCGTTTACGATAATCATTATCTTGAGTTTGAGGAAACTTGGCGGGACACTTGCGTTTTGCTCGGAGCCTTGGCCCTTCGCGGCCCAACGGCAAACCGCATTAAAGAACTTCTTGCCCCACTTGAACATGCCATGGGTGGCTCAATTATCTTAGATAAAAATGGCCGTTTTTATTTAAGTATCCCCGGTCAAGGGAACATGGAAATACCTCTTGTCGCCGAAGGGTTGCGAAAGCTGGCCATGTTAATACGCTTGATCGCAACGGGTTCACTGCTTGATAAAGGTTATCTTTTTTGGGATGAACCCGAAACCAATCTTAATCCGAAACTAATAAAGCAAATGGCATCCACGATTCTTCAACTCTGCCAAAGCGGCATTCAAGTCTTTGTTGCAACGCACAGCCTGTTTCTGTTACGCGAAATTGACATTTTGCTGCAAGGCGATGACTTTAAGGATACGGATGCCCGCTTCTTTGGCCTTCAGTACAAAGAAGAAGGTTGCAAAATAGAGCAAGGTAAAAGCGTTGATAATATCGGTGCGATTGCTTCTCTTGAAGCTGAATTAAGTCAATCGGATCGTTATTTAGGTGCTGAATAGTCAGTAATGCCCACTATTTGTGAAGGGAATTTATCATTTCATTTTCCCGACACTTGGGAAGCCACAAAATATGATGATTGGAGCTTCCATCGAAATCAATTCCAATCCGTATGTGGGGGTACGAAAGCAATTGACATACTCGCCATATCACCAAACCTCAGTGCATGGTTTATAGAAGTCAAAGATTTCAGACGGCATTCCCGCACTAAAGTAATCGATTTAGCGGATGAAGTGGCAATGAAAGTCCGCGATAGCCTAGCCGGAATTTTTTCCGCTAAAGTAAATGCCCCTGACATTGGCGAGAGAAACTTGGCAACCAAAGCGGTAAACGCCACCAAAATTCGCATTGTCTTGCATCTTGAACAGCCCGCAAAACATAGCAAATTATTTCCACGGGCGATAGACCCGGCGATAATAAAACAAAAGTTAAAACAGATTTTGAAAGCTGTTGACCCCCACCCACTAGTTCTGGAAAAATTGTCTTCTCCGGGAAGGGTTGACTGGGCGGTTCGATAATTAGTCGTCCAATGTGCAACCCCCTGTGGTTACTCCCAGAGGAAGAAGGCCGATTTCCGTTGCGGGGGGGAAATCCACCCTTTTGCCATGAATCCGTAATACGTTCCGGCGGAAACCGCCGCGCCGATACAGGCTCCCGCCAGCACATCAAACGGAAAGTGGGAACCAAGATAAACGCGGGAGATCCCCACCAGCGCCGCCCACGAAAACCACCATGCGCGGTGGCGGCGGAACAGCAGCGCCATGAGCGCCGCCACGCTGAAAGCGGTCTGCGTGTGGCCTGAAGGGAACGTGCCGTGATAGAGATGCTCGTACGGGGCGTGCACCGCCGCGTTGGGCGGCGGCGTTTTTCCGGCAAAGTAGGTGAGGGGGCGGTCCGCGCGCACATTCTGTTTTACCGCATGCACCACCCCGCCCGCCAGCAGCAGGGCGGCGGCCAGCAACGCCACGTTGCGCCGTTCCAGCCCGCCGTACCACCAGAACGCGCCTAGGGCCATGATGGCCGCAGGCACGGAATAGGCCGTGAAAGAAAAGAGGTACATGAGTGGGTCGAGTATCGGCGCGTGTGTTCCATTGATAAGCCAGAAAAACCGTTCATTAAGCGCCGTGAACATCAGCCGCCGTTTTTCCTGAACAGGCGCGCCGCGCGGGCGCGGGTTTCATCAAGCCAAATCTGCAATGCCAATGGCCCCGATTCGCGTCCGGCGCGGAAAAGAAACGCCGCGGCCAGCAGGCCCATCACGAGATTCGGCATCCACATCGCGAATAACGGCGTCAGCTTTCCCTCGCGCCCCAGGCTTTCTCCAAACATCAACAGCACGTAGTTAATGACGATAAGCATAATGCCAAGGCCGATGCCCCCCCTGCCGCCGCCGCGGTGTACTTGCAGGCCGAGGGGGGCGGCCAGCAGCGCCAAGACAACGCAGGCGAATGGCAGCGCGAGCCGCTTGTGTTGTTCCACTTCCAAAGTGTACCGTTGCAGCGGATTGCGCACGCGCGCGGCTTCGCCGCGAAGCTCGCCAAATGATAATTCCCGCTCGCCCTTTATGAACGCTTGCCGCCGGCCACCGGTGTCCATCACCATTTCGTACTCGCCGAACGTCATCGTGCGCCACGCTTTCGCGTCGCCGCTGTACATGGTGCCGCCGCCAAGGCGGAAAATGATGCTGTCGGATGGCGTTCGTTCCAGCACGCCTTCACGGGCCGTGATAAGCCGGGGGTGGTTTTTGTCGGATCCGTCGAAAATGAAGACTCCCTTTAACACATCGGTTCCCCGCTCCTTTCCGTTGACGTAGATCACGGTGCCGGGAAACCGGTCGAAAAATGTCCGTTCACCCAGCGCGGCGGTGAATCGGCGGCTGACATAATCGGCGATTTGGGAGTTAAAAAGGTAGTTGCCCCGGTGCAGCACATCAAGCGAAAGCCACAGCGACAACAGACCGGCCGCCCCGGCAAGCAGCATTACCGGGAAAAGGATTCGGTAAAAGCTGACGCCGCATGCGCGCATGGCGATGATTTCGCTGTCACCCGACATTCGGGAAAAGGTGATAAGCGTCGCCAGCAGCACCGCCAACGGGATGGTAATCACCAGGAAAGCGGGAGAAGTGTAGAGGATCAGCCGTATCAGTTCACCGCCGCTGATGGCGTTTCCCACCGTCATATTGGCGATAAAGTTAATTTTTTCCAGAACCAAAATCGCCATCAGGACGAAAAGGGAGAGCCCGAACAGTTTGAAGATTTCACCGAATATATACCGGTCAAGCAACTTCATCCGTTGGTCTCCGCCACCTTAATCGTCATGCGGGGCATTGTAACCCGGAATGTAGGCCCGTACGCAGGCGGAACTAAGGGGCCTTGAAAAGCCCCTTGATTCCGGCGGCGATAATCTCCACGGCGTAGGAGGTAAGTATCAGGCCCAGCAGCCGGGTGAAGATGTTCATGCCGGTGCGGCCCAGCATGCCGGCAATCCGCTCCGCCTGCATGAATAGCAGCAGTGTAATGCCGGCGATGGCCGCGATGATGGCCACCATCATGGCCGAGGCCCCCCACCCCTGCGCCGCATTGTGGGCAATAATGACCGTGGTGATCGCCCCCGGGCCGGCCAGCAAAGGCACCGCCAACGGGACAACCGCAACGTTGTGGCTCTCTTCAGCTTCCCGCTCCTCGGCGGCGGTGCTTTTCAGAAGCGGGGCGTACGCGCCCATCATGGCGACGGCGGTGAGCAGAATGAGGATCCCGCCGCCGGCCATGAAAGAATAAATGCTGATACCGAACAGCCAGAGCAACCGCTCGCCGAAGAAAAAAGCCAGCGTCAAGGTTAAGGCCATTGCCGCCGGCGCCATATAGACGGTGCGGCTCTTCTCGCGCGGTGGGAGGTTGCGGGTGAACATGATGAAAAAAAACACGGCTCCCACGGGATCGATCACCGCAAAAATCGCCACGAATTGCTTAACGAAACCGGTCCATTCCATTATCGGCCATTGCTCCTTGTGCCGTTATTATCCCCCATTTTGGGTTTTTCCGCCTCCAGCGCCGCGGCGAGTTCCCGCAGCTGTTGGTTATCCGGATCTTCCTGAAGGCCGATGCGCGCGATACGCAAGGCCACGGCGGGTTTTCCCAGCAGACGCCATCCCTGCGCCAGACCGTATACCGCCTCCGCCTTTTCGTCCGCGAACGCATGGGCGGTGACATGCGCCGCCGCCCACCCTTCCTTTCCCTGAAAATAGAGCAGCCCCCCGTATGTCGTCCATGCCCGCGGGGAGCGGGGATATTGGCGCAAAAGACCGCCGAGCAATTCGCCGGCTTCGGCATATTTTTTTTGGCCTATCTTTGCCTGGGCAATTTCAAGCATAAGGACATCCCGTTTGCGCACCGCGTATGCCTTTTCCAGCAGCGGCAGCGCTTCGTCCCACCTCTCCTGCTTTAAATAAAAATTGGCGAGGCGCTCCAGCGATCCGTCATTATCCGGTTCCAGCTCCACCGCGTGCCGCAACAATTTTTCGGCCATATTCCAATGGAGGTTTTTTTGCGCGTCCACTCCCAGATTTAACATGGCGGCGGCGGAATCCGGCTTGATACGCAGCGTGCGGCCCCACAGAAGCGTCTCATTCCGCCAATCGCCGTTGCGCCGCACGGTGAGCGCGGAAAAAACGGCAACGACGATCAACGCCGCCGCAACCAGCGCCGCGCGTTTCCGGTTGTTTGTTTCCACGGCCAGATAGGCCGCCGCGGCCGCAAAAGAAAGAATGGCCGAAGGAAGGTAAAGATACCGCTCCGCGATCAGGGAGCCGGTGGGGATGAAGTTGAGGTTCGGTGAAATAACCGCGAAAAACC
Organism: Nitrospinales bacterium; assembly: GCA_023248495.1. Classification (GTDB taxonomy): domain Bacteria; phylum Nitrospinota_A; class UBA7883; order JACRGQ01; family JACRGQ01; genus JACRGQ01. The sequence goes on from JAHFEK010000007.1 coordinate 41,780, forward strand.
AGAAAGCCGTGAAAGTCACCCACGGCTGAACATGCCGTTTTCGCCACGCGGCAACCAGCAATGCCGTCACCGCCATGGCGGCGGCATACAGGTGCGGCGGATACGGAAAGACGGCCTGCGTTGCGCTTCGGACGGCGATCAACGGCCACGGCCAGAGCAAAAGTTTGCCATATTGGAAGGTTATTTCCGACATCGTGAGGAAGTTTCCGAAAATATCGGGGTTGATTGTGTGCTCCCCGGTGCGGGCCACGGCGCCAAGCACCGATGTCCGCAGAACCAAATACCCGGCCAGCACGGTAAAATATGGAATCCAGCGCGCCGCCTTTTTGTCATGATTGCCGAAGGTGAAATCGTAGAGCACGACCACCAGCGGCAGCACCGCCGCGTTTTCCCCGAACAAGAGGGCGACCGTGAACAACAATACCGATACGGTCAGCGCGAACGGCGTCTGCCGCTTGCGGTGCAGCACATAGAGCGCAAACGCCGAGAGCCACAGGAAATCGGCCGGAATGTCATAGGTGGAGGTGATAAAGGTTACTTTTTCAGTGTGAACGGGATGTGCCGCGAAAAGGAGCGCGCCGAAAAAGGCGGCCCCGCGGCTTTCAAACAGCAGAACCAGCAACGCATACAGCGCCGCCACCGTCAGCGCGTTCATCGTTTTTCCGGCAAGGTGATACGCCGCCGGATCAAGCCCTCCAATGCGGTAGGTCAGCGCGTAAAGGGTTGTGCGCAAGGGACGGTAAAGCCCCTCGCTGCCTTCGGAAAAAAAGCGCGGCAGGTTGATGTTCCGTATTTTTTTTGCGTTGACGATGAACAGGTCGTCATCCCAAACAAATTCATTATGGAATGCATTGGCGTATAGGACGAGGGAAAAGGCGATAAGCGCCAGCGCCGGCGCGATATGTCGTTTCATAACGGTTACGGGCATTATACGCCGCGTATCGGGGAAAAAAGAAAGGTTACTGGCCGTCCGCCTTTTTGGGGTTGAACTGATCTTCCATGGATTCCATTCCCGGGGGAGCTTTGGGCTGCGCGACCGGCTCGTCAAATATCAGATAGGCGGGGAACCAGGCGAACAGCGTGCCGGCGGCGCCGGCGAGTATGCCGCGAACCAGCGCGGTGGGCAGTTCGGCCCCTTTCACCATCGCCACGCAGGCCGCCACGCCGAACAGCAGAAGTCCGGTGGCGACGGGGATTTTTTTCGCCAGCGAGGTCATGCGCCCTCGGCTCCCAGCACGTTTGCCCAGTTGATGTCGCCTGCGTTGGTGGCGGTCTTTACCAGCGTATCAACGATGCTGACGATATTCCTGGTCGCTTCGGCGTTCGGGAAAAGATCGGTAAAGAGCCGTTGTTTCCGCACGGCGTTCGGCACGGCCACATCCATGGTGAGATGTCCCAGGAAATCGATTTTTACGCCCAGTTGGAACTTGTCCGCCACCATCACCAGCCGTTTGTAGATATTGACCGCCTCGATCCGGTCGCGGGCGCTGTTGACGACGAGGCGGAAGGTTTTCACTTTGTAGTCGCGCGAGAGCACTTTCATGATGGCGTACGCGTCGGAGAAGGAGGTCGGCTCCGGCGTGGCGACCACCAGGATGTCCTGGGCCGCCGAGCAGAAGAACATGACGTTGGACGAAATGCCCGCGCCTATGTCGAAGAGGATATAGTCGAAATCGTTTTGAATCACTTCCATTTCCGTTTTGAGCACCAGCCGTTCTTCGGCGGTGAGTTCGCTGTACTTTTTATTGCCGGTGGAGGCGGGCAGTATTTTAACGCCGCCGGGACCTTCGATGAGGATGTCGCGCATCCGCTTGACGCCGGTGAGCACATGCGCCACGTTAAAGCGCGGGGCCAGACCCAGCAAAATGTGTATGTTGCCCAGGCCCATGTCGGCGTCGAAAATCAGTACGCGGTTGCCGCGCTTGGCGAGTTGCAGTGCCATGTTGGCGACGAGGTTGGTCTTCCCGACCCCTCCCTTGCCGCTGGCAACGGCAATACCCTTGATCTGTTGCTTCAAGGTGCCCGTTTCGCGCATACCCGGCCTCATTCTTCTGAGTGTTTCAGCCTGATCCATACCGTTTTCTCCAAAATTCTAAGCCAATTGAGCGATTTATGCTTCTTTTTTAAACAGGCGCGCGCCGAGCCGCCGGCCGGAGGCCGCCTCGATGTCTTCCGGCACCCGCTGCCCGGTGGTGCAATAGACCACCGGAATGCCGGTTTTATAATTCTGCGCCACCACCACGCCGGGTTTGGCGCTTTCATCCAGCTTGGTGAAAATGAGTCCGGCAATGTTGACGCAGCCGAAGTTGCGCACCGCTTCGTCCAGCGACGCGGCATCGGCCCCCGCGGAAAGCACCAGGTAGTTTTCGATGGCGGCGTCCCCGACGAAGCCGGCCAGTTCCTCAAGCTTCTTGCCGTCGCGCTGGCTGCGGCCCGCGGTGTCGATTAAAATTACGTCGCGGCCGGCCAAGGAGTTCAGCGCCTTCGGCAAATCCTGCGGGGTTAGCGCCACTTCCAGCGGCAGGCCCAGGATTTGCGCGTAGGTGCGCAGTTGTTCCACTGCGGCGATGCGGTAGGTGTCGATGGTGATAAGGCCGACCTTTTTTCCCTGCATGGCGAGTTGCGCGGCGATTTTCGCCAAGGTGGTGGTTTTTCCCACTCCCGTCGGCCCGATCAGCGCGATAACGCGCGGCCCGTCCCCGCCGGTGGCGGCGGTGAGCGGCTCACCCACGATCATCGTCTCCTGTATCCGGGCGATCACCAGATCGACGATATTTTTCAAATCCAGTTCGCGTCCGCCCGGCACCCCCTCTTTCACTTCGGCGATCAGTTTGAGGGCGTATTCGTGTTCCACCCCGCGTTCCACCAGGCGCCGGTAGCACACGAGGTAGTTCGGTTCAAGGTTAAGCCCCTTGTAGAATTTCGTATTTTCCAGCATGAACGATATCATGGACTTGAGCGATCCGATGTCATCCGAAAGGCCGGCGGCGCGGGCCAGCTCGTTGCGGCCCACGGCCCCGGTTCCGGTGGCGGCGCCGATTAATTCGCGCAGTTCGCGGATTTCATCGCGTAACGGGTCGAGCGCCGAGGCCAGCGTCCCGGGTGCGGCGGCGCGGGTTTCCGTCTTCGGGGGAGCGGCCGGCTTTCGCGGCGCGCGGCGGCGTTGTTGATCCTGCCGCACCTCTTCGTCGGCTGCGGCGGTCACTTCGATCAGCGAACGGCCCAGGATGCCATAGGCGCCATTGGTGTTCTTGATTTTCCGGCTGCTCATGATGATGGCGTCCGGCCCCAATTCCGCCTTGATGCGGACGATCGCTTCCGCCATGTCGAGTGCCTGATAGGTTTTTATTTGCATTAGATGTTCACCACGCCAAGGGTTTCTATTTCAGCGGTGGGGATGACCTCGTTATGACTCAGCACCACCAGATTGTTCACAAACCGTTCCGTCAACCGCCGCAGATGCATCCGCACCGCGGGCGACACCATGACGATAGGCTGGTAGTTCAGCAGCGAGAATTTTTCGATCTCTTTTTTAAGCGTGTCGATCAGCCGTTGGGCGGCCGAGGGATCCATCGCCAGATAGCTGCCATGCTGCGTCTGCTTGATCGATTCGGTAATCATGTCTTCGACTTTGCGCGAAAGGGTCAGCACCGGGAGTTTTCCTTCGGCGCTCAGGTATTGGTTGCTGATGGGGCGGGCCAGCGCCTGGCGCGCGTATTCGGTCAGGATGTCGGTATCCTTGGTCACATGGCCCCAGTCGGCCAGGGTTTCCAGGATGGTGCCGAGGTCGCGGATGGAGACGTTTTCCCGCAGCAGGCCCTGCATTACTTTCTGCACCTGCCCCAGCGTCAGCACATTTGGCACCAGTTCTTCCACCACTTTCGGGGCGATGGTTTTGTAGTTGTCCAGCAAGGCGCTGATTTCCTGGCGGCCCAGCAACTCCTGCGCGTGGCCGCGGATAATTTCTTTCACATGGGTGGTGAGCACGGTGGCCACATCCACCACGGTATAACCTGCCGATTTAGCGCGGTCGCGGATGGCTTCCGAAATCCAAAGCGCCGGCAGGCCGAACGTCGGCTCCACGGTGCGGATGCCCGGCACCGGCTCGACGCCCGTGCCCGGATCCATGGCAAGGTAGTGGTTCATGTAGATATCGCCGCTAGCCACTTTCACTCCCTTGATAAGGACGGAGTATTCGTTCGGCTTGAGCTGCAGATTGTCGCGGATATGCAACGGCGGCACGATAAAGCCGTATTCGAGGGCGAATTGGCGGCGGATGCTCTTGATCCGGTCAAGCAGTTCGCCGTTCTGCGCGGCGTCGACGAGCGGAATCAGTTCGTAGCCGATTTCCAGCTCCATCGTATCCAGCGGGAGAAGCGCTTCCACTTTTTCCTGCACCGGAACCTGCGCCGCTTTCTCGGCTTCTATTTTGCCCACCGCCTCCATTTCGGTTTTCGCCTGGAAGGTGAGGTAGGAAATGGTGCCGGTGATGCCTGACAAGACCATAAACGCGATATGCGGCAGGCCCGGCACGAGGGCAAAAAAGCCGAGCGCCCCGGAAGCGACCGCGAACGCGCGCGGGTGCAACAACAACTGTTTGGCCACGTCGGTGCCCATGTCGGATTCGCTGGCGGCGCGGGTGACGATGAGGCCGGCGGCGGTGGAAATCACCAGCGCCGGTATCTGGCTCACGAGGCCGTCGCCGATGGTGAGCAGGGTATACACGGTCAACGCGTCGGACAGGCTCATCCCCTGCTGGAGGATGCCGATGGCGAACCCGCCAAGGATATTGATGCCGGTGATGATAAGCCCCGCAATCGCGTCGCCGCGCACGAAGCGGATGGCGCCATCCATCGAGCCGTAAAAGTCGGCCTCGCGCTCGAGGGTGCGGCGGCGTTGGCGCGCCTGCACTTCGGTGATGAGACCGGCGTTGAGATCGGCGTCGATGGACATCTGTTTGCCGGGGATGGCGTCCAACGTGAAGCGGGCCGCCACTTCCGAGGTGCGGACGGCGCCCTTGGTGATAACCACGAAATTAATGATAATCAGGATGAGAAAGATGACGGTGCCGACGACATAGTTGCCGCCGACCACGAAGTTGCCGAATGCTTCCACCACCTTGCCGGCCGCCGAGGTTCCCTCGCTGCCGTGCATAAGGATGAGCCGGGTGGTCGCCACGTTTAGGGAAAGGCGGAACAACGTGACCACCAGCAGTATCGACGGGAAGGAGGAAAGCTCCAGCGCCGACTTGATGTAGATGGAAATTATCATGATGATCACCGCGATGGTGATGGAGAGGGCGAGGAAGAGATCAAGCATGAACGCGGGGAGCGGCATGACCATAAGCGCCACAACGCCCAAGAGACCGATGGCCATACCAATATCGCTGAATTTGGCGAATTTAGGCATCGCATTCGTTTCAGTCGCCGTCGCCATTTCTTACCTCATTCCGCCGTCAAAAAGTCGACGGAGGGAAAGCCCCGTCAAAATCCCGTTCAGTCGGCATTTTTTATATAACACGTTGTTTTACTTATTCTTTCCCTTTAATTTATACACATAAGCAAGGATTTCAGCGATTGTCCGGTAGAGTTCTTCTGGTATCGCCTTGCCTATATCAATAGACTTAAACAAGAGCCATGCCAAAGGCTTGTCTTCGACGATGGGAATATTGTTTTGCCGCGCAATCTCTTTTATTTTTTCCGCGATATGTCCCGCCCCTTTTGCCACCACGGCGGGGGCGGCCATTTTTCCGCGGTCGTAGGCCAGGGCGATTGCTATGTGCGTGGGATTGGTGATGATTACTTCCGCTTTGGGCACCTCTTGCATCATCCGTCTGCGGGCCATGGCGTATTGGGCGGTGCGTATCCGCTGTTTCGTCAAAGGATCGCCTTCCGTGTTTTTCCGTTCGTCCTTGACTTCCTGCTTGGTCATTTTCATGCTTTGCTCATAGGTGTATTTCTGGAACCCGTAGTCCGCGGCCGAAAGCGCCAGCATCAGCAGCAGGACGTAGAACATCAACTTCACCGCCACGTGCGAGACGAAGAGGATGATTTGCTCGACGCCTTGATCGGAAAGCAGCGGGATGGTTTCGATTTCATTCCGGAGCACGAGGTAACAGATGTATCCGACGATGGTGATTTTCGCGAGTGATTTCAACAGTTCGGCCAGTGCGGAAGGGCTGAAAAAGCGGCCAAAACCGTTGAGGGGATTGAGTTTGTCCATCTTGGGCATCAGCGGCTCCAGGGTGAAGATCAGTCCGCCATTTTGAAAAATGGCCGCCGCCACGCCCGCGGCCGCCACGCCGGCCATCAGCGGCCACAGGATGACCGCAAGTTCTTTCATGTAGTAGATCATCAGCGGCTGTATGGAGGTGATGTCGAGATGGTATGAGGAACTGATGGTGAAGCTGTGGCGCATCATTTCGGCGATGTGTTCGCGCATGTAGCCGCCCCATGCGTTCAGGATGGCCAAGGCCACCAACAGCACGGCGGTTGAGCTGATTTCCTTGCTCTGGGCCGTGCGTCCTTTCTCGATTGTTTCTTCGCGTTTTTTATCCGATGCTTCTTCTGTACGTTGCTCCTTATCGTCTTCGGCCATGGGATCCCCCGTTCCCTATTCCATCAAGCCATGAGTTTCATCAGGCTGATGATGTTGTCAAACAGGTGGAATACCGAGCCGCGAAACACTTGGTAAAAGATCGGCAAGCCCGCGCCGATCATGAAAAGTCCCAGCGCGATCTGCACCGGGAAACCGACGATAAAGACGTTCATCTGCGGCACGGTGCGGGCAATAAGTCCCAGCGCCACGTTGAGCAGCAGCATGGTGGCCATGACCGGCGCCGCCAACTTGATGGCAAGCACGAAGACATCGGCGGTAAGGGTGGTTATCAGATCCACCAGCCCGGCGTGCGGCGTGAAGCCGAGCACCGGAATGAGGTCGAAGCTTTTGGCCGCCGCGGTGATGAGCCAATGGTGGCCGTTGATCGCCAAAAAGACCAGCAATGCGACGATATTCCAAAACTGTGAGGTGATGGATACCTGCGAATTGGTGGTGGGGTCGAGCACGTTCACGATACCGAACCCTATCTGAAAACCGATGAGCTGCCCCGCGAACTGCACCGAGGTGAAGATAAGCTGGCTGGCGTAACCGATGGTGAGGCCGATGGCAAGTTCCCCCGCCAGCATGAGCGTGAAGCGGCCCATCGGCATTCCCATGTCCACCGGCGGCAGCTTGGCCACGCTGAAAACGATATAGGAGGTGATGGCGACCAGCCCTATCCGCGCCTGGGCCGGAATAGTGGTGGCTCCCAGCACCGGCATGGTGAGCATCAGTCCGCTCATCCGCACCAACACCAGCGTAAAGCCGATGAATGCGCCGTAGTCGAGATTGAACAGGTTCATTTTACGTATTGCGGGATGTTAATGAAGATGTCCGCGGTGAAGGAAAGCAGCACTTGCATCATCCAGGGGAAGAAAACCACGATAGCCACCATCACCCCCAGAATCTTTGGGATAAAGGAGAGCGTCATTTCCTGGATGGAGGTCACCGCCTGGAAGATGGAAACCGCCACGCCGATCACCAGCCCTATGCCAAGCATCGGCGCGCTCACCAGAATGGTCACTTCCAAGGCCCGTTTGGCCACGTCCACGATATATTCAGGCGTCATTGCGTTCTCCTTGTCCGTTTATCCGAAGCTTTTTACCAGCGATCCGACGATGAGGTACCAGCCGTCCACCAGCACGAAGAGCATCAGCTTGAACGGCAGGGAGATCATGACCGGCGGCAGCATCATCATGCCCATGCTCATCAGCACCGACGCTATCACCATGTCCACCACCAAAAAGGGGATGTAGATCATGAAGCCGATTTGGAAGGAGGTGCGCAGCTCGCTGATCACGAACGCCGGAATCACCACGTAGGTGGGGATGTCCTCGATGGTGCGGGGCTTTTTTTCTTTGGCCAAGCTGATGAAAAGCCCCAAATCCTTCTCGCGCGTCTGGCGCAACATGAAGGACCGTAGCGGTTTCATCGCGCGCGTCAGCGCCTCTTCCTGCCCTATTTTGTTTTCCGAATACGGCTGGTAGGCGTTCTCGTTTATCTGCTTGAAGACCGGCGCCATGATGAAAAAGGTGAGAAAAAGCGCCAGCCCGATCATCATCTGGTTCGGCGGCACCTGCTGGGTTCCCATCGCCTGCCGCAGGAACGACAGCACGATCACGATGCGCGCGAACGCGGTCATCATGATCAGCAGCGCCGGGGCCAGCGAAAGGATCGTGAGGATGAGAAGTATTTTGATGCCGGTGGCCACTTGGTCGGGCTGGCCCGCCTCCTGCATCCCGATGCTGATTGTCGGCAGGCCGGCGGCTTCCGCCGCGGGCGCGCCGCACAGCAACAACGCGGCCAATACCGCGCCCGCCAATAGCGTTTTCATGTTCATTCCCGTCAGCCTTGTCCCTGAAGCGTCCGCAGCTTGCCGGCGATTGACCGGGCGACATCCGAAACCATTTCATCTTTCCGGGTTTGAATGCCGTTTCCCTCCGGCTCCTCCGCGCGGGCGGTGGTTTTGATGGTTTCCTCGTAGCTGGCGATTTGCCGGGCAAATGCCGGGTTTACCGGTTTTTGCGCTTTGCGGCGGTTTTCCAGCCAACCCATGAACGGCAATTTCTTAAATACGCCCATCGGCTTATTCGGCAGCCGGTGGGCGAATTTTATTTCTTCGATTTTTTCCGGCTCGCTGTAGCGGGCCAGAAGGTTGATGTTGTGGTTGGTGACGCCCAGCACCAGCACCTCGCCCCCCACTTCGATAATGGTGACGTTTTTTTTCACGCCGATGAAGTGGCTGCTGAGCACCTTGAGCTGTTTTTTGCCGCCGAAACCCCCTTCTAACGCGCCAAGGTATTTTTTAGCCGCGAAGGAGATGACGAGGATGAGCGCCAGCACCACGGCCAGGGCGCTGCCGATCTTCACGAACGCTTCACCCAGCGACGGCGCTTGGGGAAGTGCCGGTTTGTCCAATGCGGGGAGCAGGCCGGCTTCTTTTACGCCGCTATCGTTTTTTCCCTTGCCCGGTTCGCTTTCCATTTTGATCTGGTTCAATGTGGTTTGCAGGCGGGCGATCAGTTCGGCATCCTCGGCGGCCATCGGCGCGGCGTTTCCGGCGCCGGCTTCCTCATTGGCGGCCGCCCCAGTGGATAGGGCGGCTTCTGCTTCCGGAGCTTTGCCATCATTTGTGGGGGCGGTTTCGCTCACCGCCTGATTTTTTGACGCTTCGGTCAGGGAGGGCGTCAAGGTTTCCGCCACCGGAGCCGCCTTGGCACCGATGGCAAACACAAGCTTTTCCCCGTTTGATTCGAACGAAAGACTCTTTTTAAGTGCGGCCACCGACTCCTGCGGGAAGATGCGTATTCGTAAAAGGGAAGGATTTATCTGGTAGAGATCGATTTCCTTGATCCCGGCATGATTGACTGAAAACTGACGTTGGGCCGGCTTGACAAGGCCCCCCGGTATGTCGACTTGAACGGACTTTTCGTAATATTTAACAATGGTTTTGGGGCTTGAATCGAATGCCAACGCCACGCGGAACTGATTCCCGGCGGTGAAGGAGGTTATATCCTTAAATGCGATGGGAGCCGCGGCCGCCTCCGGGATGGCCCCCGTCAACAACCCCGCCAAAAACACCATAACAACGATTAACTTTTTCAAAACAAATTCCTCCTCAAAGACCGTCAGAACTACTCTCTGTCGCAGGTAAAGAGCAAAAGCAGTGCCATAATCGTCTTCTGACAAATTTCCCCCTCCCTTCCCCGATGCAAGCAAGTTGCCATTGAGCCGCCGCGCAAGCCGATACAGCAAAAGATGGCGCGCGTTATCGCATTTGGTAGTAGAATGCATCTGTTTATTATTTCGCCCCACGGGAAAAGGGGGCGGAAAGCTTTTTCGGGGGAACGGTCGAATACCGCAGGCTTTTTTGCCGCCATTTTTTCGGAGATTTTATAGTGATGGGGAATCGGTTCGGCATCACGGCTATTATGGCAATCGGGTTATTCCTCTGCGCGGCATGCGCGACCAATGATGTGGAGAGCGCCTTCGGATCAAAAACCACCGGGAAAGAATCCGATAAAATCATTATCAAATACTGCATGAGTTGTCACACCCATCAGTCGTTTGACGCGGCGGCCCATATTCCCGCCGCGCAAAAACGCTATGCCGGTTCGGCAACCGCCCGTGCGGCGGAGTGCCGCGCCTGCCACACGTATTCGGTAAGCTGGCTGGGAAACGAAGTGCGCGGCACGCACTGGATAGGCGTAAAAGAACCATGAAGGATTCGGTGGGCCGCTTTAAAGTCGCCATCATCGGGATGGGAAAAGGGGGTCTGCCGCTGGCCAAGATGTTTGCCGAAGATCCCGATGTGGAAATCGTAGGGGTCTCCAGCCGGAGTCATGCCGGTCCCGGCATCGAATGGGCAAAACAGATTGGCATCTTCACCACCCCCGACTTTAAGGAACTTTTCAACCTCCCCCGCCTTGATATCGTCGTCGATGCCACCGGCGATCCGGAGGTCGAGGCCTTTCTGAAAAAGCTCAACCGTCCCGAAACCGAAGTGGTGAAAGGGATGACCGCCAATTTGCTTTGGCGGATGGTGGAAGAGCGTGTGGCGCGGGAGCGGGCCGCCAACCGCATACTTGAAGAGCAGATGCTGCTTTACAACATCGGCCTCATGCTGGCGAACGCGGAGAAATCGGATCATGCGCTTAGGTTGATCGTGGACGCGGCGATGAATCTGCTGGAAATGGCCGCCGGCTCCGCCGCGCTGTTCGATGAAGAAAAGGGTGAGATGCGGATGGCCGTGGTTATGGGTTTCCGCGGTGAAAAGCCCCCCCTGCATATCTGGAAGGTGCGGCCCGGCGGGCTTACCGCCCATATCCTGTCGAACAACGAACCGACCGTCATCGAAGAGCTGGACAATAATACAAAGTTCGACACGTCGCATCTCAAGGATCAGGGGTTCCGGTCGCTGGTGGCGGTGCCGCTGAAGGCTGAGGGCAAAATTGTCGGCATCCTGTATGTCGATGATTTCCGTCCGCGCAAGTTCTCCGGCCGTGAAATCAACCTGATGGGTTTATTGGGCGCTTTGGCCGCCAGCGCCGTGGAAAAAGTGTTGATGTTGGAACGGGCGGAGGAGATGGCGGTGACCGATGAGTTGACCAAGGTGTATAACCATCGTTATTTCGCCCGGACGCTCCTGACGGAACTCAAACGGGCCGAGCGCCACAACGAGCAGGTTGGGCTTTGTATGATTGACGTGGATCACTTCAAGAAATTCAACGATACGCACGGTCACCTGAAGGGAAACGAGGTGCTGATCGAAATTGCGAAAATCATGCGGATTGCGATGCGTGAAACCGATGTTGTCGCCCGTTATGGCGGCGAGGAATTCGCCGTTATTCTTCCCAAGACGAATAAAGACCATGCGGCGGCGCTTGCCGAGCGCTTGCGCGAGGCGGTTCAAGAAGTCAAATTTCCCGGCGCGGAATTTCAGCCGTTGGGCAAGCTTACGGTCAGCATCGGGGTGGCGGCGTATCCGGACGACAGTGATATCGCCGATAGCGTATCCGGCCTCATTGAGTTGGCCGATCAGGCTCTTTATCAATCCAAGTCGGCCGGGCGCAACCGCGTCACGGTCTTCCGGAAAAAATAGCGCCTAAACGGGCGAAGCTCAGCCCCCGCGTTTCGCGGCGTAGACGGCTTTGATTTTGTCGCGCAGATCCAGCGGATTGAATGGCTTCAGGATGTATTCGCTCGCTCCCAGCTTGAGCCCGGTTTGGATATCTTCCTCGTGCCCCCGGGCGCTGAGGATCAGGACAACCACGTCGTCAAATTCTTTGCGTTGGCGCAGCTCCCTGAGGATCTGAAAACCATCCACTTTCGGTATGTTGATGTCCAGCACGATTACCTGCGGCCGTTCCTTCTCCACCAGCTTGATCACTCCGTCCGAGTCGTTTTTGGTGATGCAAGCCAGTCCCTCGTCCTGCAACAGGTAGGAGATGCCGCGCGTGACGTAGTATTCGTCGTCAACGACCAGAACCGGCCGGGCTTTTTTCATTGGCTTTATTTTATGCGGCATGTACGTTCATTATAAGGTAAAACATGGGGAATACAAGCGTTTCTACCGTTCTTCCGGCGGCCTGAACGCCGAAACCGGCGGCGGGTCAACTTCCGTTACCCGGGTAAAATGAAATTCCGCCGCGCGGTTAATTATCACGCTGAACGTATTCCCTCCTTCACCGTATGCAAACTCGAACAGGATCGGGGCCACCGACGGGCGGAGCAACAAAAGGTCTTTGATCCGTCCGTTAGGGTAAAATTTCCAGCGGCGCGTTACTCCGCTCCGTTCGTGCCGCAGCGTTTTATTTGAATAGTTGGCGTTTCCTTCGGTAAAAAAGGCGGGATCAAGGCAGGGGGGCAGATTGTCGATAAAGTCCTCGGCCCAATAGGGTTTTCCCCCTAGGCGGATTGGCGCACCCTCGCGGCGGGCGAATGTTTCGCGCGCTCCTTGGGCTGGCGCCGCGTAAAAAAGGCTCTCTTCGTCGGCGGTGGCGAGAAACCAGGTGCTTCCCAGCGTATCGCCCATCGTGAGGCGCAGCCGGCCCGGCCGCGATACCAGGAGGGCCACCCGCGCTGCCAGCCGCTCGCCGCCAACGGTGAGGGTGGCGTTGCCGGTCATCAGCGCATGGGGCATGCAAAGGTTTTGGGACAGCAGCGGGGCAAGTTCCGGGGCGTCAGGCGCGGCGGCGCGGGGCGTTATCGCGGCGCACGAGATGAGCAGAAGCGGCAAAAGCGCGGACAGTTTTTTCATGCCATACCCGGCGAGGGTTATTTCGTCCCTTTTGCCTTGGCGTCGTCCAGTTTTTTCTTCACGGCGGGGTTATTTTTAGCCTCAACCGAAACGGTGAAAGCGTCGGCCGCTTCGTCGAACTTGCCGAGGGTGCAAAGGATGTCGCCGAGGTGTTCATACACGGTGGCATCTTTTTCTTTCGTGTTGGCTATCGCTTTTTTAATGGTAACGTGCGCCAGATCCTTTTTTCCCTGCTGGTGATATATCCACGCGAGGGTGTCAAGGTAATATCCATTGTCCGCTTCCATCTCCAGGGCCCGGTGGATGAGCTGCAACGCCTCGTCCAGATTGCGGTTTTGCACCGCGTACAGGTAGGCGATGTAGTTCATCGCGTCGCCGTGGCTGGGATTTATTTCCAGTGTCTTGCGCATCGCGGTTTCGCATTTGTCGTATTCTTTCATTTTCTCGTATGTAGCCCCAAGATAGAAGGTGAAGTCGGCGCGCCCGGGGGCCAATTCGATCGCCCGGCTGATGCTTTTCACGGCGGCGGGATATTTCTCCAATTTAACCAGTATCACGCCCATCAGATAGTGAATATCGGGATTATCCTTATTCTTCGCCAGCGCCTTTTCCAGCATTGCCCGCGTGTCTTCCAGCTGCCCCAGCTTTTCGTAAATGCTTCCCATGTGGACAAATATCTCGGCGGCTTCGTTATTGCCTATCTCCTTAACCAGTTCCCCCCAGACCTCCAGGGCTTCCCGGTGCATTCCCATCTCTTCGTAAATCCGGGCGATATAATACGGCGCCGTTTCGTTGGCGGGATCCTTCAGTCTCACCAGTTGGAATTTCTCCAGCGCGTCCTTCCATTCGCCGCGCTGGAAGTACAGCAACCCCATTTTGAGGGCCAAATCGTTGGTGCCGGCATCGCTTTTTTCGATTTCCTTGTACACGTCCAAGGCCTTGCCGTAATCCTTTTTCATCAGGAAGGCATTGGCCAGGCGCTGCCGCACCATTTCGTTTCCCGGATCCGTTTCCAGATATTTATTATAGGTATCGATGGCAAGGTCGTATTTTTCCTGGGTCAGATAGACCCACCCAAGCGTTTCATACGCCTTGGTGAATCCCGGGTATTTCTGGATGAGGGAGGTGAGGAATTCCTCCGCCTTGAAGTACTGTTTCATCTCCACATAGGTCCGCGCGAGGTACAGGATGATTGCCTGCGATTGCGGATCTTCCTTCAGCGCCAGCAAAAGCTCCCGTTCGGCGTCATCGTAGCGTTTCATTTCCAGATAGTTCACCCCGAGGCTCAGGCGGATTTCGGTGCGCGCGGGATCCAGCGCAAGCGTTTTACGGAAATATTTTTCGGCCTGCGTGTAGTTCTTGGAACTATGATAAATCCCGCCCAGCAACGCATTGAGCGGGGCAAAATCCGGATTGACGACCAGCCCTTCCTGGGCCGCGTCGATCGCTTCGCGGAATCTTCCCATCGCCAGCGCCGTGCGGCTCATGTCCAGATAAACGGCGACCGCGGCCGGATCGGCTTTTACCGCCTTGCGCAATTCCTCCAGGGCTTCGGGAAGCTTATTTTCATTTATCAGCATTTGCGCGCCGAGATAGTGCATATACCCTTGCCGCTCCCGCTCAGTCTTTTTCGCCGCATCGCCGGGCGAGGTCGCCGGCTGTTCCCCCGCGGCCATCGGCGCGGCTTCCGGCGGAGGCGGTTTGTGCGGGGACGTTCCGCCCGATGCGCAGGCCGACAGCACCGGCAAGAGGCAGGCGGCGGCAATTATCGCCGCGCATTTCCTGCCGCTGCACGCGCCGGCGCGGAATAGCCGTTCCAGCGATTCCCGAAGATCCGGGTCGGCGGCATGTGCGGTGGCCGCGCTTATCTGTTTCTCGTCGGCCGCCGCGAGGGGGGTGGATGCCGGCCGCTCTGCGGCGGCGGGGAACGGCAGTCCGGGCCGATCGGCGAATTTCACGGTTACGGTTTGCACGTTGTTGTTTACTCCGATGACGTTGCGTGTTTTTTCCAGCACTTGCAGCCGGGCGTAGTTCAGCGGCTCGAGGAACGCCCGGTCGTGGACATGGATCACCAGCGTGTTTTTGGCGATGTACGCGGGATCGCATACCTCCGCCAGACGCTCGCCCACGATCGCGGGCCAGTGCGCGCTGATCTGGGCGAGAGTGGAAACATTTTGCAGCCTGACCGATTTAAGGGCGCGGTTCAGCGCGTCACGCAAGGGAATCACAGTCCTGCTCCTATTATCAATATGGTTAGCCCATTCCATCCCTACAGCATAAAACGGATTGAGCTATTAGAACACGAAATACGCGGAAGGCTCAAGGATGCATGTGCCCGGAACGCCGGCGCGTTACCGGCGGCGACCGGGGGGGCGGGCCTGCCAGGCCATTGAACAGGCAACTGCTCATGGGCTTCGCTCCTTCTCTCTCTCTCCCCGCTCCGCGCATAGCGTGATAAACTTCAAGTCATGAAAATCTCAAAAGGGGCCGCGCTGCGCAAGGATCGGGGAGAACCGCTTGCGTGCTGAAGGCAAGCAAAAGCGGCCGTTGCCAATATCTCGCGTTCTTGCGCGGGATCAATGTTGGCGGCAATGCCGTCATCAAGATGGCCGATCTTAAGAAAGCCTTCGAACAAATGGGTTTCAGGAATGTGCGTACCCTGCTTGCCAGCGGGAATGTGATTTTTGAAGCCGATCATGCGGACAGGAAGGTACTGGCCGAAGAAATGGAAGCGGCGCTGAAAAAGAGTTTCAGCAAAGACATCAGCGTTATGGTGCGAAGCATGGACGACCTTAAAAAACTTCAATCATTAGAACCGTTCAAAGGGATCAAGGCAACGCCGGATACCCGGCTGTATGTGACATTCCTCCCTGGAAAGGCCAAGCCGCGGACCATCACCATTCCTTTTGCCACGCCCCAAAAGGAGTTCCGTATTCTTCATGCGACATCCCTGGAAGTTTTCAGCGTGCTTGATCTTTCAAAGGGGAAAGGAACGACGGAGGCGATGAATATCCTGGAAAAAGAATACGGGAAGGGCGTAACAACGCGAAATTGGAATACCGTGCTGAAAGCGTTGAACGGCTAATACCCCCTTCGCCCGTTCCCGCGCGCCGTCATGCACGCCAAGCCTGATGGCAACTTTGGGTTTTTCCCCTCCCCGGGTGGCGGGGGCCGGAAACGATCAGGATTTTCCGGCCTAGCCCGCCGCCGCCTGGTTCTTCAGGAAGGTTTCGAGGAAGCTGGTGCTCACCTTGCCGCTCTTGAATTCGGCGCTGTGCATGATCTTGTGCAGCAGCGGCACGGTGGTTTTCACGCCGGCGATGTGAATTTCCCCCAGCGCCCGCATCATCCGGTGTATCGCCTCATCGCGCGTGGCGGCGTGCACGATCACCTTGCCGATCATGCTGTCGTAATACGGCGGTATTTTGTAGCCCTGATAGATGGCGCTGTCCACCCGCACCCCGGGGCCGCCCGGCATGTACAGCTCCTTGATGGTGCCGACGGAGGGGAGGAATTTCTCCGGATCCTCGGCGTTCACGCGGCACTCGATGGAGTGTCCGGACATCTTGATGTCCTCTTGCTTAAACGAAAGCGGGAGTCCCGCCGCGACGCTGATCTGTTCCTTGATGAGATCGATGCCGGTGATGAACTCGGTGACCGGGTGTTCCACCTGTATGCGGGTGTTCATCTCCATGAAGTAGAAGTGGCCGCGCTCGTCCAGCAGGAATTCCAGCGTGCCGGTGGTGTAATAGTTGATGTGCCGGGCCAGCTTGAGGGCCGCCTCGGTCATTTTGTGGCGCAGCTTGGCGTCCAGCGCGGGGGATGGGGCCTCTTCGATCAGCTTCTGGTGGCGGCGCTGGATGGAGCAATCGCGCTCGAACAGATGCACCGCGTTGCCGTGCCTGTCGCCAATGATCTGCACCTCGACGTGGCGCGGGTTCAGGACATACTTTTCCATGTAGATGGTGTTATCGCCGAACGCGGCGCCCGCCTCGGCCTGTACCAGCCTGAGCTGGCTCCCGATATCGCTTTCCTCGCGGACGATGCGCATACCGCGGCCGCCGCCGCCCGCCGATGCCTTCAGGATAATCGGGAAGCCGATCTGCCTGGCGACTTCAATCGCCTGTTCTTCGGAGGTTAACGGCCCGTCGCTTCCCGGCACGGTGGGCACGCCCGCCGCCTTGGCGGTGTCTTTGGCCACGCTTTTGTTTCCCATCTGGCGTATCGCGTCGGGCGAGGGACCGATGAAGGTGATGTCGCATTCGCCGCAGACCTCGGCGAAACCGGCGTTTTCCGAAAGGAAGCCGTAGCCGGGGTGAATGGCGTCGCAGTTGGTCACTTCGGCCGCGGATATGAGCGAAGGGATTTTGAGGTAACTCTTGGAGGCTTCCGGCGGGCCGATGCAGACGCTTTGGTCGGCGAAGCGGACGGCGAGCGATTCGGTGTCGGCGGTGGAATGGGCCGCCACCGTGCGGATACCCATCTCCTTGCATGCCCGTATGATGCGCACCGCGATTTCGCCGCGGTTGGCGATAAGTATTTTTTTAAACATGTCAGGTCCTTTCTAAAATGGAAGGGCCTGTTAAAGCGGTTCGATTTTGAAAAGCGTCTCGCCAAATTCCACGGGCGACCCGTTTTCCGCGAGGATTTTCACCACGCGACCGCCGATGTCGCTTTCGATTTCGTTCATCAGCTTCATCGCCTCGATGATGCACAGCGTCTGTCCCTTGCTGACGATGTCCCCTTCTTTCGCGAACGGCTCGGCGTCCTCGGCCGAGGCGCGGTAAAAGGTGCCAACCATCGGGCTGTTGACCCGGTGGTATTTTCCGTCGTCCTCGACCTCAACCGCCGTTTCGGCGCCATGCGGCGTCAGGGCGGCGGTGCGGGCCGCTGGCGGCGGCGGTGCGGCATGTTGCATCGGCGGCAGATACTGCATTGGCATCATCATCGGGGCGGCTTCCTGGCCCCCTTTGACGATTCGGATTTTGCGGCCGTCTTCGTCTATCTCCAGTTCCCGAATGTCGCTTTTTTCGACGAGCTTGACCAGTTTTTTAAGTTCTTCAATATCCATGTATTTCCCCTTTATGGGCGCATCGGCCATTTTTTTGGCCGGTTGCCAACCGGCCATCCCCCTTTATACCCGCGCGAGGTATTCCCCGGTCCGCGTATCGATTTTCAGTTTGTCGCCGACCGCGACAAAAAGCGGCACCTGAATGGAGGCTCCCGTGGAGAGCTTCGCCGCTTTGGTGGCGGTGCTGGCGGTATCCCCTTTAAAGCCCGGGTCGGTTTCCACCACCACCAACTCCGCGAATAGCGGAATCTCGAGGCTGATGATAAGCCCGTTGTGGTACAGGATTTTCACCATGGTGTTTTCCTGCAGCCACTTCCAGCTGTCCCCCACCTGCTCTTCGGAGAGGAAAGTCTGCTCGTAACTTTCGTTGTCCATGAAATGGTACCCTTGCGAGTCTTTATACAGGTACTGCATTTGCCGGTCATCAAAATCCGGCACCTTGAATTCGTTTCCTTCCCGGACCGTCTGTTCCAGCAACTGTCCGGTTTTAAGATCCTTTATGCGCGCGCGGACAAACGCCCGTTTGTTGCCGGGGCTCACATGCTGTGCGCTGACCACGACGTATAGCTTGCCCGCAAGCTCCACTTTCATCCCTGACCGCAAGGCGGTAATCTCCATTGTTTCCAACTCCTTTTATGCAGAAATTCCGATATGAAGGCATATTTTACCCGATTTTTGATTAAATTTGCGCAAAATATGCTAATAAATTGAAAGGCGAAATAATAACGAAAAAAATGAAGGTCTTGCCCTTGTTCAATTGGGATCGATCTACCGGCCCCGGTCGAAGAAGCGCCACAGCTCATCGCGCGAAAGCGAGAAAGCTATCGGGCGGCCATGCGGGCAGGTATAGGGCAGGGCGGTGCGGGCCAGCTCTTTCGCCAGTTCGGCGATTTCCCCGCGGTTGAGCGTCTCTCCCGCTTTCACCGCCGCGCGGCAGGCGATACGCGATACGCAATCGGCCGTCACGTCTTTATAATCCTCGTCCCGCCCATCCGCCAGCGTCTGCGCCATCTCCGTGATGATCGGGGGGAAGTCCTTTCCCTCCAGAATGGCCGGCACTTCCCGTATGACAAATTCCCTCTCGCCGAACTCTTCCAGCCCCCACCCCATATCGGCAAACGTTTTGAGATGGGCGCGGACAACCTCGGCAAGCCTCGGATCGGTTGAAAAGGTCACCGGCACCAATACCCCCTGCCGTTCCACCGCGTGTTCGAGGTAGCGCTTCATGAACCGCTCATAGAGAACCCGTTCGTGAACCGTGTGCTGATCCATGATGACGATCCGGTCTCCCTCTTCGAATAGGAGGAAAGTGTCGAACGCCTGCCCGATGACCGCGGCATCCGGCGAAAGCCGCCCATGCGCGTTTGCCAGGTGGATCTGTTCCGTTCCTTCCGCCGTGCCGTCCACCGAAGGAGCCGATTGCCGCTCCGGACGCCATAGTTCGAAGGTGCGGACGAATGCCGCTTTGCCCTCCCCCTGCGGGATCGGATCGCCGCCATGGGAGGGAAAATCGCCGTGTCCCTGCGCCGCGCCGCCAGTCGGCGCGTAGGCCGTGGCGGAACGCCCAAACGCGCCGCGTATTGCCCGTACCACCGCTTCCGAGACCTTGCCGGGGTCGGCCAAACGCACCTCCGTTTTCGCGGGGTGGACGTTCACATCCACCACCTCGAGCGGCATCGAGATGTTGAGGAAGACCACCGGCTTGCGTCCCTTTGGCAAGAGGTCTTCAAAGGCCCGTAGCACCGCCGAGCGGATTTGCATGTCTTTCACCGGACGGCCGTTGATGAAAAAGTACTGATCGATGCCGGTGGCGCGGGTGAACTCCGGCTTGCCGACGAGGCCGGACACGGCGATGTTGAACTCTTTGTGCGCCACCGGGACGAGGTTCTGGGCGTATTCGGCCCCGAAAATCTGGCGCACCCTCTCAAGCGGCGTGGCGGCTGGGGGGAGTTCCAACACCCGATTTCCGTCTTTGATAAAATTGAACCGCACCCCCGGCGCGCTGAGCGCCGCCTGCACCACCTTGGCGGTGATCTGGATCATTTCAGTGGCGTCGGAGCGGGTGAATTTTCGCCGTGCCGGGGTGTTGAAAAAAAGATTTTCGACCAGCACCTCGGTGCCTTTAAGGGGCGGCGCATCCTCGATCCTGAGCGTCTCCCCCCCTTCCACCACGATGCGCCGTCCCGCGGGGTTTCCCGCGCGGTGGCTGGTGAGGGTAAGACGGCTGACCGAACCGATGGAGGGCAGCGCCTCGCCACGGAAACCGTATGTGCCGATGCCGAAGATGTCCGCCGTGTCCCCCACTTTGCTGGTGCCGTGGCGGCTAAGGGCAAGCGCCACTTCATTGGGCGCGATGCCGTAGCCGTCGTCCTTTACCCTGATGCGTCGGCGGGCAAGCGATATCTCAACCTCGATGGCGGCCGCATCCGCGTCAAGCGCGTTTTCCACCAGTTCCTTGACGACGCTGGCGGGGCGCTCCACCACTTCGCCGGCCGCGATCTGGCTGGCCAGCGCCGGGGGAAGTATTTTTATTTGCGCAATATCGGTCGTCGATGGCGGCATAACCCTCTTTTTGGCTACAATAGCCCTTCAACGATGGATGCTATACGCAACCGCCGGATATGTCAAGGGGATAATATACCCTGTGATAGTAATATTACAACTTTACTGAGAGGGGGAGCGGTGGCCGGAAAAACAGATGTTCCGCCGAGACAGATGGCGATGCGGCTGCTGTTGCCGGAGGAAAAACTTTACGCGCTGAACCGCTTTTATCCCGGCGTTGAAAACCGCGCCGCGCTCGCCGCGGCCCGCGCTTTTACCGAAAAAAGCCCCGCCGCTTTCGTCGTGGTGGGGCGGCGGCAAAGCGGCAAGACCCACCTGCTGAAGGGCATTCTGCTCAACTGGGAACGGGGGGCGTTTATCGACGCGGCGCCGCTGGCCGGATGGACGGAACGGGAGACCACCCGGCTATTCAGGGAGGCCGCCGCTTTTCCGCTGATCTGCATCGACAACCTTGACGCCGTTCCCGCCCCTAAAAACCTGCATGAGGAGGTCTTCAACCTTTTCAATGCGCTTTCGTCCACCGGCGGCCATATCGCGGTGTCGATGAAAACCTCCCCCGCCAAGGCGGAAATGCCCGATTATCTCTCCAGCCGCCTGCTGACCGGCATGGTGGTGACCTTGAAAAGGCCCGCCGACGAGGAGCGCGCGGACATTTTGCGGAAAATAGCGCAAGACCGGAGCATCGGCCTCACTCCCCGCGCGCTCGGCTACATTCTGGAACGGAGCGGCCGCTCCGTCGGCGACCTGCTGGCGCTCGTCGGGCGGCTGGAAAAGAGTTTTACGCCGGGGAGCAAACGTATCGGTTTACAACTTTTGAAACGCGTGTTAGATTCAGAAGTATCATGATATACAGACGTGGGGGCAAACCCGGCGGCGGTACCGATAAGCTTCACTTTGTCGAATGCCCCGGCTGCGGTTGTCCCAACCGCCCCAGCGAGCAGAAATGCATGTATTGCCAAGCCGAGCTGCAAGGCCCCGCGGCCGCGCTCAAAGGCCATATCTACCCCTACCTGAACAACATTCGCGCGTTTTTGGTTTTTCAGCCGCCGACGGAGGAGGTCAAAGGATTTTTTAGATCCGGCTTCGCGTTGCTGCTCGCCGCCGTTTTCATCGGCCTCGGCGTGACGTTCGCCATCCGCGGCATGCGCCACGGCGGTTTTTTCAATTGGACGGTGTGCGCGCTTCTGCTGTTCTATGGCGGCGCCGCGTTGCGTAACGCCTGGGGCGGATTTTTCAGGAAATAACGAATCCGCCGTAGCCCACCACCGCGTCCCGCTTTCCCTCAATATCCCCCGACGTGGCGTAGCGTATGACCCCGAATTCCCGCGCGCCGTTCATGCGGGCGGCGGCCACAGCCACATAGACGGGGCCGGCGCCGCAGAGCGCCTGTTCCTCCAGGGCGCCGGCAAGTATGCTTTCCGGATCAAGCGATTTGAGCGTTTCGATCATCTTGCCGTCGATGGTTCGCGCCACCGTGTCGGGGAGGTAATGGGTCATGTCGGTGCTCGCCACCACCAGCGCCCCGGTTTCTTTCGCGCAACGGGCCACGGCGGAGGCCAGCGCCCCCAGTTTGCGCGGATCGTGCGTGCCGATGCAGAGGGGGACGATCTTCACGTCCGGGTTCCTGGCGAGAAGGAATGGCACGATCACTTCCAAGGAATGCTCATTTGCGTGGGCGGCGGCGTCTTCTTTCAATGACGGGCAGTGGTGGAGCAGGAGCGCGCCGGTCTCCCCGTCCACCGGTACGCCGCCGAATGGGAATTGCCACGCGTCATGCGGATCAAGCGCCAGCGGCGCGCCGATTCCCCGGTGATTCGGCCCGATGAGAATCACCCGGCCGGGTACGGCGATGGCCGCGAAAAGGGCCCCCGCGACATGCCCGGAGTAATACCATCCGGCGTGGGGCGATATGGCGGCCAGCGGATGCGCGTCTCCCGGGGACCCGGCGCCGAGATAGCCGCGCAGATCATCCGCCATCGTTTGCGGATCGACGGGGTAGAACATCCCCGCCACGGCGGCCGGGCGGATATTTTGAGATTTTTTCATGGCCGTACCTCAAAGGGACACATTTATCCCCCGTATCCACGATACGTCCGCTTTGCGGCGGTGTAAAGCATCAATGATAAAAATACACGGCTGTTTGACCACGGGATTCATGGCCGGAATTGCCCAAATTTTGAATCCGCACCCGCCGGTGGGGTAGAATATACCCTGTGTTGAAAAAGCTCTTTATACCTGCCCTCTGCGTAGCGGGGGCACTCTGGTTTTGCGCGGAAGCTTCGGCCGAATCATACAAGATGTACCGGTACACCGATGCCGCCGGAAAGCGGCGTTTCACCAACTCCATGGATGACGTCCCGCCCGAATTCAGGCTTTCCGCCAGCGCGGTGATGGTGCTCAAGGAATCTCCGCCGTCCGAACCCGAGAATGGCGCCGCCAGGGAAAAAACCGCCGCCGCCGGCGCCGTGACCGTGCTCTCCCTCAATTTGGCCGCAACCGAAGATGGAAAATGCGGCTTCAGCGGCGAGGTGAAAAACGGACTGAACGGCAAGGCGGAGGATGTAAAGCTGCGTATCGAGATCAAAACAAAGAATGCCAAAAAAGTAATCGACGTCCCGGTGGGCGCGGACGGCGCGCTCAATGCCGGGGAAACGGCAAAAGTGACGCGGGTGGCCGACGTGCCCGCCGCGGATCTGTCCGGTTATTCCTACAGCGTCACATGGCGAACCGCGCGCGTGGAAGCCCCGCCCGCAAAGCCGGCGCAGGGGCAACCGGCGGCGGAGACCGCCGCGACGAAAGAAGCCCCGGCCGCGCAAACGCCTTCTGCCGAATCGCCAAAACGTTACCGCACCCGGAATCATCCCGCCGCGCCACCGGCTGGCGGGACAAAGTAATCGCGCGGTTTTATCAGCGGTGGCGCGCGACCCCGGTCTTGGGGCAGAACCCCGCGAGCGGACATGTTGAACAGCGCGGCGAAACCGGCAGGCAGACGTTCTGCCCGTAGGTCACCAGCAGGTCGTTAAATTCAATCCAGTATTTTTTCGGCAGCTTTTTCCGCAATGCCGATTCCGTATCGTCCGGCGCGGCGGTGTGGACGTATCCCCAGCGGTTGCAGATGCGGTGCACATGGATGTCAACACAGATCCCCGGCAGGTTGAATCCAAGCGTCACCACCAGGTTCGCGGTTTTCCGTCCGATCCCTTTTATCGTTAAAAGCTCGTCCAGCCCGCCCGGCACGTTGCCGCCGTATTTTTCCAGCAGTGTTTGGCAAACATGGTGCAATGTCCGGGCCTTGTTTTTGTAAAAACCGACCGGATAGATGAGCTGTTCCAGATTATCCAGCGGAATCCGCAAGATGCTTTCCGGCGTATCGGCGCGGGCAAAAAGCCGTTGCGCGGCGGCGGCGGTGGTTTTGTCTTTAGTGCGAAGCGAAAGAAGCGTGGAAATCAGCACTTTAAAAGGGGATGCCAAATAGTGGCTCACGATCGGCACGGTATAGCGCGGCGCTTCCTGGCGGAGTATCGCGATGGCGCGGCCGATGGAAAACGCCTTTTGGGTCTTTAAATTATGTTTTTCCGCCATCATACCTTTATGCAATACTACCTTATGGGAGTAGGGCCGGGGGATGGATTTATTTAAATCCTCCGAGATGAGAGATTGGGGTTCACGGTCTATGACGGAAAAGAAAATCCAGCGCATTTTCGGCATCACGGTCGCCTGTCTCGTGGCGTTTGTGGTGGTTATAGGGTTGGTATTCGACAGCCTTGGCGGCAACATCGAGCGCTACATGGCCCAAAAGTTCAACGAGGAACAGTTCCGCCTCACCACGCATCTTAAAAGCCATATCGCCGATCATTTTGGCGCGGCCCAGGGGATGCTGCAAATATTCGCGTTGCGCCTGGCGGATATGGGCATTACCGGGCGCCTTGCCGCCGGCGAACTGAACCAGACGTCCCCCAGCCTCACGCAATTCGTCCAAAACGAAGCGCGCCCTTTTATGGAGCGAAACCCCTCGCTTCTCCGCTTTGCCCTCACCGATGCCAATGGCCAACCGCTGATTACTATGGTAAACCCCGGATCGGGGGTGAAGACGGTCCAGCCCGGCGCGGAAGGGCTTTTCCAGCCCGCCGGGAAGCTGGGGGAGCGCGGTTCCCTGATATCGAAGCCGCACGAAGTGGCGGCGGCCGCCGGGGGAGGGGTGGCATTGCCGCGTCTCATCGATGTGTCGGTACCCCTGTTGCATCAGGGAAAAATGGCGGGGCGGCTGTTTGTATCCGTCAATTTCGCGTTCGTGGAAAACGTCATATCCGACTACGACAAGGGGACGCAGTCATACGACCATCGGTGGATTTTCGACCGCGGCGGGGATTTGGTGTTCTGCTCGCTGGTGATGTCGAAGGATTATCACGCGGGCGAGATCGCCGCCTTGCTGAACAAAGAGGCGGGCGCGTACGATCTGATGGCGCACGGCGGCGCGCAGCGCGAGCTTATCGCCATCATGCCGATGGATCTGGGGGAAAACCGGTGGGTAATCGTTTCCGAGGCCGGTTTTGGCGATGTGATGGGGATCGTGCGTAATGTGCAGCGAATGCGCACGGCGGTTGTCCTGGTTCTGCTGCTGCTGGTGGTGCTGGGGGGCTTTACGCTCTACCGCATGGCGATTGGACGGCTGGTGGCGGAGCAAAAGACCCTCATGGGCGCTGCGTTGACCGCGGAAGAAAACAAATACCATATGCTCATCGAGACTGACCCGGATCCGATATTTATCCTCGATGCGGGGCTTCTTATCATCGAGGTGAACACCGGCGCGGTGAATACGTTGGGCCGGACATCACGCGAGGGATTGCTCGGCAAACCGTTTGCCGAGTTATTGGACAACGCGGACGAGTTCATGGAACGCGTCCGCGGGCTGGGGGGGGGGGAAGGTTCTTTCACCATCGAGCAGGTGATTGCCGCGGCGGACGGCCGCATCCTTCATTTTGAAAACAGCACGGCGCTGTTGCATCGCAAGGACGGTACCGGCTTCATTTACCAAGTCTATCTGCGCAACGTGACCGAACGCCGCGAATACGAATTCAACCTGCGGCGTGAAAAAGAGAATATGGAACGTATTGTGAGTTCGGTGGGGGCCGGCATCGCCGTGTTCCTTCCCGGCCTGCGGCTGGAATGGAGCAACAACCGTTATGACGACATCTTTGCCGTGGTTGAAAAAACATTGCGCCGTGAGGGCGATTGTCTGCTCTGCCTCGTCGGCAAGGTGAACGACTGTTTGGCGATGCGCGCGTTTAACACAGGCAAAGCAATTGAAGAGGAGGCAAGCATCACGGTCGGCCCGGGTGATACCCGCCACTACTTCATCAGCGCGACCCCGGTGTTTGACGCCGGGGGCGCGGTGGCCCAGATGATTGAACTTGTCATCGACGTAACGGAGAACCGGAATCTCCAGTCGCAACTGCTGCAAAGCGAAAAACTTGCCTCCATCGGCGAGCTTGCCGCCGGCATCGCCCACGAGTTGAACAACCCGATGGCGGGTATTATCGGCTACTCCGAATTTCTGCTGGAGGAACTCAAGGGGCAGGAGGGGCCGCTTGCCGACGTGAAAAAAATTCACAACGAGGCGATCCGCTGTTCGCGCATCGTGCAAAACCTGCTGAAATTCTCCCACCGGCATAAGCCGCGAAAAGCGGAGGTGGCGCTCAACGACGTGCTGCGGGCGACCACCGATATCGTCGAGTACGAATTCAGGGTGAATAACGTGGAACTGGAAATAAGCTACGATCTTAATCTGCGGCGGATCATAGGCGACCAGTATCAACTCCAGCAGGTGTTCATGAATATTTTGAATAACGCGTTCTTTTTCCTGAAGGATCAGCCGGGCAAGCGGTTCATCAAAATCAGCACGGCTCACGCCGGTGGCAATGTGGAGACGCGGATATGGAACAACGGCCCCCCCATTCCCGATGGCGCGGTCGACAAGGTGTTCGACCCTTTCTTCACTACAAAAGAGGTAGGGAAAGGAACCGGCTTGGGGTTGTCCGTCTCGCATGGAATTATCAAGAACCATCATGGGGAGATCAGCGCGCGGAACGTCGATGGCGGAGTGCTCTTCACCGTTACCCTTCCGGCCCGGACGCCGGAAGATGAGTGATGCCGCGGCGGGGTCAGTCCCGCAGGTCGTCGTCGGTTTGGATGTAGCGGAGCAATTTGCCGCGCAGACGCATCACGGCGCGGGTGTGAAGTTGCGAAACGCGCGATTCGGTGATGCCCAGCACTTCGCCGATTTCTTTCATGGTTAATTCTTCGTAATAGTACAGGGATACCAGCAGCCGTTCTTTTTCCGGGAGCTGGTCGATGGCGCGGCCGATGATTTCGCGCACTTCGGTCACGCGGGCCATCATCTGCGGGTCGGTGTCGGGCGATCCGGCCAGCACTTCCATGATGTCGCGCTTTTCGCCGTCTTTTCCCATGCCGCCGAGGTCTTCGATGCTCAGTAACGGCGCGCTTTTTGCGTTGCCAAGCTGTTTATAAAACTCTTCCAGCGGCAGGCCGAGTTCGGCGGCGATCTCTTCGTCGGTGGCGGCGCGGCCCATCTGTTGTTCCACCGCGGCATACGCCTGCGATATTTCGGTTGCGCGCTGGCGCACCGACCGCGGCACCCAATCCAGCGCCCGCAGTTCGTCCAGTATGGCGCCGCGGACGCGGATCTCGGCGTAGGTCTTAAACTGCGTATCCTTTGACGGATCGAATTTGCCGATGGCGTCGATAAGCCCCATCACCCCGGCGCTGGTGAGATCATCCAATTCGATGTGGGGTGGGAGACGAACGGCGATCCGTTGCGCGATGAATTTGATAAGCGGCGCATATTCAATGATGAGCTTGTCGGCTTCCGGAGTGCCGATTTTGATTCCTACGGTTGGTTCCGAATATGTCTTTTTCACCGTGCCCGTCCCTTACCGGGCAAACGGGATGGTGCCCCTAATCCCTTTAAAATCATCGGATAGATTCTACCGGTATTTGCCGCCGGGAACAATAGCCGTTCTGTAACGCGGAATTCCGCCGCCACCGGCGTCACCTTTCCGGGTAAACGACCACCTGGCGGCTATCCCCCGTACCTTGGCTATGGGTTTTCACCCGTGAATCGTTTTGCAGGAAGGCGTGGATTGTTTTGCGTTCGGACGGTTTCATCGGGCCAAGGAAAACCTTTTTGCCCGTGGAAACGGCCTTTTCCGCCGATTTTTCCGCCAGCGCGCGCAGTTTTTCCTCGCGGTGCGCCCGGTAGTTTTCGGCATCCACCACGAAAGGAAGTTTTGCGCCGTTAAGACGTCCCGCGTAGATTTCCACCAGTGTTTGCAGAGCCTCCAGCGTTTCGCCGTTTTTGCCGGTCA